>DATFCQ010000358.1:0-12664 GCA_035252905.1 Allostellaceae bacterium | reverse complement strand
CGGGCGGTCGGGCGGCCGGCTGTTGCCGACCGGCAAGGCGCCGCTGCGCCAGGCTTGTGCGAGAGCATGGCTCAGCGCCGCCTTCGCCGTCGGGTCGGCGGTGGCGAGGATCGCCGTTGCGCCCGCGGTCAGCGAGGCGGGGCCGACAGGGCGCGGGCCGCCTTCAATACCTCCGCGGCATGTCCCGGCACCTTGACCTTGCGCCAGACCCCGCGCAGCGTCCCCGTCCCGTCGATCAGAAAGGTGCTGCGCTCGATCCCCATATATTTGCGGCCGTACATGCTCTTCTCGACCCATACCCCGTATCTCTCGCAGACGTCGGACCCCGCATCGGAGGCGAGCGGAAACGGCAGCGCATATTTCTTTTTGAACTTGTCGTGCGCGGCCGGCGAATCCTTGGAGATGCCGATGACGACGGCGCCGGTTCCGCCGAAATCGGGAAAGGCGTCGCGAAAGGCGCAGGCTTCGGCGGTGCAGCCCGAGGTGTCGTCCTTCGGATAGAAATAGAGCACGACCGTCTTGCCGGCGAGCTTTGACAACGCGATCGTGCCGTTGCCGTCGGTCGGCAATGTGAAATCGGGGGCCTTGTCGCCGGGTGCGAGGCTCATTGCGAGGTCTCTCCTGTCGTCGTCTTATGCGCGCGCCGCGCCGGCGCCGCGACCAGCGCCTCGTACCAGGCGCGCACGCGCGCCGTCGCGGCTGAGAGTTCCCTTTCGAGCTGGGCGGTGTCAACCGCCCCCGCGCAGCGCGCGAGGGTCGCCCGATCAGCCTCGGACAGCGCCCCCGATGCGGGCGGAGAATCGGAGAATAGGGTCAGCAAGACCCGCACCTCGCGCAGCAATGCGAGCGCGCCGGAAAGCTCCTCCCGCGCCGTCTGCGGCAGCGCCCCGGCGGCGGCGAGCATCGCGAGCGCGTGCTCGACGTCGAGACCGACGATCGGGAGCGCGGGCGTCTCGCCCGCAGAGTCACTTGCGGCCGGGACGGCCGCGCTCCATCGCGCCGCCTCCCGCAAGACGAGGTACTGCACGAGAAATTCGAGGTCGACGAGCCCGCCGGAGCGGTTGCGCAGATCCCAGGGCGAGGGGCGCGGAACCTGCGCGGCGACGCGGCGGCGCATGTCGACGACATCGTACAGAAGCCGCTGCGGGTCGCGCGGCGCGGCAAGGGTCGCGGCGATCGTCGCCGCGATCCGGCGGCACAGGGAAGGGTCGCCGGCGACCGGGCGGGCGCGGGTCAAGGCCATGTGCTCCCAGGTCCACGCCGCCTCGCGCTGATAGCGGGCAAAGCCGTCGAGGTGCGAGGCGATCGGCCCGGCCTCGCCCGACGGACGCAATCGCATGTCGACCGCATAGAGCCGGCCCTCGGAAGTCGGCGCCGTGATCGCGCCGATCAGCCGCTGCGAGAGCCGCGCATAATAGGTCGCGACCGGCAATTTCTGCGCGCCGTCGGAGCCGTCGCTGTCGGCGGGCGCGTCGTAGATCAGGATCAGATCGAGATCGGAGGCGAGCGTCATTTCGCGGCTGCCGAGCCGACCCGCCGCAACCACCGCGAAGGCGCCGCCCGGCACCCGACCGTGGCGGCGCGCGAAAACCGCCTCAACGGCGGGCAGGAGCGCCGCCAGCGCGGTCTCGGCGACATCGGCGAGAAAGGCTCCGGCGCGCGCCCCGTCGAGCGTGCGGCGGAGCAATTGCACCCCGGCCTGAAACCGCCGCTCGCCGGCCCAGCGCCGCAGGATGTCGAGCGTGTCCTCGAAATCGCGCGCGCCGGCCAACAGCCCGCCGAGATCGGCGGCGAGGGCGGCGCGGTCGGGCGGCGGCGCGAAAAAGCCTTCGGCCAGGACCGGATCGAGCAATGCCGGCCGGGTTGCCAGAAGCTCGGCGAGCAGCGGCGCTCCGGCCATGATGTCGGCGACCAGTTCGAGGAGGGCCGGGTTCGCGTAGAACAACGAGAACAATTGCACTCCGGCCGGCAGGCGCGACAGGAACTGGTCGAAGCGGTTGAGCGCCGCGTCGGGGTGCGGCGTCGCTCCGAAGATGCGCAACAAGGCCGGGATCAATTCGGTCAGGATCTCGCGCGCCCGTTGGCTGCGGGTCGCGCGCAACCGGCCGTGATGCCAGCTCCTGACCAGCGCCGCGACCGCTGCCGGATCGGCAAAGCCGAGCGTTGCCAAGGTGCGCAGCGTCTCGGGATCGTCCTCGGCCCCGGTGAAGACGAGATTGCCCGGCCCGGCGAGGCTCGGCGCCTCCTCGAACAAGAGCGCGTAATGCCGCTCGACCGAGGCGAGGTGGGCCGAGAGAGCGGCGACGAATGCATCGGTGTCGGCATAGCCGAGAAAGGTGGCAATCTGCCCGAGACCGGCGGGATCAGCGGGAAGCCTGTGGGTCTGGGCGTCGTCGACCATCTGCAGGCGGTGTTCGAGCCGGCGCAGAAAGCGGTAGTCGGCGGTCAGCGCCGCCGCCGTGTTCGTGTCGATGCGGCCGGCGGCGGCGAGACGCGACAGGGCCTCGCAGGTCGGCGCGACCTGCAATTCGCGCAGCCGCCCGCCCCAGATCAATTGCTGGGTCTGGGCAAAGAACTCGATCTCGCGGATGCCGCCGCGGCCGGTCTTGACGTCGTGCCCGGCGATCGCGATCCGGCCGCCGCCCTTGTGCGCATTGATCTGGCGCTTGATCGAATGGATGTCCTCGATTGCCGCAAAATCGAGGTTCTTGCGCCAGATGAACGGCCGCAATTCGCGCAGAAAGGCGGCGGCGGCGGCCTGGTCGCCGGCCACCGGCCGCGCCTTGATCAAGGCGGCGCGCTCCCAGTTCTGGACGACGCTCTCGTAGTAGACGAGCGCGGCGGCGACCGACAGCGCCGGCGGCGTCGAGGCCGGATCGGGGCGCAATCTGAGATCGGTGCGAAAGACGTAGCCGTCGCCGGTGCGCTCATCGAGGATGCGCACGAGGTCGCGGGCAAGGCGGGCAAAAAAGCTCTGCACGCCGTCGCGCGCGCTGACCCGCGCCCGCGCCGCGTCGTACAATAGGATCAGGTCGATGTCGCTCGAATAGTTGAGTTCGCGCCCGCCGAGCTTGCCCATGCCGAGGATGAAAAGGCCGCTGTCTTCTTCGGGGTCGGCGGGATCGGCGAGGGCAAGCCGCCCGCCGGAAGCGGCCTGACGCAACAGATGGCGCAGGGCGGCGCCGAGCGCGGCTTCGGCAAAGCGGCTCAGGGCCGCCGTCTGCTGTTCGAGCGGCCAGAGTTCGGCGAGGTCGGCGAGCGCGGCGAGGAGCGCCACCCGGCGCTTCGCAAGGCGCAGCCGGCGCATCAGCGCCGCCGTGTCCTCACCCGGATCCTCGCGTCTTTCGACGCTTTTGGCGGTCTCGGCGAAGAGCGGGTCGGGGCCTTCGGCGACGAGGCGGGAGAGAACGGCCCATTCCTTGACGGCGAGGTCGCTCAAAAACGGGCTGTTGCCAAAGATCGCGGCGAGCAGGCGCCTTCCGGCGGGATCAGCGCTCCAGGCGCGGGCGCCCTCCGCCTCGGGACCGGCGCGGTCGAGCGCCGCCTGCCACGCCTCAAAGCCGAGCGCCATGCGGTGCGGGTCGGCCGGCTGCGGCAGGCCGCCCGCCTTCGCGTCGGCGGAGATCCGAGAGAGGAGGGTCATTCCATAAACCGGCACCGGCCGGCAGCGACAAAACTGGCGGTTCCGGCCCTCCCGGTCAAGGTGGCGCGGCCGATGGCAGGCCGCCGCCCCTCGCCCCGGCCCTCTCCCCGCTTGCGGGGAGAGGGAGGGAGCCGGGCCTCGACCCTGGGCTGATCGCCGCCAATTGCGGAACTGAGCGGTCAGACCGGACGGATCAGGGCGTGCCGCTTGCGGCCGGCCGAGAGCTTCAAGGCTCCCTCGGCGCCGAGATCGGCGAGCGAAATCGGGCGGGTCTCGTCGGCGACGGCGACATCGTTGAGCCGCGCCCCGCCGCCGCGAATGAGCCGCCGCGCCTCGCCGTTGGAGGCGGCAAGCCCGGCATGCACAAACAGCTCGAAAGCCGGAACGCCCGCGGCGAGCCGGTCGCGCGGCAGCGTAACCTGCGGCAGTGCGGCGCCGCTCCCGCCGGCCTCGAACACTTCATGCGCCGTCGCGGCCGCCGCTTCGGCCGCCTCGCGGCCGTGGCAGAGCGCGGTCGCCTCGCTCGCCAATATCTTTTTCGCCTCGTTGATCTCGCTGCCCGCAAGCCTTTCCAGGCGCGCGATCTCGGTGAGCGGCAGTTCGGTATAGAGCCGCAGGAAGCGGCCGACATCGGCGTCTTCGGTGTTGCGCCAGAACTGCCAGTATTCATAGGGCGACAGCCGCTCGGCGTTGAGCCACACCGCGCCCTCCGCAGTCTTGCCCATCTTGGCGCCGGAGGCGGTCGCCAAGAGCGGCGTGGTCAGCCCGTAAAGCGTGCGCCCGTCGGCGCGGCGCGCGAGGTCGATCCCGGCGACGATGTTGCCCCACTGGTCGGAGCCGCCGATCTGCAGGGCGCAGTCCAGCCGCCGCGCCAGTTCGACAAAATCATAGGCCTGCAGAACCGTATAGTTGAATTCAAGAAACGACAGCGGCTGATCACGGTCGAGCCGCAGGCGCACGCTGTCCTGCGTCAACATGCGGTTGACCGAGAAATGGCGCCCGACCTCGCGCAGAAACGGGATGAGGCGCAATTCGTCAAGCCAATCGGCGTTGTCGACCATCAGCGCGTCACTCGGCCCCTCGCCAAAGGCGAGAAACTTTGCAAAGACGCGGCGGATGCCCGCCTTGTTGCGGGCAATCTCGGCCTCGCCCAACAGCGGACGCGCGCTGTCCTTGCCGGACGGATCGCCGATCTTGGTCGTGCCGCCGCCCATCAACACGATCGGCTTGTGGCCGCAGCGCTGGAACAGGCGCAACAGCATGATCGACACCAGACTGCCGACGTGCAGACTGTCCGCGGTGCAGTCATAGCCGACATAGCCGACGAGCCGCCCCGCGGCGAGGCGTGCGCCAAGCCCGTCGCGGTCGGTGCATTGGTGAATAAAGCCGCGCGCCTCGGCGACGGCGAGAAATTCGGAACGGGAAAGCGTCATGGCGGGGTCATCTAACACAGTCGCGGTCCCCGCGCGAGCCAGGCTCGCGCGGGGCTGGGGCGCCGGGATCAGCATGGAGCGCAGGACGGAATAGCGTAGAGGCTGGGCAAGAATTGGCGTGAATGGTTGGGAAAGGGCTGCATCGGCTGCGTGCGTGCTTCGAGACGCGCCCTAAAGGGCGCTCCTCAGCATAAGGATATCCTTGATGGTATTAAGAAAACTCCTCATCCTGAGGTGCCTCGCAAAGCGAGGCCTCGCCCTTCGAGACGCCGCCGCTAGGCGGCGGCTCCTCAGGAGGCCTAGGACGCCGATCCAGCGGAAATCCGAATACTTGCCCAGCCTCGTGGCGTATTCCGCCGACGTCGCGGCACGATGGCGATCGAGACAGGCTCTGAAGGCGTAACCGGCATGCGTCCTGCGCTCGGATTGATGAGCGGAACCTCGCTCGACGGCATCGACGTCGCCTGGATCGAGACCGACGGGCGCGAGCGGATCGCGGCCGGGCCGGCCTTGACGATCCCCTACCCGATGGATTTCCGCGAGCGATTGCGCGGCGTGCTGGGCGGGGTCGGCGCGGTCGGCGACGTCGAGGCCGAATTGACGCGGCTTCATGCCGAAGCGGTCGCGAGTTTTCGCGCCTGCCATCCCGGCCTTGCGATCGATCTTGTCGGCTTTCACGGCCACACGATCTTGCACCGCCCGGGCGAGCGGCGCACTTGGCAGATCGGCGACGGCGCGCTCCTGGCGCGCCTCGTCGGGATCGACGTCGTCGGCGATTTCCGCTCGGCCGACGTTGCCGCCGGCGGCGAGGGGGCGCCGCTGGCGCCGCTCTACCACGCCGCTCTTGCGGCGCCGCTCAAAAAGCCGCTCGCGGTGCTCAACATCGGCGGGGTCGCCAACGTGACCTGGATCGGCGACAGGGACGGAATCATCGCCTTCGACACCGGACCGGGCAACGCCCTGATCGACGATTGGGCGCGTCGGCATCGGGGCCAGGCAGCCGATTTCGACGGGGCATTGGCGCGCGCCGGCCGGGCCGACGAGGCGCATGTCGCGCGCTTTCTCGACCACCCGTTTTTTGCCCGCCGGCCGCCGAAATCGCTCGACCGCGACGATTTCCGCGATACCGTGCCGGAGGGGCTGGCGCCCGCCGACGGGGCGGCGACTTTGACCGAGATGACGGCTGCGGCCGTCGCGGCGGGTTTGCGCCATGTGCCGGCAGCGCCGCGACAATGGCTTGTCTGCGGCGGCGGGCGGCACAATCCGGCATTGATGGAGGCGCTCGCTCGCCGGCTTTCCGCCCCGGTGCATCCGGTCGAGGCGGTCGGGTGGGACGGCGATGCGCTTGAAGCGCAGGCTTTTGCCTATCTCGCGATGCGCTCGCTGCTGGGCCTGCCGCTGTCCCTGCCGACGACGACCGGAGTGCCGCTTCCGACCTGCGGCGGCCGCCTGTTCCCCGCCCGCTGAGCGACTATCCGGCGGAAAAGCCGCGCCCCTCCTGCGTCCGGCTCTGCCGTGCGCGGCGGGTCTCGACCAGCGCCTTGGCCGCGCCGAGGCGGCCGCCGGCGCGGTCGAGGATCTCGCGCGCCTCGTCGAGGCTGCAGCCTTCGAGCACCAACAGCGCCAGCTTGACATTGCCGCCGGCTTGTGCAAGCGCCGCGCGCACCGTTTCGCGGTCACGGCCGGAGAGATGCAGCAGGATGTCCTCGCTGCGCCGCACCAGCTTGGTGTTGACCGCCTGCAGATCGACCATCAGACCGCGATAGACCCGGCCGAGCAGGATCATCACCAGCGAAGACAGCAGATTGAGCGCGATGCGCTGAGCCGTTCCGGCCTTCATGCGGGTCGAGCCGGCGATCGGCTCGGCGCCGGTGTCGAGCGCGATCCCGTGCTCGGCTTCGGCCAGCAGCGGCGTGTCGCGATTGTTGGCGATGCCGATCGTCAGGGCGCCGCGCCGGCGGGCCTCGCGCAGGACGGCCAGGGTGAACGGAGTGGTCCCGCTCGCCGCGACCGCGATCAATACGTCCCTCTCGTCGAGATGATGCCGCCGCACCAGCGCCGCCGCCGCCTCGCTCTCGTCCTCGGCGCCCTCGACCGCCTGCGTCAGCGCCTCTTCGCCACCGGCGATCAACAACAGCAGGCGCTCCTGCGGCCAGCTGAAGGTCGGGGTCAGTTCGGCGCCGTCCTGAACGGCGAGCCGCCCCGAGGTGCCGGCGCCGGCATAGACGAGCCGGCCGCCGTCCTTGAGGCGGCTCTCGACCGCCAGAGCGGCGCGCTCGATCGCCGGGCGGGCGGCGTGCACCGCGGCGACGGCGGCGAGTTGCCCCTCCATCATTGCCGCGAGAATGTCGGAGGGGCTCCACCCGTCGATCCCGGAATAGCGCGGGCTGGGGCGTTCGGTTTCCTTCACTCTGGCCCTCCTCTGGGCGCGCCTGTGGCGCTGGGGCAACATATATAGAGTAAAGGATCTCTCGGCTTCTCGGAGATTGACAGAAAATTCGAGTGGCGGGTCCCGGAGCCGTCGATTCGGAACTCCCGCTCACCGGCGCCGGAAGCAATCGGGTAAGAGGATGCGCATGCCGTCCCAACACGGCACCCATATGGAGGAGGAGCTGCGCGAGGCGCCCGCCGCTGTCTCGCGCCAAGCGCAAGCGCTTGCCGCGCCGCTCGGCGATCTGGTCGCCCGGATCGAGCGCCGGCCGCCGCAATTCGTCGTGACCTGCGCGCGCGGCAGCTCGGCCCACGCGGCGAGCTTCGCCAAGCATCTGTTCGAGCGGCATCTCGGCCTCCCGGTGGCCGCCGCCGCGCCCAACATTGCCAGCGTCTATCGGAAGCGGCTGCGGCTCGACGGCCGGCTCTTCCTCGCCGTCTCGCAATCCGGCGGCAGCGACGATCTGGTCGAGAGCGCGGCGCAGGCGCGCGCCTCGGGAGCCTTGACGATCGCCCTCGTCAACGCGACCGAAAGCCCGCTGGCGGCGGCCTGCGAAATCGTCCTGCCGATCGCCGCCGGGCCGGAGCAGAGCGTGGCCGCGACAAAGACCTTTGTCGCGACGCTCGCCGCAGTGTTGCGCTGGACCGCCCTGTGGTCGGCGGATACGGCGATGCAGGGCGCGCTCGACCGCCTGCCGGAGCGGCTCGCCGCCGCCGCCGGGCTTGACTGGGGCGCCGCCTGCGCCGTTCTCGCCGGGGCGACGAGCCTCGCCGCGATCGGCCGCGGACCGACCCTCGCGATCGCCCGCGAAGCCGCCTTGAAGCTCAAGGAAATCTGCCGCCTGCCGGCCGAAGCCTTCAGCGGCGCCGAGTTCCTGCACGGCCCGGTGGCCCTGGTCGACCCGGGATATCCGATCCTCGTCTTTCTGCCGACCGACCGGGCGGCGGCGGGGCTTTCCCGGCTCGCCGCCGACCTGCGGAGAAAGGGTGCGGCGCTGTTCGCCACGGATCCCTGCTTTCGCCGGGAGGGGGCGCCGTATCCCGGCCGATTGCCGGCGCTCGCCGCCGATCATCCTGAAGCCGACGCGATCTGCCTCGCCGCGAGCTTTTACGCGCTGGTGCTGAGGGTCGCCGCGGCGCGCGGCACCGAGATCGACCGGCCGCGCCATTTGCAGAAGGTCACGCGCACCCGATGAGCGGCTGGCGACACGCGGTGGCCGCCGACACCGTGTTCGACGGGGCGGCCGTGCACCGGGACATGGCCGTCGTAATCGAGAGCGACCGTATCGCGGCGCTGTTGCCGCGGCGCGACGTGCCGGCGGGGGTGCCGGTCCGCGACGTGCCGGCGGGGATCTGGCTGGCGCCGGGCTTTATCGACATCCAGGTCAATGGCGGCGGCGACGTCTTGTTCAACGACACTCCGAGCCCGGAGGGCATCGCCGCGATCGCCGCCGCGCATCGCCGGTTCGGCACAACGGCGCTGTTGCCGACCCTGATCAGCGCCGCGCCCGAGACGATGCGCGCCGCCGGCGCCGCGGCGGCGGCGCTGGTCGGCGTCCATCCAGGCATTCTCGGCATCCATTACGAGGGGCCGTTTCTGTCGCCCGACAGGCCGGGCGTCCATGATCCGGCGGCGATCCGCCGCCCCGGCCCGGGGGATTTTGCGCTGCTGACCTCACTGCGACGCGGCGTGACCGTGGTGACCCTGGCGCCGGAACAGGCGGGGACAGGGTTTGTCGCCGCTCTCGCCGGCGCCGGGGTCAAGGTCTCGCTCGGCCATTCGGCGGCAAATTACGACGAGACGCGGGCTGCATTGGCCGCCGGCCTCACCGGCTTCACCCATCTGTTCAACGCAATGCCGCCGCTCCTAAGCCGCGCTCCCGGCCCGATCGCGGCTGCCCTTGAAGAGCCCGGCGCCTATTACGGCCTGATCGCCGACGGCGTGCACGTCGCCCCCGCGATGCTGCGGCTGGCCTTGCGCGGTCTCGGCCAAGCCATGCTGGTGACGGACGCAATGCCGCCGGTCGGCGGCGCGGCGAGTGAATTCATCGTGTGCGGGAAGCGGGTCGCTGTGCAGGACGGACGCTGTACGACCGCGGACGGCACGCTCGCCGGTTCGGCCCTCGACATGGCGGGCGCGGTCCGCAACTGCGTGCGGCTTTTGGGTCTCTCCCTGCCCGCCGCATTGCACCTCGCCGGCGCCGCCCCGGCGCGCTTTCTCGGCCTCGCCGACCGGCTCGGCCGGCTCGCCCCCGGCTATCGCGCCGACATGGTGGCGCTCGATCCTGTGGAGATCCGGGTTCTGGCGAGCTGGGTTGCCGGGGAGGCGGATGAAGACTGAAACGGAAACCGGCGGAATGCACGGCGCTCTTCTGCCCTACACTGCTCCCGAGAAGCGTAGGGCGGAAGAGCGCAGCGTATTCCGCCGACTGCGCTCAGTGGGTGACGAGGCGGCGCTCGGCGGCGGCGGCCTTGATCGCCTTCTGCAGTTTCTCGAAGGCGCGCACCTCGATCTGACGCACCCGCTCGCGCGAGATGCCGTATTGCTGCGACAGGTCTTCGAGCGTTGTGGGATTGTCGCGCAGCCGCCGCTCCGATAGGATGTGGCGCTCGCGATCGTTCAGATGCGTCATCGCCTTTTCCAACAGATCGCGCCGCAATCCCAATTCCTGACGCTCGCCGAGCCGGGTCTCCTGGCTCTCGCTCTCGTCAACCAGCCAGTCCTGCCATTCGCCCTCGCTGTCGCTCCGAAGCGGCGCGTTCAGCGAATGATCGGGGCTCGCCAGCCGCCGGTTCATGCTGACCACGTCGGCCTCAGGGACGTCGAGTTCGGTGGCGATCTTGTGCACGTTCTCGGGCGACAGGTCGCCGTCCTCGATCGCCTGCAACTGGCCCTTCAATTTGCGCAAATTGAAGAACAGCTTCTTTTGCGCCGCGGTGGTGCCCATTTTGACGAGCGACCACGAATGCAGGATGTATTCCTGGATCGCGGCGCGGATCCACCACATCGCATAGGTCGCCAGGCGAAAGCCGCGGTCCGGGTCGAAGCGCTTGACCGCCTGCATCATCCCGACATTGCCCTCGGAGATCAGTTCCGAGAGCGGCAGGCCATAGCCGCGATAGCCCATTGCGATCTTGGCGACAAGACGCAGATGGCTGGTCACGAGACGGTGCGCCGCCTCGGGATCTTCATGCTCCTTCCAGCGCTTGGCGAGCATGTACTCTTCACCCGGTTCGAGCATCGGAAACTTGCGGATCTCCTGCAGATACCGCGTCAGATTTCCCTCGGCCGAAACGGGCAGCGAAAGAGTGGCCATCGAGTGTCCTTGCCTTTTGCCTGTTAACGGCGGCGGACGGCGGGAAATCCCCGATCGCACGCCGCGCGGAGACGCAAAGAGACCGGCGCTCCCGTCATGGAACGCCGGCTCCTAGATACCCTACTAAGATAGTCAGGTTTTGTCCAGTTTAAAGTCGCTCTAAAAAATATTCCAGCTCCCGGAGGTCCTCCGGCAACGGGCTCTCAAACACGAGATGCCCCGCTCCCGCCGGATGGTCGAAGCCGAGAAGCCGGGCGTGCAGAGCCTGGCGCGGGAAGGCGGCGGCGACAGCGCCGGGCGGTCCTGCGCGCCCCCCACCCCCACGCGACGCAGTCGCGTGAAGGCCCCGAAGGCGCGCGCGCCCGGCGCGCGCGCCATAGACCGGATCGCCGATCAGCGGATGCCCGCTATGCGCCAGATGCACGCGGATCTGATGGGTCCGGCCGGTGGCAAGCCGGCATTCGAGGAACGCCGCCTCATTCCTATAAGCGCGCAGGAGGCGGTAGCGGGTCAGCGCCGGTCTGCCCCTGCCTTCGCCCAGCACCGCCATCTTCTTGCGGTTGCTCGGGCTGCGGCCGATGTTGCCGGCGATCTCGCCATCGGGCGGGGTCGGCACGCCCCAGACGAAAGCCGCATAGGCGCGCTCGATCCGCCGCAGGGCGAAATCGCGCGACAGCGCCTGATGCGCGCTCTCGGTCTTGGCGACGACCATGAGGCCGCTGGTGTCCTTGTCGAGGCGGTGGACGATGCCGGGCCGGCACACGCCGCCGATCCCCGAGAGACTGTCCCCGCAATGGGCGAGGAGCGCGTTGACAAGGGTCCGGTCGAGGTTCCCTGGAGCGGGGTGGACGACCATGCCGGCGGGCTTGTCGATGACGATCAGATGTGCATCCTCGAAGCGGATGGCGAGGGGGATCTTTTGCGCGGCGGGTGCGGCGGTTTCGGCCTCGGGGAGCGCGAGGACGAAATGCTGGCCCGGCCGAACCTTGAAGGACGGGTCAGAGAGACCGGCGCCGGCGCAGCTGACGCGGCCCTCCTCGATCAGCCGTTTCAGCCGCGTCCGCGACAAGGACGGGAGATGCCCCGCCAACAATCGGTCGAGGCGCATCCCGGCGTCGCCCGTGCCGGCGCGCACGATCACGCTGTCGCCGGGTTGGGCCGTCATCCCCGGCGCCCTGCGGAAGAGGGCGCGATGCGCGGCGTGACGATCCTCGCGATCGTCATGGGGGTCATGCTCATCGTCGGGACCATAGTCTTGATCGCCGTCATCATCAGCCGCGTCGAGCATCCTCCCTCCCGGACGGCAACGGTCCGTCCCTATGGCGCCGCGCCGATCGAGATCCCGCGCGGCGCCCGGATCGAAGGGATGACGACGGGGGAGGGCCGGCTCGTTCTCGATCTGGCGCTGCCGCAAGGCGACCGGGAACTCGTCGTCATCGATCTCGCAAACGGAACGCGCGTCGGTACGATCGAATTGCGCGCGGCCCGCTGAGGAGAACGCCGGGCGCAGCCCCGCCGCGCCCCGGTTTCTCGCCCCCTCGCCGTCGGCAAATTTCCCCCTTGCCTTTGCGGCGCATCTGCGTATTTAGGGCTTCGACGCACTCGCACGTGCCTATGGCCCATCGTGGTTATGCAACGACGTAAGGCGTCCTTTTTGGTGGTCCGGCCACGCGGCCGGTCCCCCTGAGGGAGGTCGGCATGGTTGCTACCCGACTGAGGGGCTTGGTGCCCTCGCTTGACGCCATCCTGCGCGGCACGCGCCAACGCGGCCGAGGCAGCCGCATCACTGATCCGAGCAGTTTGAGCTGAGCCGAGCAAGCCCGGCGCCGCCGCAAGGCCCG
>DATFCQ010000357.1:0-14738 GCA_035252905.1 Allostellaceae bacterium | reverse complement strand
ACCGGCGGCTTCCGCTCGCATTGGGGCGCCCGCCTCTATGCTGCCGTCCAATCCGTCATCGGCACCGGCCGGCTCGGTGGAAAATCCGCTCTCGAAGCGATCCAGGATGTCCTCCACCCCATCGCCGCCGCCGTCCCCTGAGGGGGACGTGAGTAGTTACAGTTTAACAGCACTGCACAATAACAAGAAAGGACTGACGGACGATCTTCGTGTGTTAGTAAAATTTATCCAAACCGATCCAGACTCGCAACTTGCTGAGACCATAACACAGTTTTCTAACAACCAAAATGGTGTGCGCCCGCGTGATTTTAAGGCGAATCATCCGATACAGATCAGGCTACAGAACGAGTTCGCAGCTCACTATAAAAACCAGTACTTCTATGAGATTAAGAGGGTTGACAAAATATCACCGGAACCGTCCCTTCCGGGTGGCCCTTCAATGTTGCTAGATGGTAGCGGCTTCACTTTGCGTCATGACGATCCTGAAAAATTAATTGACATCGCTGGCCATTGGGATCATGTGAACAAATATCGCTTTTGCACGCCCCCGTCTGGCGGCTTTTATGAATCACTCAATTATATAGACGATGAAGTTACCAGAATCTTCATTATAAAAATATATGCGACTGAAACTCAAAGAAGCGCGTCATTCAGGATCTCCACTGACGCCGAGAGGGCGCTCCATTTGGAGTTCGTTGGCTATATAAACTGAACCTCCATTTTATTGATTCTATCGGCGGAGATCGACGCTCAACCCGCTCCTACCGCCAAGTCTGCACCCCGCCGTGCCCGGAGCACGTCCCGCGCGCGTGCAGCAGGGCCGGCGTGCCCCGCTGTCGCCGTTCAGCCGCCACTCTCTACGCATGTTCTGATGAACTATTCAGGTTAATTCGGTCTCCCCGTCAGCGGGTTATCTTGGGAATTTTGATTGGGATAGAAAATTGGAGGCGATGTAAATTCGAGGTTTTAGTAGCAGCTTTGCCGCTAGCACCTATTTCAAGATCTACAACATACAGTTTAACGCTTCCTTTCCCGCCTCCGGTCCCTTCCAACTGAGATTCTGTGGTCACTTGAACGTCAAATTGAACAATACTTGCTTGGTTCGATTGGTCTCCTTTAATATGAAAATTGCCATAATCGTTTCTTTTTTCCCCCTGAATTAGGGGGCTATATGATCTCCCACGTCGGCGTCTTGCCCTTTCTTAATTCCCCGAACAATTGCCGTCATTGCCTCTGCGATGAACGTGTCTAGTTCGACCATGATGCTTCTCCACCACAAGGCCAGCCGATTGCTCCGTCAAATGATTATGCACCATTCGAATGCGTCGGTGAATAAAGTGGCGCCTGCTACGCGCCCGACTCATTAGGAAAATTGCAAGAAAATTCAGTATAATTCAGATGCGGTCCCGTCTGTGCCCGAATGCCGGATCCTTGATCTATTGTACGATCATAATTGGCCTACGCCGTAGGCGAAGGTCCCGATTCCGATGACGATAAGCGTGGCGGCGGCAATGCGGGACACAAGTTCTGAATGCGCAAGGACCCGCCGCGAGGCCACCGCGACCCCCGCAAAGAACGATGCCAGGAACAGTATCAGCGTATAGCCGATGGCATAGAGAGTCATCGCACTGACGGCGCGCACCGGCGAACCGGCGAGAGAAACTGCTCCGAGTATAAATATGAGGATAGGACTCGCGCAAGGCGACGCGACGAGTGCGAATATTATACCGACGATGACGGAGCCGCCGCCCGGCGGAACGCGGGTGACAATTTGTGGCGTCGGCAAGCGAAGGATTCCCGCCAGCCACAAACCCATGAGAACCGTCAGCGCGCCGACCCCGATGTTCGTCGGCGCGCGATATTGCACGAAGAGCGCGAAGAACAGCGAAGAGACCAGGCCCAGCGCGACATTGACGATGATCACACCGAGCACGAATGAAGAAGCGACGCGAAGCGCGGCCGTCCGTGAGGCCAGTTTTGAGGCGCCGATATACGAGAGGTTCACCGGCAGCATGCCGAGAATGCAAGGAGAGATGCTCGCGATTAGGCCGCCGAGAAAGGCGATCGGATACAGCCGCCAGCCCTGGACGGCACCCGGTCCGTGTAGCCGCGCGGCAACCTTGTTCTGCCAGAGGCTCACCACGTTTTCAAACGTGAGCCCGAGTGGGCCCCAGGCTATCATGCCCGCGATAGCAGCGATCAGAACGAGTACCGTGATTATTCCCAGCCGCGGTCCCGCGTTATAGAGACGGCTTGGTTGATCTTGAGCCATGCTGTAGCTGTGGCCTGTCTGCGGGTAATAGGTCTTTCAATTTTACCCAAGCCGTCTCCATAATTTTCAATCTATTCGTTTTCTACCTTCAACACGTGGTTTATCGCGCCTTCATAGTCTTTCAAGTTGCCATCGTTGTAAAACGTGGCATAGACCTTCCCATTCTGCGGATTGATCACGGCCACCGCCGAAGTCTGCTCTTTGGCGGCATCGTAAAATTTCCCGAGTCCGAGTTTCTCCGCCTTGGCATGCGCGACCGCCGCTGTCTTCGCATTGGTGACGTCGAACTCCACATAATTGATTTTGCCGGCATAGGTTTGCCTGAGATCGACGAGGGTCGCGTGGGTCGCCTTACAGGCCGAGCACCAGTCGGCATGGATACGGACGACCAATGGCTTGCCTTGCAGCGAGGGCGCCAAGGGACCAATGGCTGCGTTACCCGCCTGAGTGAGCGCTTTTGTCGCGCCACTCACTTCGGCAGCCGGAACATTCGCGGCGGTTCCGGTCACGGCGTCGGCCCAAGCCACTGGCGCGGAGACCACCGCCGCGGCCAATCCCAGAATGGCAATGTAGCTTTTCATCATCGTCTTCCGTTTGACTGTGCAGGTTATCCAATGTTCGCCAGATCCCCATCGGTTGCAGACCTAGGATCGCCCCTTCAACCGGCTTGGGCAACGGCAAATTGCCTTTGCCGGAAGGAGGCGCTCGCAGCCGGCGGTTGATGGCCCCGAAGGGCAGCCGATCATCCACGCGCCAGCCGGTAGCGCAGGAAATCGGTGAGCGGCGGCGGGAGGTCCAACAGCTTCGTCAGCACGTCGGTGTCGAGCGACACGAGGATTGAACCCAGCACCGCTGTGAGGGCGCCGACGAGGACGGCGGCGTTCATCACCTCGTAGTCGCGGTTGATGCATTGTGACAGAAACAGCCGGAAGATCAGAGAGAGTTGGAGGATTGGCGTCACCACCATCAGCGGCGCTACGACAAGCGAGGCATAGACGAAGGCCTGGGAAATGGCGACCAGCACGGCTGAGGACAGAAACCACGGCAGGTTTTCACGGCTCATACCCCTGATCTCGTCCCAGGACCGGGCTTGAGCAGGATCAGCGAGAATAACAGCGTCGCCGCCAGCCGCGCCGCCGACGTCTTCTTGATGCCCTTGCCGGTTTTGGTCTGGGTGACGAAGGAGCCGCCGAGCATCAATACCGCGCCAATGACCTGCAGCATGGTGAATTTCTCGTGCAGCGTCGTGACCGCCAGCATCATTGCGAACGGCACCTGCAGTTGGACGACCGGAGCGGCGAGATTGACGCCCGTCAACTGGTTGGATTTGTAATTGCAGTAGCGGCCGAACACGAAATGCACAATGCCCTGACCCGCCAGCCAGGCGAGCGCCACCGCCGGGAAGGCCACGAGCTGACCCAGCTCGCCAAACCTTGGGACCGTGGCGCGTCGCCTATCGCTTCCCGTGCGGGTTGGTGACAATCGCCCATGGCGCCAGTCTTGGAGGAGCGGACGGATTGCGGCAAGCGACGGCTTTGGTGAAGGGCTCCGGATGCCGGCCCTCGACGCGGCTGCGCAGGTCAACGGCGGGTCGGAATCCGAAACCCTTCACGATTCCGGTCATTCGCCGTGGCTGAGAAACCGGCAAGGTTCGACCCAAAGCGGCCGCTGCCATCGCCAATCAACCGGGCTGCATGCCGTCCAATCAGGCCGGGCCTGGTCAAGGTTCCGGCTACTCTCTACCCGGCGTGATCCTCCAAGGGATCACGGTGTGGCGGAACGTCTGCCAGTGCTTTATGCTGGGATTGCGCACTTCAATTCACCAGTTCGCCAGGATCTTAAACCCCGTCCAGTTTGAAAACCGTCGTTTTCTGTTCCGGATCGAGGTTGCAAAAAAACGCTTTACCGCAAAGGAACGCCAAGGGTGCGCGAAGGACACGATGGCACATTGGACAACCAACAGTTCGAATCTTTGCGTCCTTTGTGGAGTCTTTGCGCCCTTTGTGGTAAAATGTTCCACTGCCCGGCTCCGAAAACTGTATCTCTCAAATTGGACAGGGTTTAGATGGTGTACCGGACCCTGATGCCTCTGGCGCTCATTGGCTTCATATTGGGAGCCGGACCGCTTTCCGCAGCGGATCGTCTTGTCGACGGCGTGCCTCTTCCAGGGGACGCAAAAGCGGCAAAAGTTGCGGAAACAGATCCCCCAGAACTGCGACAGTGGGCGGGAGCCTGGGTCGGTGCTTGGGATGGAAGGCTGAAACATGTCTTGCTGGTCGAGTCCGTCACGGCGGATGGATTGGCGCGGGTCGTTTATGCCATCGGTGACAACCCCCAGTTTGGGATAAGACGGGGTTGGTCCCGCCACGAGGCGACACTCTCCAAACGTCGCCTGACCCTCTCCGAGGCCGGATTTTCCGCAACCTACGATCTCGATGACCAGGGCGGATTAAACGCGACGTATATCCGCGGAAAGATCGTCAGTCACGCCGCCATGACGAAGACGGACTTGGCCACGCTATTGGCACCGGATGCCGTTATTCCATGGATTCGCGGCCAATCCGAGCTTGTGCGAACCGCTCTGATCGAGGACGGCAAGCCGGTCAATCTCGAGATCGTGATCTTCAAACCCAACGGGGTGGGGCCGTTCCCTTTGGCGATTTTCAACCATGGTTCGACCGGCAGGGGCACCAACCCGGCGCTGTTCAAAGAAACCTTCGTCGATGTCGGTCTCGCGGACTTTCTGAATAGGCGAGGTTGGATGGTCGCATTCCCGCAACGCCGAGGGCGAGGGAGGTCGGATGGTCTTTACGATGAGGGGTTTTCCCCGGATCGCCGGCAAGGTTATACATGCGATTTTGATCGATCATTGGCTGGCGCTGAGCGGGCGTTGAACGATATTGGGGCGGCCATAGCTGCGCTTGGACAACGCCCGGACGTTGCTCCATCGCGTATCCTGATTGGAGGGCAATCTCGCGGGGGCATCCTGTCCGTCGCTTATGCCGGCATGCACCCGGATCAAATATTTGGCGTTATTAATTTTGTCGGCGGATGGATCGGAACCGGCTGCAATACCGCGAGCCGCCTTAACGGCACCTTGTTTGCGCGGGGCGCGCGTTTCGATCGGCCGACGCTTTGGCTGTACGGTGATCACGATCCCTTTTACGATATCCAGCGTAGTCGGAACAACTTCAGGGTATTCCAGAGCGCCGGCGGAAAAGGCACCTTCCTGGAATTCAATGTGCCCGGTGGGTATGGTCACGCCGTGCTCAGTGCGCCTGAGCTGTGGCAAGGACCGGTAGCGGAGTATCTGAGTTCTCTGATTGACGCTGCAAAGAAAAAATAGAGAACTCATCGTTCAGCGCACGTCGGGGTAGTGCCGCTCCAGCCCTTTGCGAAAGCCGAGTCCCCAGAGGGCTCCGATCTTGAGATAGATCCAGTTCGCCCGCAGCGCGCCCCAGGCGGCGATCCGGCGATCGGAGGTGATCACCACGCGATTGACGAGGCGGGTACGGCCGAGCCGGTGGAAGCGGATGCACAAATCCGCCTCCTCCATGACCAATAGCGTGGGGTCGCAACCGCCGACAGCCAGGAAATCGGCGCGGCGGAAGAACATGGCATGGTCGCCGAACAGCAGCCGCACGCCGCGCAGGAAAAGCAGCGGCCGGAACAGCAGGGGCGCGTACCAGGTCTTGATCCAGTTGTGGAAGCTGGTCCCCCAACGGACCTGCTCCGGTCCGCTGAGCAGGGGGGTGAAGCCGGCCAAGGCGGTCCCGGGATCGGCGAGCACCCGGCGCATCACGGCAACCGCGTCATCGGGCAGCAAGGTGTCGGCGTGCAGCACGCAGATGATCGGTGCCGTGGCTTCCTGCACGCCACGGTTGATCGCCGTCGCCCGGCCGCGGGTATCGTGCCGAACGACAAGCAGCCCGGCCGCCTCCGCGATGGCGACGGAGGCGTCGGCGCTGCCGCCATCGACCGCCAGCACCTCCGCCGGCGGCGGCTCGAGCGCGGCGAGCGAGCGCAATAGCCGCGGCAGTCCCGCGGCCTCGTTCATCATGGGGATGACGATGGCGACCCCAGTCATCGCTTTGGGCGCACTCCCGCCGCCCGGGCCCGCGCGCCAGATCGTCCGGACGATCGAGGTCGGAGAGACGTCCCGGCACGGCGGGAAGACCGAGGAGAATTCTCTATCCTCTACCGAGACAGGCTCTTACATACATTTCCTCGGTCTGCCAACCTCCGGTCTCAATTCCGATGCGGCGGGACTGATCTTGCCCAACCGCTGGCGCTTGCGAGTGAAGATAGCCCGGGGGCGGGACCCATGGATGCTCAGAGCCTGTTTGAGTCGTCGTGCCGTGAAGTCGGCGGAATACGCTACGCTATTCCGCCCTACGCTCCAAGCTTGTGGAGAACGTTGTAGGGCGGAAGAGCGCAGCGCATTCCGCCACCTTTCTCACTCAAACAGGCTCTCAGAGTGCAAGGCTAGCCTCTGCCCGGCGGAGGCTGGCCTGGTTTCGGGTCCTTGATCATTATTGTTTTGGAAGGAGCGTTCGGTTGTGGTTTGCCTTGGCGATGTTTTCCGCAAGGTGCCGCTGAAACAGGGTCGGGCCGGCTGGCGCGGGCTTGCCGAAGATATAGAGCCTGCCGTCGCTGATCAGCCAGTTCTTCGGATCGGCGGTGACGATTTGGCCCATGCTCAGCGCCATCGCGCAGTAGTTTCCGAATTGCGGTGCGTAGCGCACGGGATCGGCCTTGAAAAGCTCACGATGTTTTGCGCTTGAGAAGCGCCAAAGATGCTCGTCCCATTCATATTCGAATGCCGGCGCACCCAGTGTCGGTTTTCCATCGGTGAAATAGGCAACCGGGTCGTAGCCTTTGATCGCCAGCGGGGCTCCCCCTCCGGCAAAGGAACGGAACGGCGCGGCCAATATGGCGGCCGCGGCCAGTATGGCGCCGCCGCGAATAACGTCACGCCTTGAAAGGATGCGCATGTCCGGTTTCCCATATGGGATGCCGATCCGAGGATACGCCTTCGATAGCCGAGGCGCCATCGATCTGCTCTACTCGAATCTCGCCGGCGACGAAAACGGTTTGCCGGCGTCCACCACGAACATGACCAGCACATCCAAGGGACGCGTTCCGCTGCTGGATACTTCCATGGCCGTGCCGGGAGTGTGTCCGGGCACGCCTTGGCCCGCCTCGACGCGGATCGAGCCGTTCGGAGTCTTTTGGCTCAGTTCGCCCTGCAGCACGTAGAAGGTCTCAGAGCCCGGGTGCGCGTGCACGCGCGTTTTCGCTCCCGGAGGTCCGCCCGCGCTGTTGATGCGCAGCAGATACTCGGGGAGACTGCCCGGGGAGGGGACCGGGCCTATCTCGGCGACCTCGCTTCCGCCGGGCGTCGAGCCCCCTTTGGGACCGAGCGTGAAAAGCCAGGCTTTGCCGTCGACCTCCGCGGCCAGGGATGTGGGGCCTTCGGCAGCCTTTGCCTGCGCGACGGTCGAAAAGGTCTCGATCCGCCAGTAAAGCGGTCCCGCAGGCAACCGGTCGAGCTTTTTCTCCGCCACGGGTTTGATGGCGAATTTGGGCTTGTTCTGTGCCGGCGCCGCCGGTGACCACGCCAGCGGCCCGATCGCGAAGAGCAGCAGGCTTGCGAGGATAATGGGGCTGACACGGGAAACATGCCGTTTCATTGCTCTGATCTCCAGCCTTCACGTCCGGGCGCCGAGCCCTTGTCGGCGCCGGCGAGTTCATCCGCAGCGGCCGGGTATTGTCACGAGAGAGGCCGAAGGAAACACCGAAAGAACGCCGAAATTCTCCGAGGCGGCGCGGGAGAGCGGCCTGTGATCGCCGCCGACGGCCTCGTGCGGCGGGATGTCGTTGGCCCGGTCCGCTCTCCCGAACAGGGCCATCGGTCGGAGCGCAGCAAGGCAGGGGCGGTCAGCGTACGTCGCCGAAGCAAAGCGAAACCGGCCGCTTGCCGCTTGCCGCCAGCCTACCGGCGGGCACCGGCCGGATAAAGGCCGGCTTTGCGCAACCCCTCGCGCAAATGGGCGAGGTCGTCGGAGTTCAAGAATTTGGTGCCGAACGCCTCGGGATCGAAAGTCGGGTCGAATTGCCCTATTGCGGGCACGATGTGCGCAACCTCATCGGCCCGGCCCTGCTCCGCAAGGGCGGCCGCGAGCACGATGCGGCTGAAGTTCGCGCCCGGGTTCTCGCGCAAATTCCGCTCTGCTTCTTCGATCGCCGCATCGTACCGCCCTTTCAGATAGTAGGCGAGGCTGAGGGCAAAGCGATCGAGCGGGTTGAGTTCGGGATCGAGCCGCTGCGCCAGTTCCAGGGCTTTGACGGCGGCGTCGGTCTGCCCCGACCACA
The DNA here is from genome assembly GCA_035252905.1 of Allostellaceae bacterium. Taxonomy (GTDB): domain Bacteria; phylum Pseudomonadota; class Alphaproteobacteria; order ATCC43930; family CGMCC-115725; genus AP-15. The sequence goes on along the minus strand of DATFCQ010000357.1, from coordinate 6,091 downwards.
TCAGCACATTGCCGCGGCCGGCGATGGCATGGGCGTCGTTCGGGTTGATGTCGAGCGCCCGATCCATCTCGGCTTTTGCCTGATGATATCGGTGATGGAAGATGTCGATGCGGCCGAGGACGACGTGCGCCCGCACCTCGGAGTCGCTGAGGGAGAGCGCCTTGTCGGCCATCTCTTTTGCGTGGTCCATATAGGCGATCGGCGACTCTGCCCAACCCATAGCGGTGGCGATGTAATAAGCATCGGCGAGGGCCGAATACGCCGCGGCGTAATTCGGATCGAGGTCTATGGCGCGCTTGAGCAGAAGCCGCGCCTGTGCAATGCCCCCGCGGGTCGGACGAAGCAATGAGGGTCTGGCCCGGAGGAGATAGTCGTAAGCCTCGAGGTTGGCGGTGGGCGTCGTTGCTTCCCGGCGCTGCTCGACGTCCTCAAGATGAATAGCCAGGGCGCCGGCGATCTGGGTCGTGATCTTGTCCTGCAAGGCAAGCAAGTCCGCCAGCGCCTCGTCGAGGCGGGTGGACCAGAGAACCCGGCCCTGTCGCGTGTCGACCAGCTGGGCGATGACCTGCACGCGGCCCTCTCTCTGACGCGTGCTCCCCTCGACCAGATAGCCGACGCCCAGCGCCTCTCCGATCGCCTCCGGGGAGGCCGGTTTTCCCTTGTAGCGGAGCACGCCGTTCCATGAAATGACCGTCAACGCCGAAAACCGACCAAGCGCGTTGATGATGTCCTGCGTCAGGCCATCGGCAAAATATTGATGTGCCGAATCCTGACTTTGATTGGCGAGCGGGAGGACGGCAATCGCAGGTTTGCCCGCGATCTCTCGAACTGGCGGTGCGGCTTGGGCGAGGCGAGGGGTTCCCAGGGATTTTCGGTCGGCTTTGACGCCGACCCACAGCGCGCCGATAACAAGCAGGATCGTGCAAATGAGCAAGCCGGTAAAGGCGCCCCGCACGCCGCCGGGGACTGATGCGAGCCAGGCTTGCCGGCTGCGCCGGCGGTGAACCGCTGCCGGCGGCCGACCCGGATCTCCGCGAGCCGTCGGAACCGCTTCGGCCTCGGATAGACGTCGATCCGTCGGGCCGTCAACCGAGACGCCGACTTCAAATCGATAGCCGCGGCGAGGGACCGTTTTGATCATGCGCGCCCCATCCTCGCCAAGCGCCCGCCGCAACTCGCCGATGCTCTGCACGAGAGCGTCGTCGGTGACGGCAAGTCCCGGCCAAACCGCGTCGAAAAGCTCGTCCTTCGCGACGAGCCGGCCGGAGTTTTGGGCGAGATGGCGCATGACCGCGAACGTCTTTGGTCGGAGCGCAATTTCGTTATCATTCAGCAGCAGACAGCCCCGAGCCAGATCGAGGACGAAGCGATCGAAACGCAGGCGGGTCCCTTGCGGGTGCCCTCCCGGGACGGCGTCGTTGGGGCGCGCACGCAACTCAATCTCCGAACGTGCATCCGTCGGATGTGCCGATGTTACTCCATCCGCGCCGAACCCCGCGAGAGAGGCTCTGGCCGGCGCAAGGCAGAGCTGCGCCTTGAGGAGTCATGGGCGTGGACCAATCGGATCGAACGCTATGCGGTCATTCGATCCCCGATCTCCCCTCTATCGGGGTCGATCTTCGATGCCGAATCACGCACCACGCGCTCGACGGGAAAGGCGAGCGTAATTTGCGTGCCGCGGCCGGGTTCGGAGATGATCTCGAGCTTCGCGCCGTGCAGCTTCGCGAGGGAAGCTACGATCGGCAAACCAAGGCCGGTGCCTTGGTGGCGGCGGCTGAAGGCGCTCTCGACCATGCCAAAGGGCGTCATCGCCACCACGATCTCCTGCGGCGACATACCGATGCCGGTGTCCATGACGACGAAGCGGTAGCTGCCGTCGGGCGCGAGCCCGCCGGTGAGGCTGATGCGTCCCTTGGGCGTGAACTTGATCGCGTTGGTCAGGAGATTGACCAGCATCTGCTCTATCGCGAGCTTGTCCCCGCGCAACACCACCGGATCCGCGGCAAGTCGCGCGTCGAAATCAAGGCCCGCATCTTGGGCGCGGGCGCGGACCAAGAGCGCCGCCGCCGCCACGACGGCCGCCGGCGCGACCAGCGTCTCTTTCAGCACGTGCTTGCCGGCTTCGATCTTGGAGAGATCGAGAATGTTGTTGATGATGCCCAAGAGATATTGGCCGCTATTGTGAATGTCGCAGGCATATTCACGATATTTGAACCCCTTCGTCGCACCCAAAAGATCGCGTTGCAGGACCTCGGAAAAACCGATAATGGCGTTGAGGGGCGTACGCAACTCGTGGCTCATATTGGCGAGGAATTCGCTCTTGGCGCGGTTCGCGGCCTCGGCCTCGATCAAGAGCGCATTCGACCGCACCTCATTGGCGAAGCTCCGGCGGGCATAAGTATCGCGCCAATAGCTCCCGAGGGGGCAGATTACGACCGCCACCAGAAGAAACGCCTCTACGGCGATCAGTGCGCCGGGCGGCATCGGATTGAGGAACAGGATCACCGGCTGATCGGCCAGCCCCAGGACCAGGGCGCCCACCCCCAACATGTCGTAGCGCAGCCGTGTCAAGATCGAGACATAGATGATGACAACATCGACTCCGAAGCTATAGAGATACTTGCCGGGAGGCGGCATCAACGCGGTCATGGCGATAATGGCGCCGCCGGCGGTCAACAGCATCAACAGCAGGATCTCGTGCTCGTAATGCCGGAAACGGGAAGTGAAAGTGACGATGATTATCGATAGCAGTATCGGACACACGGCTCCAAAGCGGATCGCCAGCACTATGGATAACGCATCACCGGCAACAAAGGTGTCGACGAAGCCGAAGCTCGCATAAAAGGCCAGTCCAAGGCAGATCGAAAAGCGGGTGAAAAGCAGCCAGCGACCCGCGTCTTCCGTCTGGAAGCGCGCCTCCGCCGCAGGATCGTCGAAACGCAGATTGAGCGGCAGCATCGAAAACGGCTGCGATGCGCGTTGGGTGATCTCCATATCGGCGTTCAAAGGAGCGGCGCAATAACCGAGAATGTGAAATAATGGCTAACAGATTTTTAACAAACGGTTAAGGGAGCATGAAAATGTCCACGCCCCTCGCGCTTCCTGCTCCGGGGCAAAGGGCTGTTTTGGTCAAGCGGGAATCCCTGACGAAATGGCCGGTTCCATCGGCGCATCATCGTCATACGCCGCCCGGGAAGGAGGGTCTGCTCTCCACCAAACAGCTGACTTTGGCGGTCAAGACTCAAGAATTTGATCCACGAGGCGCCGCGCTCGTGCATTATGACGCCGAGCTTGTTTTTGACGGTATCGGTTCCCGGATAAGTGTATCTCGGCACGGGTTACCGCGGCTGGGGCAGGGCTTTGAGCCGCGCCATCATTTCCGAGGCGTCAATCTCGCCGCGGATATGAGCCTCGAAAATCTCATTGGTTGCCGGCTCGCGGAATACCCCTTCAAGCCGGTTGTTGGCATCCGCTTGCCGCAATGCCTGCCGCCGTTGCGTGATTTCCTCGGCGCTGATGCTACGCGCGCTGATCTCTTTCCCTGATTTGATGCCATCCATTTGAGGCGCTCCTTTACAGTCACTATACCATAAATGACCGTGTTTTGTAACTGCCGCTTGGGTGGAGATCATCTATGGAACGAATACAGCCGCCGGCTCGAAAGACGCTCATTGGCTTCTCCTGGAAAAGGCGAAGAAGCTGCTCGCTCGGGCCGACCTGGAGAAGCGGCGCGCCTTTCTCGCACGGCGTGGCCGTCTCATGGCCGGCGCCCGCCGCGGCCGGCATCTGCTGATCTACTGGGACGAGGCGCACATCCACCGGGATACCGATCTCGGCTACGGCTGGGCGGAGCGCGGCCGCCGGTTCTGGGTCGCCTCGTCCTCGCCGGGGCTGGCCGCTAAGCCTCTATTCTTTATAACGAGGGACCGGTGCGGTTATGGCCCTATCCGCGCGCCAACGGCACGCACACGATCGCGGCCCTGCACCGCTTGCGGGCCGAACGGCCCGACAGCCCGCTCCTCGTGCTGTGGGACGGCGCGGCTTACCACCGCGCGACTTGCGTGCGCGAGGCTGCCGCCAAGCTCGGCATCAAAATCGTGCCGCTGCCGGGCTACAGCCCCGACTTCATGCCGGTCGAGGCGCTGTGGCGGTGGCTGCGCGAGGACGTCACCTATCACTATTGCCATCCAACGGCTGGTGATCTGCACTGCCGCGTCGCCGCGTTTCAGACGCGCATCAACTGTGATCCGTGCGCTGTCGCCGGCCGCCTCCGGGTCAAGCGTCACCTCGACCCTAATGAGGAGAAACTACCATTCTCAAACTAGGGTGTGTCTGCAAACAGCCGTAGAACGCAATATCTATGGTGAGCATGGATCTGTAGCATACAAGATCGAGGCTTTGCAGACACACCCTAGACGGAGTTTAATCTAACCCGCCGAGTCAATGCCGCTTTCAATGCGGCGATATGGCGGACCTGAGAAGTACGTGCATTGGGGTCTAGGATCATGCAAAGGATTTTCTCAGCGGCAGAGATCTTTCCTTTCTGTCGCGATACCCAATTGTCCCTGGATACAGACATAGCTTGCGCTGTCGTTTCCATCTCATGCTTCACTGCCGCACGAGCTAAGCGCATATACAGCTCTTGCCCCCATTGGCCCATGCCGAAGTTCACCCCGACGCACACGAGACGCGAGTTGGCGCGCGTATAGCCGTCGTCGGCCGATATGCGATCTATGCTCGGTGCAAATGGATATTTTACCAACGCGTTAGGGAAACACTCCATATGAAAGGGCAAGCCGGTTACATCACAGCGACCTTTCTGCTTAGCAAACTGCCGCTCCGCGTAGTCTTTGCGATGCATAAATCGAACGGTATGTCAGCCCGCCGCGCTCGATTACGCGTCTGTACCAGTAGCCGGCGCAGGAACTTGGCGCGCCGCGAGGGATCGGTAATGTCGACCGGTCGGAGCTTCGGCTTGGTGCTCATGTCGCGACCAGATATACGAAGGTGGAGTTGTGGCCCTATTCGGATCGTGAGTGGTAATCGGCCGCCGCCGAGCGCATGCGAGGACGCAGAACTCTTACGAAGGTGTTCACCCGCTCGGCGAGCCAGGAAAACGCCTTCTTTCTCGCCTCCGGCCGTTCGAGCGCCTCAACCTGCAACGTGTCGAAGATGGTGTCCACGCTGCCTCTCGCAGGTTTATCCAGCCTAACGGTCCCGCCCAGCTCCTCCCTTACCGGGCCTCCCGCTTTCCACTCATCCACGATTGCCTGCATCGCATAAGCGCCAGCGGTGTTCCGCCAACACGACAGAAAAATTCCGACCTTGTCGGGCCGAAACCCGCGATAGACTGTGAGCCAGCTCGTGGGTGCCGGAAGAGAGAGGGAGATGTAGCCCAACCGCGCTGCCTTTGGCTTCGGCTGTTCTGGATCATCGAGTTTGAGGTAGTCGTCTATGAACTCCGTCCAAAATCGCTGAGACTGCTCCGCGAGCTTGACACGCTCGGGATCTATATCTACGAGACTCGTGGGGTCTCCTACCTCCTCAACCACACATCCATCGGGCACTGCCACCACATTGCGGGTAACGAGAGCGGTCCGCGCGAGCACCCGGGGTGTTACCAAGCGGTCGCCGTTTGGCATCACGTAGATCGGCAGTTCGACAAGACCCAGCGAGAAGTGCAGCCCAGCATGAAGTTGCAAGTACTCGGCTATTGCTTCCACACCCTCCCGGATGCCGTCGCCGACGATCAAGAGGAGGAAGCGCCCTCGTCGGAGGTTTGCGGTAAGCGCATCGTTGAACTGCTGTTCGTCGACCTCAGGGTCAACCGCTCGCACCAACTCAAGTAATGGGTTGCCCTCGCGCTTGAGACGATGGCTGACCTCGCGCTGCACATCGGACGAAGACCAGCGACTAATACCATATCCCGTTGAATGCTACCGATGGAGGCTTCCCAAATCGCCGCGAGTGTGCTTCACCACGGCAAACGATGGGAGGGTGGCATGGCGGCGGCGGTTCGGCTTCGGGAGGATTACGATGCGCGACAACTGCGCGCTCTGGCCAAGGCATCACAGGATGCCAATCAGACCCG
>DATFCQ010000356.1:0-7280 GCA_035252905.1 Allostellaceae bacterium | reverse complement strand
TCCGGGGCGCTGCGCAGCAGCGAACCCGGAACCTATGAACACAGACTCTCGCCGAGCCGGCCAAAGCCGGTGTGCAGGGATTCCGGGTCCGGCGCTTGCGCGCCGTCCCGGAATGACCCCACCTGTTACATTCAAACTGCGTCACTATCCACAAGCAGTTCCACATACGTGTCTCTAACAGAAGATCAGGGCCGGACGACGGGCAGCCGCCGCACACGAATTGACCGCTCAGTAACCGTCACCAGCGCGCCGCTGTCGAGCGTATCCTCAATCCTTGGCCAAATGCCTTGCAGCAACATGGCAAGTGCAGCCGCGTCGAGACCTTCTTTCCGAATCCGTATCACCGATGGACTGCGCTCGCCGGTGGTCGCGAGCAGGGAATGAAAATCTGCGTCGAGCGTAGCACAAACGCGTGACTCGGATCGCGCTCGCTGGAGAATGTCCGCATCGTCGGCGCGACTCATGCCGATTTCGGACACATGGACCACGTCCCAGCCGGCCTGCATCAACAAGGCGGCCGCAGACCGCGGCAGGCCTTGATCAAGCAACAGGCGTTTCACACAGGTTCGAGAGGCTGCACGCTCTCGTCCAGGTTCCGCGCGGCAAATTCGAGCGCTTGGCGAATATCCTCCGGTTCAAGTTCCGGGTATTCGCGGCGGAGATCGTCCCAGTTCGGATAAACCGCGAGCGCTTCGATGACACGCCGCACAGAGAGACGCATGCCGCGGATCGTGGGCTGCCCGTTGAGTATATTCGGATCAGAGGTGATTCGATCGAACGCGGCCATGGGCTTTGCCCCGGATGTCTCCTCAGTCGATCATAAGTCGGGCGATCATAAGTCGGGCAGGCAGTAGGAACAACGCTGCTCGGCGATACCGCCGCTTCGCGTCCGCCTCACACCTGCGCCAGTACCATCGGACTCGCCTCGAAGGCGGGCATGATCTGGTCGGCGAAGGTGCGCAGCGCGGCGACCGAGGCGCCGGGGGCGGCGAACAACACGTTCTGGACGCCGCCGGCTTCGAGCCGCTTCAATTGGGCGATGATCTCCTCGGGGGTGCCGAGGAGGGGGGCGTCGTCGAGTTCGAAGGGCTTGTCGTCCTCGATGTGGTGGTAGCGCTCGGCGCCCGGGCCGCGCGCCAGATCGCCGATGTTCTTCAACACCTGGCGGCGGATCTGGACCGCGCGCTTGCGCTCCTCCTCGTTGTGGACGATCTGCAAGCCGCGGGTGACGCCGACCGTCATCGGGTCCCAATTGCGGCCGGCGCGCCCGCATTCCTCACGGAAGATCCGCACCCGCTCGATGATCAGATCAGTCGGCGCGATCTGGTCGAGCAACAGGTTGTAGCCCTCGCGCGCGGCGCGGCGGATCGAATCGGCGCTGCCGGCGCCGAGCCAGAACGGCGGATGCGGCCGCTGCACCGGGCTCGGCTCGACGATGATGTTGTCATAGTGCCAGTGCCGGCCGTGATAGGAGAAGCGTTCGGGCGCGGTCCACGCCTTGCGGATCACCTCCATCGCCTCCTCGAAGCGCTCGCCCGCCTCCTCCTGGGGCACGCAGAAGCCGGAGAATTCGTAGCTGCGATAGCCCTTGCCGACCCCGAAATCGAGCCGCCCGTTCGACAGCAGGTCGAGGGTCGCGGCCTGCTCGGCGATCAGGACCGGGTTGTGCCAGGGCAACACGACGACGGCGGTGCCGAGGCGGATGCGCTCGGTGCGCGCCGCGAGGTAGGCGAGGAGGCTCATCGACGCCGACACCTGGCCAAAGCCGGTGAAATGGTGCTCGACCAGAAAGACGCTGGAAAAGCCGAGCTTTTCGGCCTCGACGACATAGTTGACAAAGTCGTGATAGGCAGAACTGTCACCGGCCGGGCCGCCGCGCGCCCGCGCCCCGCCGAAAAGCCCGAATCTCATATTCCGTTCTCTTCTTCTGTTAGCCGCATCCTGCGGACAATATAGTCGGGAGGTATCGTTTTCGGAACCGAGCGCAGCAACGCTTTAACGCAAAGGCCGCAAAGGATCGCAAATTGGCTGTCACAAGATGCCTTCGCGCCCTTTGCGTGCGTCCTTGGCGTCCTTTGCGATGAGGCGTTGTGGCACCCGACCTGATCCCCGCCGAGAGGGCGGTTCAGGTGCGTGCTGCGGCGAGGATTGCGACGGGGTAGGCGTAGAGGAGCTTGTCGCCGTCGCGGCTGACCGGGACGCCGAGGCTGTCGTCCTCGACCGCGGCGGCGAAGAGCGCGCGAATCCTGGGCTCGTCGCCGGGGTTCGGGAACGAGCGGGCGAGCAAATTGTCGACGCTGTCGCGCAGTTGATAGAACCGCGCCTGCGGCTGCGGCAGTCCGGCTCCGCGGTAGAAATCCTCGATCTCGGCCAGGGTCAACGAGCGCGCGTGCGAGGGGTCGCGCAGTTTTTCGAGGCGGTTGAAGAGGGCGGCCTTCTGCGGGTCGGGGGAGGCGCAGGTGTCGACGACGACGACCCGGCCGCCCGGGCGGCAGACCCGCACCATCTCGGCAAAGACCGCACGCGGGTCGAGAAGGTGGTGCATCGCAAAGCGGGTCACGACGATTCCAAAGGCGCCGTCGGGGTAGGGCAGGCGGGTCACGCCGCCCAATTGCCAGTCGACATTGGCGAGACCCTTTTCGGCGGCGAGGGTGCGGGCGCGGTCGAGCATCGCCGGGGTCATGTCGATGCCGGTCGCATGGCGCACATGCGGGGCAAAGGCGCAGACGACGAGACCGCCGCCGCAGGCGATGTCGAGCACGGTGTCGTCGGGCTGCGGCCGCGCCGCCTCGACGATCATCTGCAACGCCGCCGCGTCGGCGATCGGCCCGGCGCTGCTGAACGGCGCCGCCTGACGGGTGAACTGGTCGAGGATCAACCCGCTGTGGGTCTCTTCGCTCATGCTGTCGCCTCTTCGAGTCTCTATCGTTCCGTAAAGTCGGCGGAATACGCTACGCTATTCCGCCCTACGTTCTATGCGTGTCGGAAATTTGTAGGGCGGAAAAGCGTAGCGCATTCCGCCACGTTCCGTGCTCAAACGGGTTCTCGGCGTCCTCTGTGCCTCTGTGGTGAATTTATCGCTGTTTCCCTCGAATTTTAGATATTTTCCTTGGGGAACGTGCGCGAATTCAGAGTCGTTAACAGAGTACCCTGCGGCACTGCTCACCTCATGCCCGGGGTGGGGCCGGGCGGCAGCGCAATCGCGCCGCCCGGCCGCCGCCGGGCTCAGGCAAAAGCCGGCATGACCTCGCGGGCAAAGCGGCGCAACTGGTCCTTGAATTCTTCGGGCGGCAGCCCCTCGGCCCAATGGATCATGAAGTCTTCGAGGCCGGGATATCGGGCCTCGATCTCCTTGATGCCGGCGATGACGTCTTTGGCCGGGCCGCAGAACCACGCCTTCTGCTTCACCCCTTCGGCCAGGGTCGGGATGCCGGTCGGCGCGCCGGGGGTGCCCCAGGTCCGCCCTTGCGCGTCGGCATAGCGCACAAAACCGAACGGCGCGAACCATTTGAAGCGCTCGTCATGGGCCGGCTCGACCCGCCGCATCGCCTCTTCCCGGGTGTCGGCGAGATACATGCCGGCGCCCCAGATCATGTCCTCACCGAGCTGCAATTTGCGGCCGTGGCGATGGCAGGCGTCGTGAAAGGCGCGGATCACGTCGTCGAGGATCTTCTCGCCGTTCAGCGTCACCATGGCTTTGAGGCCCTTGCGCGCCATCAGGTCGATGGTCCGGCCGCTGGCGACCGGCATCCATACCTCGACCGGCAGGTGCTTCGGCCGCGGCACCATCGTGATGTCCTCGAGCTGATAGCCGCGATAGGGCACCCGCGGCGGGCAGGTGAAATACTTGCCGTCGAAGCGAAAGCTCTCCTCGTGAAAGCATTTGAGCATCAGCTCGAGGCCTTCCTCGAAGATCGCCCGGTTGGCCTCGGCGTCGAGCAGCGGCGCGCCGAAGGTCTCGACCTCGCGGGTGTGGTAGCCGCGCCCGACCCCCATAATCACGCGGCCGTCGGTGACGATGTCGGCCATCGCGTAATCCTCGGCCAGCCGGATCGGGTGCCACATCGGCAGGATGTTGAAGGCGCAGCCGAATTTGAGCCGGCGGGTCTGCGTCGCCAGCCACAGCCCGAGCTGGACCAGGTTGGGCAGGCACTCATAGCCCTCGCGCTGGAAATGGTGCTCGGCGGTCCAGAACGCGTAATAGCCAAGCTCGTCCATCAGCCGGGCGACGTCGCGCGCGGTCCAGAACACCTCGGACAGCCGCTCGTTGGCATAGCGCCGCTCGTTGGCCGGCGTGCCGTCGATCCCGACATGGTCGAGCGCGATCTGCCCGACGTAAAGAGCGTGGAAGCGTTTGATCATGGCTTTCTTTCCCGAGCCTTGTCCGCGAATGCGCCGCAGCATGGCCGCCGCGGCCGCCGACCGCAAGGCGCGTGTATAGCTCACCCCCTCCCAAACCCTCCCCCATCAAGGGGGAGGGCTTACCTTGTGAACACCCTCCCCCATGATGGGGGAGGGTAGGGTGGGGGTGATGCGGCTCCTCGAGCCTGCGTCAGATCGGATTGCGATAGGAGAAAAACTCGTGGTCCTCGTTGTAGCCGCCCTGTCCGGCGCCGAGGTCGGCGTAGTCGTGTACGAGTTCGATGGCCGAGATCCACTTGACCATCTTGAACCCCAATTCGTTCTCGCAGCGCAGCCTTAAGGGCGCGCCGTGCAGGATGCTGACGCCGGCGTTGTTCATCTCATAGGCGAGGATGGTCAGGTGGTGCCGCATGTTGTGCAAGGTGTGCACGTCGTAATAGGTGCCGCCGTCGGAACCCTCGGCAAAGGAATAGAAGGCGGCGTAACGCGCCTCCGGGGTCGGCTTGACCAAGTCGAGGATGTGGCGCATCGGCACGCCGCCCCATTTGGCGACGCCGGTCCACCCCTGGATGCAGAAATGGGTGGTGATCTGCTGCTGCTTCGGCATCGCCTTCAATTCGGCCAGTGAGAACTCTCGCGGGGTCTCGACCAGACCGTTGACGCGCAGGCGGTAATCGGCAAAGCCATTGGCGGCCAGCGCTTCGTATTCGGCCGAATGCGGCATCGTGCCGTTGGGCCAGAAGAACGGCGAGATGTCCTTCTCGGTCAGTTGCGCGTTCGGGTCCCACCATTCCGACAATGCGGTCAGCCAGCCGGTCATAAAGGTGCCGATCTTCTGCACCTTGCGCGCATGCCGGACGGTCAAGGGCGAAGCCGCCCACCAGGCCGTCCCGACCGCCGCCATCGCGAGCGCGAAGGGCAGGTACCCGGCCCGCGACTTTTCCGTCTCTTCGGCCATCGGGCTACTCCCGGCCGGCGAACATGTGGTTCAGGTTGGCGCGCAGCCCGGTGATGAAGACCATCGTGATATGCGCGGGGATGAAGAAAAGATACCAGCCGAACGCGAGGAAGTGGACCGAGCGGGCGACCTGGCGATGCATCAGGCGGCCGAGAAAGCCGAGCTTGTTGGAGATCGCCGGGCTCTGCATCAGCCCGGTGGCGACCATGGTCGGAGCCGCGACAAACACGGTCGTAAAGTAGGACAATTGCTGCAGGCCGTTGTAGCGGGTCCAGCTCTCGTCGATCGGGAAGTTCAACGAGGCGTATTGGATCGCCGTCGACGCGGCGTTCGGGAATACCTCCCAGGTCAGCGGCACGAGCCGCTTCCACTGGTCGGTGCGGAACAGGTTGACGTAGGAGACGGCGCCGTTGGTGACCCACAACAGGTCGACCGAGAAGTGCCACCAGCGCGCCAAGCCGATCGTATGGCGCAGCCCCGGCAGGCCCAGCCATGACGGCAATGTGACCGCGTCATCCTTGGCGGTCCACAGCCGGTCCCGGGGCACCGGGCGCTGAAAGCGGAACCACTCGGTGCCGGGCGTGCAGTCGCGGTTCCAATAGAGCCGCGGGTGATCGGCCAGGATCTGCACGCCGGAGCGGATCACAAAGGTCATCAGAAACAGGTTCAGGAAGTGCTGCCAGCGCAGCCACAGCGGAAAGCCCGAATCGACCGAGGGCGCCTTCTGCGCGATGCCCGGATAGCGGGCGATGAACGCCTTGCCCCACGCGGTCTCGCGTATCCCCTGGGCCACCGCAATCGCGCCGACCACCGTGACAAAGCCGATCGGGACCAGCCACAACGTGCTGTACCAGCGCTTGCCGATGCGGATCTCCGGCACCACGCCGGCCTGCGGCGGCAGCCAATGGCTGATCCGGACGCGGTCGTCGGCATGGGTCAAGGTCGCCGCGAGCGGGTCGTGAGGCAGCACGGTAGGGGACGGAGGCGGCTTGGCGAGCGCCCCCTTAAGGCGCGCGATCGGTCCGCTCGGCGCGGCGTGCAGCTGGTCGTTCATGTCGAGCCCTCCCCGGGCTCGACGATATCACGATCCCTTTCAGGGGCGGTAGATGATGTCGCAGCCCCCGGCCCACACCGTCGGCCGCTCGGGGAGCACCTGTCCTTCCGCCTCGACGATCAGGGTGTGCCCGTCCCAGCTGACGCGGGCCGGCGGGCGCAGGCCGAGAAAGCGCATCAGCTCCGCCGCGGTTTTTTCCCGGTCCGGGGCGAGAGCGGCGGGACTTTCCTGCTCCTGATCTGACGCAGCCATGGCACCCTCATCCGGCGCGCGTTGCGCAACAGGAAACGGGATGGAGCGGCGGGCGGTTCCGCGGATAGGCGATCGCCCCTCACCCCGGCCCTCTCCCCGCGCGCGGGGAGAGGGAGGGACCCGCGCAGCGGGAGGGTGAGGGGCTTTTTCTTACGGATCGACCAATACGCCGGGGTTGAGCAGGCCCTGCGAGTCGAGCGCGCTCTTGGCCGCCTGCAAGGCCGCGGCGAAGAGGTCGGGGCGCTCCCGGTCGTACCATGGGCGGTGCTCGCGGCCGACCGCGTGGTGGTGGGTGATCGTGCCGCCCTCGGCGTTGAGCGCGTCGCTTGCCGCCTGTTTGATGTGGTGCCATTGCGCGATGAGTTCGCCGTGGCGGCCCTGCGCGTGAAACGTGAAATAGGGCGCGGGCCCGTCCGGGTAGGCGTGGGTGAAGCGGCAGGTGACCTGGCCCTCGCGGCCGGTGGCCTCGCGGATCGCGGTTTCGGTCGCGCGCGTGACCCGGTCGTGAAAGTCTTCGAAGCGGTCCCAGGTGATCGCGGTCTCGAAGGTGTCGACGATCAGGGCGCGGGTGATCAGCCGCTCGCGCGCATAGGGCATGCGGATGAAGGCGGTGCGCCAGGCGCCGGCGGCGCCGGCGCGGTGGGCGTCCGCCTC
>DATFCQ010000355.1:0-2167 GCA_035252905.1 Allostellaceae bacterium | reverse complement strand
ACGGCGGCGATCGGCAGCGGGGCGAGGCGCCACAGCCCCGGTTCGAGCACCAGCATCGCGATGGCGGCCGCGATCGCCAATGCCGCCCCGCCCAATACCGTCCCGGTCCCGGCAAAGGGGAGGTAAAGATGCGGGTGGGTAAAGACATAGGGCAATTCGGCCATGTCGGAAAACACGACCGGCTCGCGCAGGGTGTCGCGCTTGACCCGGTCGGCGAGCGCCAACCCGCCGGCGAGCGCCACTACGGCAAGGCCGGCGAACAGCGGCCGGGCGGTGACGAGGAGGAGGAGCGCCCATAAGAGCGCCACCGGGAAAGCGTCGAGGACGAGCGCCGGCAGAGCGCCGCGGCGAGCGCGCGCCACCCGCCGCGGCAGCAGCCAGGCGGCGATGGCGAGAACGATCCCGGCACCGATCTGCAGCCCCTCCCCCGTCATCCTTCAGCCCGGATGGATGTGAAAACGGAAGCGGCGCAGGATCGCATCGCCGATCACGGCCGGCGCGAGGTCGCAGAATTGCAATCCGCGCACGAGCGGCCAGGGGAACGCCACCCGGCGCCGGCCGCGGTCGATCCCGCGCTTGACGATACGGGCGGCGCCTTCGCCGGTGTGGAGGAACGGGGTCGGGCCGGCGAAGCGGTCGGTCATCGGCGACGCGAAAAACCCCGGGCAGACCACGGTGACGCCGATCCCGAGCGGTTCGAGCCGCGGCCGCAGCGCCTCCCCATAGGCGCGCAGACCGGCCTTGCTCGCGCAATAGCCCGGGCTGTAGGGCAGCCCGCGATAGGCCGCGATCGAGGCGACGACGGCAACCCGGCCGCGCCGGCGCGCGCACAAGGCCGGCAATAGCGGCTCGACCGTATGGACCGCACCGAGCAGATTGACCGCGATCTGCCGCGACGCGGTCTCGACCCCTTCGGAGGGGCTGTCCGGCGGCGGTCCCGCCGAGGTTCCGGCATTGGCGACGAGCAATTCGACCGGAGTGTCGGCGTCGAAGGCAAGAAGCCAAGCCGCCATCGCCGGCGCGTCCGCGACGTCGATGGCGGCGGCCTGGACGCGCGCCCCGCGCGCTTCGCACGCCTGCGCCGTCGCTTCGAGGCGGGCGCGATCGCGGCCCAACAGGCCGAGCCTTGCTCCCGGCGCCGCATAGGCGCGCGCCAGCACGGCGCCGAGCCCGCTCGATGCACCGGTGATCACGACGACGCGAAAGGGCGCGCGCATGGGCCTCAGGATGCCGGCGCTTGGCGCGCCCGCGCGCGCCAATATCGTCGCAGCGCGCCCTCGACGCGGCGCAGGGCGACAAAGGCGCCCCCGCGCCACAATTCGGGGGCGTCGAGCCGCTCGACGACGAGTTCCGGGCCGCACGGCAGGCGAGTCGCCGGATCGAGGTAGCGCGGGTACAGGATCAGGACCCCGGCCACCAGCTCCTCGAGCGATAAAAGCCGGCCGCGCGGCGGCGCGGCGACATCGCTCGTCAGTCCCCAGCCGGCATAGAACGGCCGGCCGTAGACGACGACCTTGCGCCGGCGCAACAGGGCTTCAAAACCGGCAAGCGAGGTCAATGTGTGCACTTCATCGACACTGTCGAGCACCGCCGCGGTCGACACCCCGTGGATCACGACATCGGCGAACTGCCGCGCCGATTCGTCGGGCACCGCCCCCTTGCGGTGGCCGGCCTCGACGTCGGGATGCGGCTTGTAGAGGATGAACGAATCGGGATCGGCCGCCCGGACGCGGCGCAACAGGTCGAGATTGCCGCGCACCCCGCCGCCGCCCAGGCGCACCGACAGATCGTCCTCGACCTGCCCCGGCACGAAAATGCGCCGCCGGCCCGGCGGCATCGCGAGTGCAAGGCTTCCGGACGGCAAATTGTACTTGGTAACCCCGCGGGCGACGAGCAGCGCCATCAGGCGACGGGCGCGTTCAATCAGCCGCGCGTCGAACGCGGTCTCCTTGAGCAGAACCTCGAGGTCGCTCTCGACGGCGGGATCGAAATACATGCCGCGGCGGTCGAGCACGAGCGAGGCCGCTGGCAGGAAATCGGAGCCGAGGCCGACCGAGCGCACAAACCCGTCTTCGACGCGGAGGACGGCGAGGCCGCGCCGCCGGGCGGCTTCGGCAAGCCCCTGGGGGGCCCGCGACGCCCAGACCGCGACGGCGCCGCTGGGCTG
>DATFCQ010000354.1:0-12255 GCA_035252905.1 Allostellaceae bacterium | reverse complement strand
TCGGCATGGCGCTCGCCGCCTTGCCGGCATGGTGGGGGCCGCTGTTGCCGGGCGCGCTCGCTTATCGCCCGCTGTTTGCGATCACCGCGCTCGGCGAGGCGGCCTGCCTCGCGCTGCTCCTCGGCACTCCCGACCCCGCGGCGGCGCCGGCGCCGGACCCCGATCCGCCGGTCGCCGAGGCCCGGCTGCGCCGGCAGGAGCACAGCCTGCTGTTGCGGCTCGCCGGGCTCAATGCCTTGAACGGCGTCGGCCTCGGCTTGACCGGTCCGTTGTTGTCGTGGTGGTTCGCGCAGCGCTATGGGGCGGGACCGGCCGAGATCGGCCTTGCCCTCGGCGTCGCGCTCGTCTTGTGCGGCTTTGCCTCGATCGCCGCGGGCGCGCTCGGAACGCAGCTCGGCGCGGTCGGCATCGTCGTCGCGATGCGCTCGGCCGGCCTCTTGATGCTGGTGCTCTTGCCGTTCGCGCCGAGCTACGGGATCGCGATCGTGATCTACGGCCTGCGCCTCATCCTCAATCGCGGCACCGCGGGGCCGCGCCAAGCCTTGGCGCTGGGATTGGTGCGGGCGCATCGGCGCGGCCTCGCCGCGACCGTCAACAGTTTTTCGATGCAATTGCCGCGCGCCGTCGGGCCGGCCTTTGCCGGGCTCCTGTTCGGCACCGGCCTGTTGGCGGCGCCGTTCCTGCTGGCGGCGCTGTGCCAGGCGATCTATCTGGCGCTCTATGCCCGCCTGTTCTCGGCGCACGACCCCGAGCGGCGCCCGGGGTGACGGAGGACAGGGTGAAAGAGGGGAAGGACCATCATGGTGACGGATCGATACGGGCTTCTGTTGTCGACACATTCGTCCGCCGCTCGGGACGCCTATGGTGAGGGCTGTGAGGCGAAGCTGACCATGTACCCCGGCGCGATCGAGGCGTTCGATCGCGCCATCGCCGCAGATCCCGGCTTTGCCCTCGCTCATGCCGCCCGGGCGCACGCGCTGTTGGAGCGCGGGGACATGGCGGCAGCACGCGAGTCGATGGCGGCGGCCAATGCCCTCGCCGCCGGTCTGTCGGCGCGGGAACAGAGCCATATCGCGTTTTTCGACCTGCTTGCGTCGGGCGAGGCGGAAGCGGCCCTGTCCGCACTGCGCGCGCACCTGAACGAATGGCCGCGCGATGCCCAGGTCCTCGCCACCGCCGCGTTCACCAACGGCCTGATCGGCAGTTCCGGCCGCGCCGGGCAGAAGCGCGCGCTATTGGAGCTGCTGGACCGGCTTGCCCCCAGCTGGGGCGACGACTGGTGGTTCACGGCCCATCACGGGATGGCGCTCTCGGAGAATGGACAGCGCGAGGCCGCCCGCCCGAAGATCGCACGATCCCTCTCGCAAAACCCCCGAAACCCCTGGGCCGCGCACGCCCGCGCGCATCTGTGCTATGAGGAGGGCGATGCAGACGCGGCCCGTGCCTTCCTGGCGTCCTGGCTCCCCACTTATCCAAGGAACGGCTTGCTCTACAGCCATCTGAGCTGGCATCTCGCCCTCGCCCACATCGAGGCCGGCGATGCCACGGCGGCGCTCCGGCTTTTCCGGGAGGCCTTCGCCCCTGACGTGCACAGCGGGCCGCCGCGCGGGAAGGTGACCGATGCGGTCTCTTTTCTGTGGCGCTGGGAACTCGCCGGGCATCCGCGCGACGAGGGCGCTTGGCGCATGATGCACGACTTCGCGAACAATGCGTTTCCGCGCGCCGGCGTGGCCTTTTCCGACATGCACATCGCGCTCGCGCAGGTCGTGGCCGGCAATGACGCGGCGCTGGCGGCGCGCGCACGGGAGATGGACGATCTCGCGCGCCAGGGTCGCTATCCGTCCGGCCCCCTTGTTCCGGCGGTGTCGCACGCTTTCGCCGCTTTCGAGCGACGCGATTTCTCCGCCGCAATCGATGCGCTTCAGCCGATTGCCGCCGAACTCGAGCGCATCGGCGGCAGCCGCGCCCAGCTCGATCTCGTCGAGTTCACATTGTTGCGGGCCTATGTCGGCGCGGACCGCCCGGACGAGGCGCGCCGGATATTGAGCGGGCGCCGTCGCGGCTCCTCGAATATTCCCGTTTCCGGGTTGGCGTAAGGAGCGACCCGATGCGCTACGGCTTTTATCTCCCGACCCGCGGCCCGACCGCGACGCGCGACGGCGTTCTCGCCCTGGCGCGCGAAGGCGAGCGGCTGGGCTTGCACTCGGCGATGATCGCGGACCACATCGTCTTGCCCGTCGAGAGCCGGTCCACCTACCCGTACACCGTGGACGGCAAGCACCCGAGCGTCGGCGATGCATTGGAGACGTTCTCGATCCTCGGGGTGGTGGCCGGGGCGACGGAGCGGCTGCGGCTCGTCACCTCGGTGCTGGTATTGCCCTATCGCAATCCGGTATTGACCGCGAAAATGGCAGCCTCGCTCGATGTCCTGTCCGGCGGCCGGCTCACTTTGGGCGTCGGCGCCGGCTGGCTGAAGGAGGAATTCGAAGCGCTCGCCAGCCCCGCCTTCGAGGCGCGCGGCGCGGTGACCGACGAATGGATTACGATCTTCAAGCAGCTCTGGTCAGAGTCGCCGGCCAGCTTCACTGGTCGTTTCTACCGATACGCCGATATCCGCTGCGAACCCTTCCCGGTGCAGAAGCCGCACCCGCCGATCTGGGTCGGCGGGCATTCCCGCGCCGCCCTGCGGCGCACAGCCCGGCATGGCGACGGCTGGCACCCGGTCGGCGCCGTCGCCGCCTCTCCATTGCCGCCGCACGAGATGCGCGCGCATCTCGACACGCTGAAGCGGCTGACCGAGGCCGAGGGACGCGATTTCTCGGCACTGACGATCTCCTACAAGGCGCCGCTTTACGATACCGACATTCCGTTGCCGGACGGGTCGCGCCGGCCCTTCTCCGGCGCGCCGGAAGAGATCGCCGGCGACATTCGCGGTTTCGCAGCGATCGGCGTGCACGAATTGATCTTCGATTGCCGCGGCCAGTCGATTGCGGAGAGCATTGCGCGGCTGCAATGGTTCGCCGCGAAGGTGATCCCGCTCGTGGCAGGCTGAGGCCTGGGCGGACCCGACCGATCCGGGCAGCGGGCTATTTTATTCCGAAGGTATCCGCTCGGCGACCGCACCGCCTTCCGCGCTCTGGTCGTCCCACCCGTGATGCCGCGCGCGGTCGCGGCGGCGTTGCGGTGCGCACCGTCCCAGGTCGCTCGGCATCCATGAGGAACATCCGGAAGCCGTCTTTGCGGCGGTGAAAGCCTTCCTGAGGCTTGCCGGTCCGCCCGATGTCCGCGGTGCGGCCGGCTCGTGATCGGGAGACCTGTCGGCGAATTTGCTGAATTTTCGGCATTCTACCAAGTGGCGAAGAAAGCCGCGCTCTGCGCGGCGCAGCCTATATGAATAGGCCCGATCCGAAGGGCACGCCCGGGCCCGGAATTTGACCAGCGGGCTGAAGAAGCCTAAGCAGAATTCTGTTGGTTCATACACATACAGTCCCGTTCCCCGTCATCCCGGCCCCCGGGTCCGCGCGAAGCGCGGCCCGAGGACAGGCTCCGACCGGGATCCACCCTTCCGCGCTACGAGCCGGTGATCGTTGGTACGAAAATGCTGTGCCTGAAAGGTTCGGCGCAGCGGAGCCGTGGGTCCCGGCTTTCGCCGGGACGACAAGAGTGTTGGACCGCGCATGACGATGTGTGTACCAACCTATGAAATCCTGCCTAGATTTTCTTAGGTAGATGGAAGGTGGGTGATGGCCGAAGAAGAAATCGAGGTGTTTGAAACCACGGCCGGCCAGGTCACGGACGTGCTGAAGCGGCTGCGCATTCCTGACGAGCGCATGGTTACGGTCATGATCGAGCCCAACGACTGGCTGGCGAAAGCCCGCCAGGCTTCCCGCCGGCTGGTGATCGAGGCCGGTCTGAGCGATGACGATATCGATCGGCTGATCAAGCGCGCGCAAGAGGAAGTCGAGCCGTCTGCGGGATGAGACTGGTCGTCGACACCAATGTTTTCGTCAGCGCCGTGCTCAAGACGAATTCGCTTCCATACCACGTCATCCGATGGATCGACCGGCATGGCGGCCTGCTCAAATCTGCCGCGACCGAACGGCAGCTCCTCGAGGTTCTGAGCAGGCCCTACATCGCCAGGGTAACGACCCCTGATTTATACGAAGGTGTAATCAGGATGCTGGCCGCCACCGAGCTGGTGACGGATCGGCGAGCGTATCGTCGCCTGCCGTGATCCGACGGATGACAAATTCCTCGAACTCGCGATCAACGGCCATGCCGAGCTCATCATCAGCGGGGACGGGGACCTGCTGGTGCTGCACCCCTTCCGCGGCATCCCGATCATCACGCCCGCTGCCTTCATCCAAGGCATGACGCAGTGGCGCCGATCGCCCGTGGATTTCATCGTGCTGATCGAGGGCGTGGGGCTGAAGAAGCCGCGCTCCTGCGATCGAGTCCGATTTCGCCTACCTGTTGCCGCCGCTCTCCCCTATCCTCATACACATGATGACCAGGCAGAAGTGACCCGACGTGAGCGTGCCCGCACTCGACCATCTGGTCGTTGACGTCGGCGCCGAGCTCGACGACGCCGCCGCCCGCTACCGGGCGCTCGGCTTCACCCTGACCGAGCGCGGCCGGCATTCGCTGGGCTCGACCAATCATCTTGCGGTGTTCGAGACCAATTATCTCGAATTGCTGTCGACGGGTCCGGCCGGCGGTCCGATCCGCGAGGAGCTGGTCGGCTTCGCGCCCGGGCTCAACGGGCTCGTATTGGCGACCGACGACGCCGATGCGCGGGCCGGGGATCTGCGGGCGCGCGGCGTCCGCGTGCGCGAGCCGCAATCCTTTTCCCGGCCGGTGCGGCTCGCCGACGGAGAGGTCCGGGACGCACGCTTCCGCACAGTGCACCTCGCCCGCGACGAGGCGCCGTTCGGCCGGCTCTATTTCTGCCAGCACGACACGCGCGATCTCGTCTGGCGGCCGGAATGGCAGACGCATCCGAACGGAGTGCGCGAGATCACCGGCGTCCTGGTGTGCGCCGCCGACCCGGCGTTGACGGCCAGGCTTTTTGCGCGCCTCTTCGATGCGGCGCCGGCGCCGGCCGAAGAGGGACAAGGGCTGCGCGTGATAGCCGGTGCGGTCGCGATCGACATCGCGAGCCGCGAGGCAGCGGCGCGGCGTCTCGGCGCCGCCCTCCCGGCGGCGGCCGGGCGGGACACGTTCCTTGCCGCGATACGGCTGCGGACGCAATCATTGCGCCAAGCCGCCGGCCTCGTCGGGCCGAGCGCCGGAGCCGCGCCGCGGGACGGGCGCCTCATCGTGCCGGCCGCGGCGGCGTGCAACGTGGCGCTCGAATTCGTCGAATGAGCATGATCGGCGGGCCGGAGGCAGCGGTCCTGGCGCGCAATCTCGGCGATGCGGTGGCGCGCGGCAGCGCCCCCGACGACATCGCGATCATCGATCTCGGCGGCGAGCCGTCGCCGCGGACCTATAGCTATCCGGCCTTCGATGCTCTGGCGGACGGGATCGCGCGCGGGCTCCTCCGTCGCGGGCTCGGGCGCGGCGAGCGCGTCGCGATCCTGGCGGCCAACCGCGCCGAATATCTCGCCGCGTTCCTCGGCACGATGCGCGCCGGCCTCACCAGCGTTCCGGTCAATTTCAAATTGCCGCCGGCGACGGTCGAATTCGTCCTGCGCGATGCCGACGCGAAGCTCGTCCTGTGCGACCGGGCTCGACTACCGCTCGTGCCGCGCGGTCTGCCGCGCCTCGTCTTCGGCGAGACGGGGAAGGACGGGTTCGACGCGCTCGCTGATCCGGGGCCGTTCGCGGCTGTCGCGCCGCAGCCCGGGGAGACGGCGATGTTCCTCTACACCTCGGGCTCGACCGGCCGGCCAAAGGGCGTCGTCCTGTCGCATCAGAGCCATCTCTGGGTCGTGCGGGAGCGCAGCCGGAATGCGCCGCGCGGCGGCCAGCGCGTCCTTGTCGCGGCCCCCCTCTATCACATGAACGCGCTCGCCGTATCCCAGGCCGCGCTGGCGCAGCGCCATACGATCGTTCTGCTGCCGGCCTTTACGACCGCAGGCTATATCGATGCGATCGGCCGCTTCGGCTGCACGGCCATCACCTCGGTCCCGACGATGATCGCGATGATGTTGCAGGAGGAAGCGCTCCTCGCGCGGACCGACCTATCATCGGTGCGCAGCGTGCGCATGGGCTCGGCGCCGGTCTCGGGCGGGCTGATGTCCGCGACCCGGCGACTCTTCCCGCAAGCCGAGCTCACCAACGGCTACGGCACGACGGAAGCAGGCCCGATCGTCTTCACGAAACACCCGGACGGGCGCCCGACCCCGCCGCTGTCGGTCGGCGTCAGGCACCCGGCGGTCGAGCTTCGCCTCAGAGACGATCAGAGCCGCGACGCCGATACCGGGGTCTTAGAGATGCGATGCCCGGCCCTGATGACCGGGTATCACAACCTGCCCGAGGCGACCCGACGCGTCATGACGGAAGACGGCTATTACGTGACCGGGGATTTGTTTCGGCGCGATGCCGACGGGTTCCATTATTTCGTCGGCCGGGCCGACGACATGTTCGTCTGCGGCGGCGAGAACGTCTTCCCCGGCGAGGTCGAGACGCTCTTGGAGCGCCATCCGGCGGTTCACCAGGCGGTCGTCGTGGCGGTGCCGGACGAGATCAAAGGCGAGAAGCCGGTCGCCTTTGTCGTGCGATGCCCCGGATCGACGATCGGCGAGGCCGAGATCAAGGAGTTTTCGCTGGCGAACGCCGCCGCCTATCAGCATCCGCGCCGCGTCTGGTTTGTGGATCAGATGCCGATGGCCGGCACCAACAAGGTCGATCGCGCGGCCCTGAAGCGGCTTGCGGCCGAGCGCGCGGCGGCGCAGCCCGATCGGGAAAGAGACGCTCCATGAAAGCCCTGGTGCTGCGCGAGCATGGCGGCAACGACAAATTGCGCCTTGAGACCGACTTCCCCGACCCGGAGCCGGGCGCAGGCGACGTCATCGTGCGCGTCAAGGCCTGCTCGCTCAACTACCACGACGTCTTCACGCGGCGCGGCATGCCCGGCATCAGAATCGCGATGCCGGCGATCCAAGGCCTCGATGTCGCCGGCGAGATCGCCGAAACCGGACCGGGTGTCGCCGGCTGGTCGAAGGGCGACCGCGTCCTCGTCGATCCGATCAACCGCGTCGAGGGCGGTCTCGTCGGCGAGACCGTGCATGGCGGCCTCGCCGAGTTCTGCCGCGTGCGCGCGCACCAGTTGATCCGCCTCCCGGACCGCGTGTCGTTTCCCGAGGCCGCGGCATTGCCCTGCGCCTACGGCACGGCCCTGCGCATGATGGTTACGAATGGCGGCGTCACGGCGGGCGAGAAGGTCCTCATTCTCGGCGCCAGCGGCGGGGTCGGCGTGTGCTGCGTGCAGCTCGCCAAACTCGCCGGGGCCGAGGTCATTGCCTGCGCCGGCACGGACGAGAAGGCGGCGCGGCTGAAGGCGCTCGGCGCCGACCACACGATCAACTACGTCAAGGAGGATTTCGTCGGCGCGGTCTACGCCCGCTACGGCAAGCCCGCGCGCCGCGGCGCCGGCACGCATCGGGGCGTCGACGTCGTCGTCAACTACACCGGCGGCGATACCTGGGTGAAGTCGCTGCGCGTCTTGCGCGTCGGCGGAAGGCTGCTGACCTGCGGGGCGACCGCCGGCTTTGATCCCGTCGAGGATATCCGCTTCATCTGGACGTTCGAACTCAAGATCCTGGGCTCGAACGGCTGGGCGCGCGACGACATTCTGACGCTTCTCGATTGGGTCGAGGCGCGACGCCTCAGCGGGATTGTCGAGACGACCCTGCCGCTCGGCGAGGCGGCGGAGGGGATTCGCCGGCTCGAAGCGCGCGAGGTCTTCGGCAAGATCGTGGTGACGCCGTGAGCGCCGTCCCGCTCTCGCGCGACGAAATCCAGGTGCGGCTGATGCAGTCGCCGTTTATCGCTTTTCTGCAACTCGAGGTGATCTCGGCCGATCCCGAGCGCGGGGAGATCGTTATACGCGCGCCGCTGCGTCCCGAATTCGAGCGCGTGCGCGGCTCGGGCCAGTGGCATGGCGGCCCGATCGCCTCCGTCATCGACACGGTCGGCGATTATGCGCTTGTCATGCTGCTGGGCCGCGGTCTGCCGACGATCAATTTCCGCGTCGACTACCTGCGCGCCGCGGTCAACACTGCCCTGATTGCCACGGCGCGCGTGCGGCGTCAGGGCCGCAGCGTCGGCGTTGTTGATATTGATGTCGCGAATGAGGCGGGCGCGCTCGTCGCGGTCGGCCGCGCCTCTTATGCCACGGCCCAGGGGTGAACTGGGGAACCTGATCAGTACGAGCGAAGAGAGCGGAAGGGGACGCCCTTGGCCTCGGTCCAATGGATCGGGTTCTCAACTGATGCGCCGTTCGGTCTCGTTTCAAATTCTAGCGGCCGGCTGACTTGCGCGCACGAATGTGCAGGAACAGAGGCGCCACCAGTGTGTCTGCCACCGTCGGAACGGCCGCAGCGGTCGCGCCGTCCGCATGCGGCTCACCCAGTCGCTCGATGGCGAATCCGACCTCGCAGATCATGTTCAACCATGTGCTGAGAGTGCGGTGAAAGCGCGGTTCCCGGAATGGTGGAACACGGGCACGCTCTTCCGCCGGCACGGTGCTGAACCACCAGGTATCGATGCGTCCGTCGACCATGTCGAAATAGCCGCCGACCTCGATCGCCCGCACCCGTCCGTCCGGCTCGCGCAGCACGCGCCGATGAGGCGGCACAAAGCAGGGATGCAGAATAGAGAATTGCAGGAACCCCCCGGGCTTGAGAACGCGATGGGCCTCGGCGAGGGCCGTCTGCTGATCCGGCATGTCCATCAGCGACATGAAGGCGGTTGCGAAGTCGAACGTTCCCTCGGCGCAGGGGAGGAAGCCCGCGTCCGCCTGGACGTACCTGATACCGAGCGGCTCGGTCAGTTCGGCCGCCTGCGCATGGCGCAGAAAGGTAGGCGAGATGTCGACGGCCGTCATTCGGGCGCCGCGCTTGGCCAAGAGGCGCGTATTGCTTCCCTCTCCGCAACCGATATCGAGGCCGGCGAGGTTGGCCACAGACGGCAATAGGGCGAGGAACGCGGGCGTGTTCACATGGTCACGGTACACGTCGAACCCGGCCCGTGAGTGTCGCGTCCACGTCTCGGCATTGGCTTCCCAAAAGGCCGCCGCTTCTGCGCGGTTCATAGAGACGCCTCTCCTTCGACGACGGCGATCGATACCGATACCAGGTCTGCACCGTGATCTGCGAGCGGGGAGAGGTCCGGCCCCGAGTCAGAAGATGCAAGGCAGTTCCTCACGACCGGTCCCGGTCTTATATAGCTCCGCGATCACCGAGGAGGGGACCATGAATATCGATCTGGCCGGGCGCCGTGCCGTGGTGACCGGCGGCAGCCGGGGGATCGGCAAGGCGATTGCGCTTGCCTTTGCCGAAGCCGGCGCCGCAGTGTCGATCTGTGCGCGCGGCGCCGACGCGCTCTCGGCCGCGCGCGAGGAGGTCGCGCGGCATGGCCGCCCAGTGCATTCGGCAATCTGCGACGTCGCCGATGCCGCGGCGATCGCCCGTTACATCGAGGAGGCGGCCGCCGCGCTCGGCGGCATCGACATTCTCGTCAACAACGCCTCGGGGTTCGGCTCGACCGACGACGAGGCCGGCTGGGAGCGCAGCATCTCGGTGGATCTCTTAGGCACGGTGCGGGCGACCCGCGCCGCCCTGCCCCATCTCGAGCGATCCGGCACCGGCACGATCGTCAACGTCTCGTCGATCTCGGGCCTCAAGCCTTCGGCGCGCACGCCGCCTTATGGCGCCGTCAAGGCGGCGATGATCCAATATACGACGACGACCGCGGCGCAGTTCGCGAAGGCGCGGATCCGCGTCAACTGCGTCGCCCCCGGCTCGATCGAGTTTCCCGGCGGCACCTGGGACCGCGCCAAGCGGAGCAATCCGACCCTCTACGGCGCGATCCTGCGCAGCATTCCGTTCGACCGCCTGGGTCTGCCCGAGGAAGTCGCCAATGTCGTCCTGTTCCTGGTCTCGCCGCTCGCGGCGTGGGTCACTGGCCAGACCATCGCCGTCGACGGCGGTCAGATGCTGTGAAACAGCTCCCTCTTCCTGCCTTGGGGGCGGCATAGAACAAACAGGGTAGCATAGTTACTGCGTCATCGAACGGCCGGCGAGCCCGAGCGCCGCACCCCATTTCACCTCGATCGCCCGCGCCTCGTCGCTGTCAAGCGCGGAGGTCTGCGAAAACGCGTCTTTCCAGGCAAAGGGTTTGCAGGCGTCGACAATCATCTTCGAGTGCGCGGTTTGCCCGCGCTGGCGATCCTCGGCGGTGATGCGGGGATCGAGCGCCGAGCTCCAGGCATTGCGGACGATGTCGACGGATTCGGCGGGTTCGCACCGCGTCGCGACGGCCCACATCACATCCGCCAGGTTCGACGGGTCGACGTCCTCATCGACGGTCACAATGATCCTCGCCATGTAACTCTGCGCCGCCGCGATCAGCCCCGCACGCCGCGCATGGCCGGCGTAGCGCTGCCGCAGCGCCACGACGCTCATCAATTGGGCGACATGCTGCCAGACGCCCACGACGTCGCTGACGCCGCATCGCTCCAGATCGGTCCAGATCGCCGCTGCGCGCAGCGGCAAGCCGAAATGAAAGCGCGGCGGCTTCATCGGCGGCGATCCCAGCAGGATGGGATCGTCGCGCCAATGCGCCGCCTCGACGCGCATGACCGGCGCCGGGCGCTTCTCGGTCGCGTAATATCCGGTGAATTCGCCGAACGGACCTTCCGCAAGCGTCGTCTCACTGATCGGCAGCAGACTGCCTTCGAACACGATCTCGCTTTGCGCGGGGACCGGCAGGCCGGTCTGTGGGCCGGCGACGACCTCGATCGGCCGCCCCTTGATCGCTCCGGCGAAATCATATTCGGAGGCGCCCTCGGGCAGATATTCAAAACCGGCGATGAACAAGGCGGGGTCGGGACCATTGACAACGGCGACAGGGCAAGGCTTGCCGCGATCCCAATAGCGCTGCGCAATGATCGCGCCGTGACGGCCCTGGTGATCGAACTGGATCGTCACCAGATTGCGCCCGTGGACCTGGACGCGATAAATCGATGCGTTGACCCAACCGGTGTCGGGATCGCGCATGACGATGAGGCTGCCCGCTCCGATGAACGGCCCGCCATCCTGTTTGTGCCACAGCGGGGCCGGGAACATGCCCAGATCGACGCCGTCGCCGGTGCGCGAATTCGCGAAGACCGCCGCTTGCGATGCCGTCACCGGCCTGCGCATCACCAGCCCGCTGCGGCGATGCTTCCAGTCCTTGAGCGCATCCAATGGCGCTGATAGAGGATCGATGCCCAGCGCCAATGCGGCCCGCTGCGCGCTGACCGTCGCGTTGGTGAAGACGCGGAACCCCTGCCGATGGCCCTTGATATCGTCAAAGAGCAGGGCCGGACAATCAGGACGCCCGGCGGCGATCTCGGTGACGCCGCCGATTTCGCAGACGGGGTCCGCGCCGTCAATGTGCCGCAAGGCGCCCAGTCGCTCGACGCAAGCGATGAAACCGCGCAGATCGTCATATTCGAAGTCGGCCATCCTTTGCCTCCGACTACAGTGAGACGAACGCCGGCCGTCGCAGGCTGCGCAGCAGCAGCCACGCGACGATCGCGGCGTTGCCGGCGTTCCACAGGACGCCGCCCAGAAAGGCGGTCCGGTAGGAGCCCGTCAGATCGAAAATCTCGCCGGCCATCCAGCCGCCCAAGGCCATGCCGGCAAAGTTTGCCACCGCGATCAGGGCGAGCCGGGTCGCCGCCTCGCCCGCTGGGAAGTATTCGCGCACGATGACCGCATAGCTCGGGATCACGCCGCTTTGCACCAGGCCGAACAGCGCCGAGATCGCGTAGAGCGCGTCGAGGCCGTCGAAGAACGCGTAGAGGAGAAGCGCCGCGGCCTGCAGAACCGAGCCGAGCAGCAGGTTCGCCAGCCCGCCGATGCGGTCGGCGGTCCAGCCGAAAGGGACGCGGCTTACGAGGCTCGCCCCCAGCATCAGCGACAGCATCTCGGCGCCGCGCGCGGCGCCGTAGCCGAGATCGCGGCTATAGGCGATGAGGTGGACCTGCGGCACCGACATCGCAAGGCAGCACATGACCCCGGCGGCGACCAGTAGCGCCTGCAG
>DATFCQ010000353.1:0-7378 GCA_035252905.1 Allostellaceae bacterium | reverse complement strand
GGCCGCCGACGACTTGCTACAACCGCTTTGTGCGGTGAAGAGGGCCGCGGTTGTCCGTTACTCCAGACCCAGCCAGTCATCGCATCAGAATCAAATCTGGTGCCAGATACATGCCGGAGAGCCTATCCACAGCCCAGGCGTAGTGATCGGGAAGCCAGGCGTAGTGATCGGGAAGCCAGGCGTAGTGATCGGGAAGATCGGGTCTGTTGGTCTCATCCGCAAACGCATATCCGAAGAGGGCAACATCGTCCGCTCTCAGCGAACCAAGGTGACGCTGAATGAACTTGCCGAGTATGTGTCTCCCAAGTTCCCTGAAGCTGAAACGAAATTCTTAAAACGGCTTAATTCAGGCCGAGCTGTGAGCATGTCAAAGGTAAGCGCATTGTGTCAAAAACTCCTAATTGATGTGGACGACATCGCTTTTGCCGTGCCCACAGCCTATACAAAACCCAGCCTAGCTCCTGACGGGGATGCCTCATTGTGGGCAGAACCATGGGACGCATGGGTTGATACACTCGATGAACAGTTAGGATTAGATGTCCCGGAATACAATATCTACTTCACCCTTCCCGCAAACAAGGCTAGCTGAATGGGGAGGAATTGGCCGATCCCGTCATATAGCTGGGCGTGGGTGTCGGACGCTGGGCATTCGGGCGAAGTCTCTACGTGCACACGCTGGCACCTTGGCCGATGATCGGGTCGGCGGCCGATGCTCCCGCTTCGGCCATTCATCATCCGCGCGGCAGATGCGCGAACAACGCGTTTAACGGAACGCCGATTTGACCTCTTGCGCCAGCAGCCGGATCGCCTCTCGCTCAGCCGCGTGATCGGCCAGGCCCGCGCAATTCGTCTCCAACTGCACGCCCGACAGCCCGATGTCGCGTTGCAGGTCTTTCAGCTTCCCCACCACCGTGTCTGGTGAACCAATGAATACGGAGCCGCGCAACGTTTCCTCGAGCGTGATTTCGGTAAGGCGCTGCGATGTTTTCCAGCGCGGGTGGTCCGGCGGGCTGTTTTGCCGACGAGAGGAATCGGCGAGCAGGCGGCTTTGATTTTGGAAATGCCGCATCAGCGTTGGCCCGTAGGCTTCCTGGGCCGCCGCATCGGTTTTGGCGACGAAGCCGGGACAACGGAGATAGACGGGTGCCTCCCCGGGATGTCCGGAATCGGTCCAGGCTTTGCGGTAGACGTCGATGTGCGGCTTGAACATCCGCACATCCTCGTGCCGCACCGACAGGAACAGGCCTTGGCCGGCGTGGCCAGCCGCGGGGAAGGTTTCGACGCTCACCGCCGCGATGCGGATTTCGGGTGTCGGTTGTTGCACCGGCTGCGGCACCACCGTAACGTCTTGGATGTCGTAAAACTTGCCCTTGTAGGAGAAATTTTCTTCCTGCCAAGCGCGTTGAATGATTTCCAGACACTCGATCTCGCGGTCCTTGCTTTCGGAATAGGCGATGTTCAACGCCTCATAGGTCTTCACGACGCCGCTGCGCCCGACGCCGAAGATCAGTCGGCCCTTGGAGACGTGGTCCAAGGTCGCGGCTTCCTCGGCGATGCGGAGCGGATTGGCCAGCGGAAGCACCTGTACGCTGGTCCCGATCCGAATCCTTTCGGTGCGGGCCGCGATCGCGGTACCGAGGACCAGCGGGCTGGCGGCGAGGGCGCGCCGTTTGTCGAAATGCAGTTCCGCGAGCCACATCACGTCGAGGCCGTATTCCTCGCCGGCGTCGACGATGTCAAACCCGGCAGCGAAGCATTCGGCCTGGCTGCGGCCCGGCAGCACCGGAAACTCGTGATAGATGCCTAATTCTATCGAATGGGACCTTCCCTGAAAGCGGTCTTATCCGACATTCACCAGATTGCCGGCGGTGTCGAGGCCACGGTTGCTGTCTTGGGCGTTTTGAGCAACCGCAAATCGCGCGTTTGCATACCCGGCAGGCGCCACCATCGGCCGATGACTGGCCCCGCCGCGCCGAAAGACAGCGCTTTGCCTGCGTCGGTTGGTAGGCCGAGGGTCCGCGATCGGCGCCTCGCTTATCATCGCTGTGCTTCCAGGAACGTCGCCTCGCCCGAGTGACAGCGGACGATCTGGGCGGCAGCAGGAACCGGTTTTCATGCCCAGTCCGGCCCTCTCGCCCGCTCTGGCATGACAGCGGCGGTGTTGTGCCCGAACTTCATTGCGGTGTGCGTCGATGAGACGGAAGATCGCGCTCAACAGCCTCGGAATCTGGGGAATGTCGGCTAAGATGGGCTCCCTAGTTGGTGTCTCGTATCTCTCCTGGCCTCCAGGCGTGAGGGCTGGGTGCCGACGAGACCGAGGCAAAACGATGACGGCTATGCTTCACGGAGGAGATGGACATATGGCACAAAAAGGTCGCGGGATTTTCATGGTGTACGTTGATATCGACGCTCAGCACGTGCAGGAATTCAACGAGTGGTATAACAAGGAACACCTACCGGAATTGCTGTCGGTGCCCGGCATTCTTTCAGCGGCCCGCTACGAGGCGGTCAAGGGCGGCCCGCAGTACCTGGCATTCTATGAACTGGAAAGCGTGGCGGTGATGCAGACTCCGGCGTTTACCAACCGGCCGCGGACGCCGTGGGGACAGAAAGTCTCGCCGTCCGTGATTGGGAAGAATTTGACACGCATTGTCGGGGAACAGATTTACCCGGACGGCGTGGAAATGCCGGAGCGTGGCATGGCTCCGGTGTTGCAGATTGGCCGCATGTCCGTCCCCGCCGAGATCGATGCGGAGTGGAACGCCTGGTACAGTGGGGAATATGTGCCAGGCTACCGCAAGGTGCCGGGAGTGATCTACGCTCGTCGTTATCGGGTCATCGAGGGGACCAGCGGCTACAGCACGGTCTACGAATTTGCCAGTACGGCCGTGCCCGAAAGCCCGGAGTGGAAGGAGCAACAGCAACATTCCTCGCCCAATTCGCCGCGCATGCGGCAGGCCATGACGCATGCACCGGGTTCTGCCGGGGTGTACGTACGGGTGAATCCCTAAAGTCCAGGGTGCGCTACATTTGAGGGGCTACGGTTAGGGACTCCGCGCAACCGGCAAGCCCGTTCGATGTTGCCGTCTCGGCTCGCGGCCGCGGTCGTTTTGGTCTTCGGCGCCTTCGTTAGGGCTTTCCGGCTGAGGAAGCTCTCTGCGCGGCCGGCAAGGTACTGCCCAAGAGAGGCGCGGCACGCTGCGGTGACCGCTATCGGCGTGTCTCGCCCTCTGCTCTGCGTCCCGGCGAAGGTCTCCTGACGGAGCCGACAGCAGGCGCTCAGGATGGACGGTGGAAACTGGTCTTCATGCCCCAAAGCTGCCCTGCGAAACGTGCCAGGTGGCGTGCGTCGCGGGCGCTGCCGGCGTGGAACTCGGGTGTAGCTTCGGCAACAGGTGGAAAAACGCATAGCGACGAGGCTAGCGCAGGTTTTGCGCCGCTGTTCAGGTCAAGGAGTCTGGGTTGCGAACGTAGTCCTTGATTGCATCGGCCGCCCAACAGGCCAGCATGCCGATCGTCTCGGTGGGGCCGTTCGCGGGGTTCTGCGGGAATGCGCTGCCGCCCACCACGAACAGATTCGAAACGTCCCACGACTGCAGGTACTTATTGACAACGCTGGTCGACGGGTCGCTGCCCATCACGGCGCCCCCGACATTGTGCGTGCTCTGGTATCCCGTAATACCAAAATGCGTGCCCTTGTTCGTGCCGCCCAGGCGCGAACCGTTGAGCGCCCGGCCGATCTCGGTGCAGCGCTCGTTCAGGTACTTCATCATACGCAGGTCGTTGTCGTTCCAGTCGAACGTCATGCGCAGCAGCGGCAGGCCGTAAGCGTCTTTGTAGGTCGGATCCAGATCGAGGTAGTTGTGCTGATAGCTCAGGCAGGATGCGTGAATGTGGATCGACATGGTTCGGCGGTAGTGACGGGCTACGGCTTTCTTCCATTCGGCCCCCCAGCGCGGCGTGCCGGGCGGCACTTTCTTGCCCTTGATCGGCGTCGCGCCGCTCGTCGAGGTGTTGATATAGGCGCCCCCGATAAAGCCGAGCGGGCCGCGGTCGATCACGTCACCGTTGAATTCGTCGATCGACGTGTTGACCTGGCCGCCGCCGATGAAAGGATTGAACTCGCGATCGTCGAAGAACACCTGCACCGAGCCGCCTTGCTGGTAAGCGTAGTTGCGGCCGACCACCCCTTTGCCGGTGAGCGGATCGTAGGGCGTGCCGATGCCCGACAGCAGCAGCAGCCGCACGTTGCCAAAGCAATAGGCGCCCAGAACCACGATGCTGGCCGGCTGCTCGACTTCGTTGCCGCGTGGGTCAATGTAGGTCACGCCGGTGGCCTTCTTGCCGGTGGAATCCATGTTGACGCGCAGTACGTTGCACAGCGGTCGCAACTCGAAGGTAGGCTGCCGCGCGAGCGCGGGTAGCACCGCAGTGAGGGGATTGGCCTTGGCACCTTGCGCGCAGACATGGCTCGAGCAGAAGCCGCCGCGCGCGCATTCGAGCATCTGTACGCGGTACAGGTTGCGGTAGTCCTGAGTCATCGCCGCGGTTGGGCCCTGGAACGGCACGTAACCCAGAGAGCTCACCGCATCGGCAAACAGGACGCCCTCATACGTGCGCTGCGTCGGCGGGTTTGGATACTCGCGCGAGCGCGGCCCTTCGTGAGGATTGCCGCCTGCCTGGATCTCGCCGTTCAGGTTGCCAGCCTTGCCGCCGACGCCGAAGATTTCCTCAAACTGGTCATAATAGGGTTCGATCTCTTCCCAGGTAACGCCCCAGTCCTGCAGATTGCAGTCCTCAGGAATGAACGCTTCGCCATAGCGTTGACTAATGCGCGAGCGGATTTCGAAATCATGCGGCAAGAAGCGGCGCGCATTGCCTCCCCAGTGTGCCGCCGTGCCACCGACCATCTCGCCCGGTTTGAACGCGCCCATCTCGCGCATCGGCAGCGCCGTTTGCGAGTTGTTGTTGCGAAATGTAATAGTGTCACGCGCCAGGTTCTGGAAGATGTCGCTATGGCGATCGAACTTCAGTTCGTCGTACACGTTGGGTTTATGAAAGTCAGTGTTGGCATCGAAATACTTGCCGCGCTCCAGGCACACGACACTCAACCCGGCGCTGGCCAGTTCCATGGACATGATCGAGCCCACCACGCCACTGCCTACGACGACGACATCGACAGATTTTAATTTCGTGGTCGACATCTCAGCTTTCCCTGTTGCTGTTGCGCTTGATAATGACGTGCTTCGGAAAGCCTTCCGCATCGACCGGCACCTTACCGGTCTGGACGTCGAGCACGCTGACGGGTTCGGCGTGGTACGGCTCACTGCTGGTGACCAGGTGGCGGTATTCGCCGGAGGGCACGCCGGGGAATCCGAGCAGCTTCCAACCCACTTTATCGCGGTTGCCGCCGTATAGCGGATCGGCGAAGTATCCCTCTTCGGTGTTGCGCCACAGCAGATCGAAGAAGAATTTCGATGACAGTGAAGGCAGCACGATCTCGTCTTTCTCCAACTGCTCGAGCAGGCGCAATCGTCGGTCACCGGCAAGCTGCGCGAAAGGCCGGTCGAATTCGGCTTTGCAGTGTTGGTCGATCTCGCGAATCGCAATGCGATAGACCTCTTGTGGCGTGAAGCGCGATTGGTAGCCCTGCTGCGGAGTGCCCTCCATCCATGGGCCGCCGCGATATTGACGGCCGTGGACGCCCCAGGTGCCGGCCAATTGGCGGTCGATATAGACCACCACACCAGCATCGCGCGCTCCAGGGCCCAGCTCATCGGTGGGAATCAGATGCTCGACAGCGGCCTCCAAAAGCGAATCTCGGGCTCCAACAAATAGAGATAGGAAGCCCCGATCGGGTTGTCACTCAAGGTCATCTCCTCAGTTCCCCACTTCGGGGTGTATACTCTAAAAGCTATTTATCCGACACTCACCGGATTGCCGGCGGTGTCGGCGCCACGGTCGCTGCCTTGAGCGATTTGAGCAACGGCAAATCGCGCGTTGCATACCCGGGAGGCGCCTCGGTCGGCCGTTGGCCGCGACGGCGCGCTGAAATGCGGTGCTTTGCCTGGGTAGGCCGACGGTGTGCTTCCGGCGCGTTCCGCCCATTGCCAAGCGTCGCGGCGATGGTCTTATTTCTGAACCCATACCCGGGCGCTCAGTCTGCACGACGGGAACCGGTCTTCATGCCCCACACCGGCCCGTTATTCCGCTAGGGTATGAAGGATGAAGTCGGCTCGCTTGGCCACATTCACTTTTGGCAGGATTATCGTCTCGTAGCCGAGGGAGGGATAGGTCTCCAACAGCCGCGAATACTCGACCAGGGCCCTCTCAAGGCTGTGACGCCGCTCCTAGTCCAGCACGTAAATCTCGGGCCAAGGCGGTGCCAGGAAAACCCGCCGATAAAATCGCTGAGATCGTCGAAGCGCCTCTGAAGTAGGCTCCCCGGTCAGGTGCTCAAGAGCGACCGAGGCATCGATCAAACCTCTATCGAAGAACACCCATCTCCCTTTTTGGCGGCGAGCGGCTCGGAGATCCGACAGCGCCAGCGCGATGCAACGCCGAGCGAACGCGGCCGCGTCCATCCATGGGAGCGCAGAGCCTCCGAGTTCGAGCTCTTCCTTGACGATCCGGCGGCCGGGCTCTTCAACAAAAGCGTAGCCGCGCCGGCCCAACTCGGTGAGCAACGATGATTTGCCGCCGCTAGAGCATCCTGAGATTACGACAAACCGATCCACGTGGTGACAATACACGCACCCGCCCTAGTACTACAGCTGGGTTTCGCCTTCAGGTTTCTACATCGCAAAGATAGAAAGCTTCTGGGTAAGCAGCCGACAAATTCCGAATGGCGTTCGCAGAGGAGAGATGAGCTTACCATGCACGGAGCGGTACAATCCATTCGGAATCCCGGCTGTAGTACTAGGCGGGACTCATAACCTGCGGCCAGCAGACACATCGCTCGCCCGCTGATGGTCCAACTCTCTGCGGCTCTTAGCGAAGCGTCCGGCCCTAACCGGGTGTGCCACGGGGCGGTCTCCTGTGGAACTGAAAGGGGACGTCAAGGCCTGGCTCAGGTGATCGCGCCGACGCGATCGGAGAAGGCCGTGGGTTGGGTGGAAGGTGACATTTCCTGATCCAGGCGCCGCTGCACGGCGGCGGCAAGGATCGCGGGGAGAGCGCGGGTCGTTGCCAGCATCGCCTCGATCGTCTCCGCTATCTTCGTGACGCCGCGAAGCGGCTAGCCTGAATAATTCACCAGAGTAGGCAAAGCCATTTCGGTTCACCGCCGAACAGCAGCATCAAGACATAGAGATCCGTGGCGTCGCCGACGCGCGGAGCGGGGTTTGCGGTTGCGCCGAGGGGTTCGTCCGGGGGCCTG
>DATFCQ010000352.1:0-3242 GCA_035252905.1 Allostellaceae bacterium | reverse complement strand
GCGCGGCGCGAAACCGACAAAGCCCAAGTCTTGACCCGGACCCCGCTTTCAGGGTGCCTGAACAGCGGGTTGGCAGAATACGCTGCGCTTTTCCGCCCTACGCTCTATGCTTATTGGGAACGTTGTCGGGCGGAAAAGCGGAGAGGCTGAGCAAGGATTCGGATTTCCGCTGGATCAGCGCCATACGTCCTTCGAGGCCTCGCTTCGCGAGGCACCTCAGAGCCTGCCCCGGCGAAGGCCGGGGATGAGGATCTTCTTAATGCCATCAAGGACATCCTCATGCTGAGGAGCGCCCTCCTGAGGAGCCGCCGCAAGGCGGCGTCACGAAGGGAGGGCGCGTCTCGAAGCACGCACGCAGCCGATGCAGCCTTCTCCCGACCACTCTTGCCGATCCTTGCCCAGCCTCGGAGCGCATTCCGCCGTTTTCCGCACTCATCCAGCACAGGTGCAGCGATGAAGCTCTACGGCTATTTTCGCTCCTCGGCCGCGTTCCGCGTGCGCATTGCCCTCAATCTGAAAAATCTCCCTTACGAAGCGGCCTCGATCCACCTGCAGAAAGGCGAGCAGACGCAGCCGGAATTCCTCGGGGTCAACCCGCAAGGTCTGGTTCCGGCGCTCGTCGACGGCAATGCCGCGATGATTCAATCGCTGGCGATCATCGAATATCTCGACGAGGTCTATCCCGACCCGCCGTTGCTGCCCGACAATGCGCCGGGTCGCGCCCGGGTCCGCAGCCTCGCCCAGATCGTCGCCTGCGACATCCACCCGATCAACAATTTGCGGGTTCTGCGCTATTTGCGGCATCGGCTGGGTGCCGAGGATGCGGCGATCGCGACCTGGTACAATCATTGGATCGCCGCGGGGTTTGCCGCCCTTGAGCGCCTGCTCGTCGGCGATCCGAGGAGCGGCGCCTTCTGTCATGGCGGAACGCCCGGTCTCGCCGACATCGCCCTCGTCCCCCAGATCGTCAATGCGCAGCGCTATCGGCTCGATCTCGGCCCCTATCCGACGATCACCGGAATCTACGAGCGGTGCATGGCGCTCGACGCGTTTGCCGCTGCGCACCCGGACCGCCAGCCCGATCGCGACGTCTGAAGAGCCCGCCGCTGTCCTCAGAGGTAGCGCACGCCGATCCTCGTCCCCTTCCGCCAGACCACCTCACAGTCGCGAGCCGGGCCGGAGAGCGGCTTGAGGACAAACTGGTCGGGGCAGAGGAGGACATCGGAAGGCATCAGCAGGGCGCCGGTCTCGGAGGTATCGAGAACATGGCAGGTCATGCTGCAGCGGCCGGCGCTGAAAACGATCAGGGCGCTTTTCAAGGCGCGGCGGCGCGGGCTGCGGCGCCGCTCCGCGCCGCCCGTCGCCTGATCCTCGCCGCTGTGCTGCGCGCTCCTCGCATTCGGACCCGTTCCAGCGGGATTTGATCTTTCCATACTCAAGACCGGCCAAGCATCGCTCTGGGCGATTTCGACGGGAAACGGTTAAGAGATCGTAAACCGGTCCTCACCGCTGCAGGAGGAATAGGGCCCGGCAAGCCTCGTGCGTTATTTCTTTTCCCGGGCCGCGGCAATGAGGCGCTCGAGGTTTTCAGGATCGATGGCGCCGGGCACGATTTCCTTGCCGATGATGAAGGTCGGCGTGCCGTGCACGTCGAGAATGTTGGCCAAGGCCAGATTGTCCTTGAGCTCCGCCGCGACCTGCGGCTCGGCCATGTCGCGCCTGAGACGCGCGACATCGAGGCCTACCGCGCTCGCCGTTCGATAGATCTTGTCGTCGTCGAGCCGTCCCTTCGCCGTCATCATGGCGTCGTGAAAGGCCGTATACTTGCCCTGCCGTCTGGCGGCCAGGGCGGCGCGCGCCGCCATCACCGATTCGGGCCCGAGCACCGGGAACTCCTTATAGACAAAGCGCAGGCCGCGGTCCTGTGCGAGCAGCCGTTCGAGCGACGGCTCGACCGCTTTGCAATACGGGCAGCTATAGTCGAAGAACTCGACAACCGTGACGTCGCCATTGGGATTGCCGCCTACCGGGGTCGCCGGATCGTCGAAGATCTCGCGGCGGTGTGTCGTCAGCGCCTGCCGGGCGTTGTCCTGGGCGTCGCGGCTGAGCTTCTTCTCGGCCTCGTTCAGGGCTTGCACCAGGACTTCGGGGTGGGACAGCAGATAATCGTGAACGATCGTCTCGATCGCTCGGCGCTGTTCGGGTGCGACAGGGGACGGCTCGGCCGCGCCGGCCGCGCGACAGGCGAGGATGACGCAACAGAGCGCCGACAGCAGCACGCGCGCGCACAGCGGCATGGGGAAACTCCTGCGGGGGTTTGCAATCGGGAAGAGGGATTCAATCGGACGAATCGAGCTGTTCCGCCTCGCGCTGGATCTCGATCGCCCGCATGAACCCGGCGGAACTCTTCGGCAGCAGGTGCTGTGCGCGCTTTGCCTCGCCGACGGCGTCGCGCTTGTTGCCGGCGGCCAGGCCCTCCTCGGCCAGAGCCAGGGTTGCCATGCCGATCTGCTGGTTGCGGCCATAGGCGGTGGCCAGAAGGTGCCAAGCCATCGGGTCCTGGTCCTCGTGGCGCAAGGCGTCGTCGAGATAGCCGATGGCCCGCCTGTTCAGGCCGGGGTCGTGCGCCTCGATATACACCTGCGCCAGGGCGATGCGGAGGAGCGGGGCATCGGGCGCCAGGCGCACGGCCGCCTCATAGGGCGCGACCGCCTCGCGGATATGCCCGTTTTCAAACAGCATCTGCCCTTTCAGCTCGCGGAAATAAGGATCGCTCGGATCCTCGCGAATGAGCCCGTCGATGAGTGCAAGCGCCCGGTCGAGCTGCGGGATTCGGTAATAGGCGATGGCGCGGGCATAGCGCGCGACGACCGACTGGTCCTGCTGCGGGTATTGGGCGAGGGTCTGCGCCGGCGGCGCGGTAAAGGCGGCGAGCTTCGCCTTGATCCGCTTCAGCATGGCGACGGAGGCGGGCGGGTCGGGGCGGTTCGAGTAGGGAGAGCGGCGGACATGGTCGCGCACATAATCGATCCGCTCCTGGGTCAGCGGATGGTCGCGCAGATAGGGATCCTGATAGGCGCCGGTCAGCATCTCCTCGTTCTGCAGGATCTCGAAGAATTTCAGCAGACCGCGGGCCGATTGATGGGTGGCGTCGAGGTAATTGAGGGCGGCGTGGTCAGCGGTGGCTTCCTGAGCCACCGAGAACTGGGCATAGGCGCGCCGGGCGACGCCGGCGCCGCCCA
>DATFCQ010000351.1:0-21556 GCA_035252905.1 Allostellaceae bacterium | reverse complement strand
CCCGCAAGCGGGGAGAGGGAGAGTGCAACAGGCTGCGGCTCTTCGCGCCGGTACTCCGGCACGAGGCGGGCGAGCAAGGCGAGCACGCGCTCCTCGTCGCCGGCGCGGGCCAGTTGTTCGAGTTCGTCGAGGGCGCGGGCGAGCATCGCGCGGTCGGCGCTGCGCGGAGCGGCAAGACGGATTGCCGGGTGCAGGGTCGGCAACAGCGGCTCGTCGGCGTGGAACAATTCCTCGTGCAGTTTCTCGCCGGGGCGCAGCCCGACGAATTCGATCGCGACGTCGTGGCCGGGACGGCGGCCGGCGAGGCGGATCATCTGCTGCGCGAGGTCGACGATCCGGACCGGCTCGCCCATGTCGAGCACAAAGATCTTGCCGCGCGTCTCGGCCATCTCGCCGGCGGGCGACAGCGCCGCCGCCTGCAACACCAATTCGACCGCCTCGCGCACGGTCATGAAAAAGCGCGACGCCCGCTTATCGGTCACGGTCAACGGCCCGCCGGCGGCGAGCTGGCGCTGGAACAGCGGCACGACCGACCCGGTGGACCCCAAGACGTTGCCGAACCGCACCGTGACAAAGCGCGTTCCTAATCCTAGTTCGGGGTCCCCGCGCGACCACGTCGCGCGGGGCTGGGGCATCGCCCGCCGCGCCTCGGAGAGGTCGAGCGCCTGGCAGTATTCCTCGGCGAGCCGCTTGGTCGCGCCCATCACGCTCACCGGGTTGACCGCCTTGTCGGTCGAGATCATGACGACGAGCGCCGCGCCGTGCGCGCGCGCCGCCTCGGCGACATTGCGGGTGCCGACGATGTTGGTCAGGACGCCCGCGATCGGGTTCGCCTCGACCAGCGGCACGTGCTTCAGCGCGGCGGCGTGGAACACGATGTCCGGCCGCTCGGCGGCCATCACCGCGTCGATTTCGGCGCGGGCGCGCACGTCGCGCAATAACGGCACGCGGGCAAGGTCGGGGAAGCGCTCCGCAAGTTCGAGGTCGATCCCGTAGAGCGCAAACTCGCCGTGATCGAGCAGGAGGAGCCGGCTCGGCCCGGATGCGGCGATCTGGCGCGTCAATTCGCTGCCGATCGTGCCGCCGGCGCCGGTGACGAGAATGGAGCGGCCGCGCACCAGCGCCGCCATGCCGTCGCGGTCGAGCACCGCCTGCGGCCGCCCCAGAAGATCCTCGAGCGCGATCGGCTCGACCGCCTGTCCCAGCCGGTCGAGGCGGCGGTGGAAATCGGTCAATCGCGGCAGGCGCGCCAACGGGATCGCCAGCGCCTCGGCGCGATCGAGCAGGCGGCGGACCTGCTCGCCCGGCAGGTTCTGCGCGGCGACGATCAATTTCTGCGGGCGCTTGCCGCGGCGGTCGAGCCGGGCAACGACAGTTTCGAGCGCCTCGATCGTACCGAGCACCGGCACGCCGTAGATCTCGCGCCCGACCCGCGACGGCGAGTCGGCGAGCACGCCGACGACGCGGTACACCGCGCGCGGGTCGCGCGTCATCTCGCGGATGAACGTGTCGGCGCCGTCCTTGGTGCTGATCAACAGGACCGGCACGGTCGCATGGCGGGCGCGTTCGACGATGTGGTCGAGGCCGCGGTCCTTGAACAATCGGTAACCGATGCGCGGCCCGCCCAACAGGGCCACGAGGACGAACCCGTCGATCAACAGGGTTGAGCGCGGCAAGGCGGCGAGCCGGGTCAAGACGAACATGACCCCGAGAAAAACCGCAATCGTCAGCGTCACCGCGCGAGCGATGTTGAACAAATCGGGCAACGAGGCGTAGCGCCAGATGCCGCGGTAAAGCCCGGTCAAAAGGAACACGACGGCCGCGATCAGGGTGAAGCCGACGAGGTAAAAAAGCATCAGGCGCGGCTCGTAGCTCCACACGCCGCCGCCGACGCGCAGGGCGAGGGCGATGACGAGCGACAGCGCCGCCATCGCGACATCGTGCAGAAAGGCGGAGAGGGCTCGCCGCGAAGTCGGGAACGCCGTCACCTTGCCTCCGACCTTTTCGGGATGGCCGGAAGGCCGATCATCGGCGGGCGATGAAGTCGAGCGTCGCGGCGGCGCAGCGCTCGGCATGGCTGGCGGCAACGTGATAGGAATCGCCAGGCCATACGAGCAAGGTCGAACGGGCGATCTGCTGCTGCCAGGCACGCGTCTCCTCGACCGAGGCGAGGCCGCTGTTCTCGGTCGTGATAACGAGAGTCGGGCAGCGGATCCGCGGCAGGTCGGCGCGGATGTCGGCGCAGGCGATCGTGCCCATAAAGCCGATCTGGGTCGAGGCGGCGGTGCGGGCCATCAGCCCGATCCACCATTCGACCCCGTCCGGCGGGAAGGCGCTGCCGAGGCGCCCGCCCATCGTGCGCCGCGCCCAGGGCTCGACGCCCTTTGTGCGGAATTCCTCGGCCAAAGCGGGGGCGCGCTCGGCGGCGCCGTGGCGAAACGGCGGCGGGGTGCCGACGACGGTCAGGGTTGAGACGCGCTCCGGCCGGCGCGCCGCAAGGGCGCGCGCGATCGTGCCGCCGATCTTGGCGCCGACCAGATGAAAGCGGTCGACGCCGAGATGGTCCGCGAGGCTCAGAAAGTCGTCGATCAGACCATCAAGCGTCCACGGGAAGTCGGCCGGCATCGGAGTCGAGGCGCCAAAGCCGCGCATGTCCGGCCGCACGACACGGTAATGGCGCGCGAGAGAGGGGACCCAGCCGTACCAGGCCTCCCCGCTTTCGGCGTTGCCGTGCAACAGAAAGACCGTCTCCGGCGTACGCCACGGGTCGGTGAAGTCGTCGACCCGGTAGTGCATGTCGAGATCGGGCGCGGCGCGAAAATTCGGCACGGCAAGCCTCCCCTTGGCTGCAAGGCCGCACCGAGTCTAACGCAGCCGGCCCGCCGGCGAAAGGAGGCGGCGCGGTTTCATCTGCCGCTTCCGGCCGTGCGGCCTCTGCCCCTCACCCTCCCGCGCTTTGCGCGGGTCTCTCCCTCTCTCCGCGCGCGGAGAGAGGGCCGGGGTGAGGGGCAATTTCGTTCAGGCGCGGTTTGCCTGATGCCAGGTGTTGCGCAATACGCGGCCGGGCAGGGCGCCGGTGTGCTTGCCGTCTTCAAGCAGGACCGCGCCGTTGACGATCGTCGCCATGATGCCGGCCGCCCGTTCGCGCATGCGTGAGGCGCCGGCCGGGAAGTCGCGCACGATGTCGGTCGGCAGCGGGCGCACCGTGTCGGGATCGAAGATCACGATGTCGGCCGCCATGCCGGGCCGCAACAGACCGCGATCATAGAGACCAAAGGTCGAGGCCGAATCGAAGGTCAGCCGCCGCACCGCCTGTTCGAGGCTCATCGCCTGCTTTTCGCGCACCCATTCGGCGAGGAGCCGCGTCGAAAACCCGAAGCCGGCCTGGAACTGGACGTGCGCGCCGCCGTCAGACAATCCGATCACGGCGTTCGGATAGGTCAGAATTCGTGCGACCGCCGCGTCATCGACATTGATCTCGCCGTGCAGCCATTCGCTGTCGAGCTCTTCCTCGACCGCGAGGTCGAGGAAGGCGTCGATGATGCCCTTGCCCTGCATCCCTGCGATCTGGCCGAGGGTCTTGCCCTCGAAGACCTTATTCTTCGGCAGAACCGCGCGCTGCAGGACCATGTAGTCCCACCAGGTGCGGCAGATGCCCGGCGGCGGCGTGTCAAC
This sequence comes from Allostellaceae bacterium, assembly GCA_035252905.1. Lineage (GTDB taxonomy): Bacteria > Pseudomonadota > Alphaproteobacteria > ATCC43930 > CGMCC-115725 > AP-15. The sequence continues at coordinate 17,881 of DATFCQ010000351.1, read as the reverse complement.
CTTGAACTCGACCGCCTCTTCGTGGAGCTTCTTGCGGATCGCCGGATCGCTGTAGGCGCGCAGTTTCTCCTGATCCGACGCCAACAAGATCGGATGCCAGGTCGGCAGGCCGCGGAACTCCTGGCAATTCTTCATCGTGAAGAAATCGGTGATGCGGTTCGGCGTGCACATCGGGAAGGCGCGGATGCCCTTGGCGGTCGTCGTGTCGACCTGCGCCATCTGCTTCTGCCATTGATCCGGCCGGCGCATCGACTGGCTCAGATTGTTGTAGACGACGATGCGGCCGGTCGCCTCGGAGAGCCGGCTCATCAGCCCGTCCTTCATCTCGGCGCCGTTGCCGCCGCCCGACTGGATCGTGCCGGTGCCGAGTTCGCGCAAGACGTCGCCCAATGCGAAGATTTCCTTCTCGTCGGCCCACAGGGCCGGGATGTGCACGCCCTGCGGGTCGTAATGGCCCTGGTTGCGCGACACCGACAGGCCGAGCGCGCCGGCCTGCAAGCCGTCGCGCACGATTTGGCGCATCGTTTCGATCTCGTCGTCGGTGGCGGTGCGCTTCTGGCACTCGTCGCCCATCACGTAATAGCGCACCGCCGAATGGCCGATCAGATTGCCGACATTGACCCCGAGGCGTCCGCCGAGCCGGTCCATGTATTGCGGAACCGTCTCCCAGTCGAACTCGATCGTGTTCAAAACCTCCATCGGGATCGCTTCGACATAGGAGAGGAATTCGGCAAGCCGCTTCTCGCCGCCGCGGCGCACCGGCGCCAGGGCCAAAGAGCAATTGCCGAAGATCACGGTGGTGGCGCCGTGGTCGCAGGAGTAGGAGCACAGCGGGTCCCAGGTGACCTGGGCGTCGTAATGGCAATGATTGTCGATAAAGCCCGGAGCCACGACCTGCCCCCCGGCGTCGATGACCCGCTCGGCCGGGCCGGAGAGCCTGCCCAGTTCGACGATACGGCCGTCCTTGACGGCGACATCGCCGCGGAAGGACGGCATGCCCGAGCCGTCGACGATGCGGCCGTTCTTGATCAACAGATCGTAGGTCATGGCTCACCTTTCCTCTTGTCGGCTGCGGGCTGGGAACTCTCGGCGGAAGCGTAGCATGCGCGTCCGCGGGCCGCGCCCGGCGAATCCGCGGGCGCGGCCCGCCCCGCCCGCATGGCTCTCCAGCTATACTCGGTCATCCCGGCGAAAGCCGGGATCCATCTCTCCGCGGTACGAGGCGATCATTGGTGATATAGCATCGCCACTGCCTGAAAAGTCCGAGACGGCGGATGGATGGGTCCCGGCTTGCGCCGGGACAGCAACAGGAAAATTTTCCAATCTTCGATGTCCCGACCGCTCCCTTCCGAACCCGACAGCCCTCCGCCGCCCGCCTCGCCGGTGATGGCGCAGTACCACGAGATCAAACAGGCGCATCCCGGCTGCCTATTGTTTTTCCGGATGGGGGATTTCTTTGAATTGTTCTTTGACGATGCGGTTGCCGCTTCCCAGGCGCTCGATATCGCCCTGACCCGACGCGGCCGGCATGACGGCGCCGACATTCCGATGTGCGGGGTTCCGGCGCATACGGCCGAGGCGTATCTCGCCCGGCTGATCCGCGCCGGCTTCAAGGTCGCGATCTGCGAGCAGATGGAAGATCCGGCGGAAGCGCGGCGGCGCGGCGCCAGGGGCCCGCTGAAGCGCGCGGTCGTGCGCGTCGTCACCGCCGGCACCGTGACCGAGGACGGGCTTCTCGAAGCGCGCCGGCACAATTACCTCGCCGGCCTCGCCGAGGCGGGGGGCGGCTTGGGCCTCGCCTGGCTCGACCTGTCGACCGGCGCCTTTGCCCTCGCCCCGACCAGCGAAGGCGGGCTCGCCGGCGATCTCGCCCGCCTGCAGCCGGGCGAGATCCTGTTGCCCGAACGGCTGCTCGCGCGGCCGGCCTGGTTCGAATTGTGGGCCGAATGGAAATCCGCCCTGACCCCATTGCCGAACCCGCGCTTCGACAGCGAGGCCGGACGCCGCCGTCTCGAAGCCTTCTACCGGGTCGGCGCGCTCGACGGCTTTGGCGATTTCGGCCGCGCCGAACTGGCCGCGGCGGGAGCGCTGGTCGAGTATCTCGTGCTGACCCAGAAGGGAGAGGCGCTCCATCTCGAACCGCCGCGCCGCCTCTTGCCCGGCTCGGTCATGCAGATCGACGCCGCGACCCGGCGCAATCTCGAACTCATGACCACCCTTTCCGGCGAGCGCAGGGGCAGCCTGTTGGCGACGATCGACCGCACCGCGACCGCAGCGGGGGCGCGGCTTTTGGCGGACCATCTCGCCGCGCCGCTGACCGGGACGGCGGACATTGCCCGCCGCCTCGACGCGGTGCAGTTCTTTGTCGAGCGCGCCGGGTTGCGCGAGGCGGTGCGGCAATCCTTGCGCCGCTGCCCGGATCTCGAACGGGCCTTGACGCGGCTGTGCCTCGGGCGCGGCGGGCCGCGCGACCTCGCGGCGCTGGCAGCGGCGCTCGGCGAGACCGCCGCGCTCAGGGAGATGTTGGCGGAGCCGGGCCTCGTTCCCCTGCCCGCGCATCTCGCCGACGCCGCGCGCGACCTCGGCGAGCACGGCGCGTTTGTCGGCCGGCTCGCCCGCGCGCTCGCCGCCGACCTGCCGCTGTTCGCCCGCGACGGCGGGTTCATCGCGGCGGGATATTCGCAGGAGCTCGACCAATTGCGGGAATTGCGCGACGAGAGCCGCCGGCTGGTCGCCTCCCTGCAGGCGCGCTACGCCGCCGAGACCGGCATTGGCGCCCTCAGGATCCGCCACAACAACGTCATCGGCTATTTTGTCGAGGTCGCCGCGCGCGAGGCGAAGCGGCTCGGACCGCATTTCATCCACCGCCAGACGATGGCCGGAGCGCAGCGCTACGCGACGGCCGAACTCTCCGAGTTGGAGAGCCGGATCGCCAGCGCCGCCGAACGCGCCCTCGCGCTCGAACTCGCGCTTTATGCCGACCTCGTCAACGAGGTCGTGACCCGCCGCCCCGAGATCGCCGCGGCGGCGCGGGCGCTCGCCGCGATCGACGTCGCCGCCGCCCTCGCTGAACGCGCGGCGGAGGAGGACTGGGTGCGGCCGGTCGTCGAGGACAGCACCCATTTCGAGATCCGCGGCGGGCGCCACCCGGCCGTCGAGGCGGCGCTCGCCGGCCTGTCGACCCTTCGACAAGCTCAGGGCTCAGGAGGCGCCTTTGTCGCCAACGACTGTATTCTCGACCCCACCCCGCACGAGCGCAGCTCGCGCGGGGACCCCGAGGGCGCGCGGATCTGGCTCGTCACCGGCCCCAACATGGCCGGCAAGAGCACCTTTCTGCGGCAGAACGCGCTTATTGCGGTGCTCGCCCAGATGGGCTCCTACGTGCCCGCGCGCAGGGCGCGGATCGGCGTTGTCGATCGGCTCTACAGCCGGGTCGGCGCGGCCGACGACCTCGCCCGCGGCCGCTCGACCTTCATGGTCGAGATGGTCGAGACCGCGGCGATCCTGAACCAGGCCGGACCCAATTCCCTTGTCATCCTCGACGAGATCGGCCGCGGCACGGCAACCTTTGACGGGTTGTCGATCGCCTGGGCGACGATCGAGCACCTGCACGAGGTCAACCGCTGCCGCACCCTGTTCGCCACCCATTACCACGAATTGACCGCGCTCGCGGCGAAGCTCCCGGCGCTCGCCTGCCATACGATGCGGGTCAAGGAGTGGAAGGGCGAGGTCGTGTTTCTGCACGAGGTCGCCGCGGGCGCCGCCGACCGCTCCTACGGCATCCATGTCGCCAAGCTCGCCGGACTGCCGTCGGCGGTGACGGCGCGCGCCGAGGAGATCCTGGCGATCATCGAAACGGGCGACAAAAGCGAGGCGCTCGCCCGCCTCGCCGACGATCTGCCATTGTTCCGGGCCGCCCGCCGACCCGCCGCGCCGCCCCCTCCCGAATCCGCGGCCGAGGCGCTCTTGCGCGAGATCCGCCCCGACGAATTGAGCCCGCGCGAGGCGCTCGACCTTGTCTATCGCCTGAAGGCGCTGGTTGCGGAATAGGATCAGGACCGCGCGCGTTCGAGCGCCGCGCGCAATGAGGCGGCCAACGCGGCGCGGCGATAGGGCTTCTCGATCAAGGCGAAGCCCTCCTCCACGACCTGCGCGGCGTACCGGCTGTAGCCCGTGCCCAAGACGACCGGGAGACCCGGGCGCCGCTCCCGCAAGGTCCGGGCCAGGTCGAGACCGCTCACCCCGCCGGGCATCACCACATCCGACAGGACGAGGTCGACCGGCGGGCCGGCTTTGAGGTGAGCCAGGGCCTCCTCGCCATTGCGCGCCCAATGCGTCGCAAAGCCCATGTCGCGCAGCAATTCCCGGGTCGCTTCAGCGACCTCCCGATCGTCCTCGACCACAAGGATGCGGGCCGAGGCGGGGGCGGACAGCGGATCTTCCGGGGCTGCGGTGGAGAGGGTCGGGGCGCCGGCGGCGCGCGGCAGAAGCAATGTAACCGCGGTCCCCCGGCCCAGCCTGCTGGCGATCATCGCAGTGCCCCCGCTCTGGCTAGCAAAGCCGTAGACCTGCGACAGACCGAGCCCCGAGCCCAGGCCAGTCTCCTTGGTCGTGAAATAGGGATCGAAGGCGTGCGCCATCACTTCGGCCGGCATGCCGGTTCCGGTATCGGACAAGGTGAGCGCGACAAATTCGCCGACGAGGCCGCCGCTCGCCGCCCCGCCGCCGCAGCGGATGTTGCGCGCCTCAAGCCGGAAGGCGCCCCCGTTCGGCATTGCGTCGCGCGCATTGACCGCGATGTTGAGCAGCGCCAGTTCGAATTCGCCGGGATCGACCGACACCGGCCATAATTCTTCCGGCACGTCGATCGTCACCTCGATGTCCTCGCGCAAGGAGCGGGCGAGCCATTCCGCGATCTCGTTGACGCGGCCCTGCAGGGCGACCGGCTCGGGCCGCAACGTGCGGCGCCGGGAGAAGGCGAGCAATTGCCGGATCAGGCGCTCGCCGCGCTCGACGATGGCGAGAATGGCCGCGGCGCGCCGTCGCGCCGGCTCATCCGCCGCACGGTCGTGCAACAATGTGGCGTTGCCCATGACCACGGTCAGCAGATTGTTGAAATCATGCGCAATGCCGCCGGTCAGATGACCCATGGCTTCAAGCTTTTGCGCCTGGCGCAATGCCGCCTCGGCCTGCTGGCGTTCCCGCATCTCGGTCTGAAGCTGCCGGTTGACCTTCTGGAGGTCGCGGGTCCGCTCTTCGACGGTGATTTCGATGCGGCGCGTATAGCCGGTCGCGAGCATCAGCAGCGCGCCGAGCAGGCCGGTGCTGCAGACGCCGACGACGAGGACCGACCAGCTTTGCCAGCGATGCTGGCGCGCAAGATAGGCCGGGGTCGGCACCGTCTCGACGCGATAGCGGCGCCCGCCGAACGAGAAGACCCGCACGAAATCCGCGGCGTTGCCGGGGGGAAAGCCGTCATACAAGACCTCGTTGCGATCGGCGTCGACCAGCCGGACGGCGAGGGTCGCCTCGGCGGGCGCCAGCAACCCGTCCATGAAGGTGCCCATGCGCAGGACGACGAGGACCACGCCTGCGCCGTTGGCGCCGCCGGGCACCGCGACCATCAGCAGCATTCCGCGCTGCTGCCCATGCTCCTGGACCAGCCGGATCGGCGCCGTCGCCGCCGCCCCACCGGCGACGGTCATGGCGATCGCCGCGCCGCGGTCCCGGTCCGAAGCCAGATCGAAGCCCACCGCCTCGGTGTTTCCCCGCAGCGGCTCGACATAGCTCACCGGGTAGTACCAGGGGCGCGTGCCGGCGCGCCGGAGCCGCCCGGTTTTCCCGCGCTCGCATATCTCGAAGCCGGGCCGATCGGATTGCTGCGCGGCCTCAAAGCTCTGCCGTTGCGATAGAGCGATGCGCGGCGCCCATTCGACCGCCTGGATCATCGGAAAGCGACGCAGCAGGATCTGCACGAGACCATGAAAATCCGCGTGCGACAGCGGCGTGTGCCCGGCGAAAGAGCTGGCCAATTGGTCGAGGAACAGCTCCTGTTCATTCAGGCCGCTGTGGACCTTGTCGACGATGTGCTGGGACAAGAGGCGGAATTCGAACAATGACTGGTCGCTTTCCCAGGTGCTCACCCGGACGAAGATCGCGACAAACAGCGCGAAGAACAGCGCCATCGGCAATGCCACCGGCAAGGCCCGGCGCCGCCACAACGGGCGCGGCTCGCCGAGCATGACCATCATCAGCGGCAGGACGACCAGGACGCCGATCGTGTCTCCGACCCACCAGGTCAGCCAATTTGCCGGCAGGTCGGCCGGGACGACGGCTCCGAGAGCGGCGAGGCCGCCCAGCGACAGGGTGGCGCCGGTCAGGCAGCAGACCGGGCAGAGCAGCAGAAACCGCGTCAGATCGCGGCCGTTGTCGAGAGCAGCGGGATAGCCGACGGCCCGCCGCAAGGCCCACCCGCCGACGGCTCCCTGCGCCATCGAACCGGCGGCCGTGATTGCCGCCGCCGCCAGCCCCGCGCGGTCGAGCTGTCCGGCCCCGGCCCAGAGATTGGGCAATAACGCACCGAGAAATGTCCAGGGCAGGGTCGCGGCGCCGCCGATCAGCATGGCGGCGACGGCGATACCGGCCGCCGGAAAGACCGGCGACGCGTAACCCGGCGGGATGGCCAATAAGAGGCCGAGCTTCCCGGCGACCGCATAGGCGACCGTCAGAGAGACGCCGGCAAGAAGATACCTGGCCGTTGTCTTCCCACTTCGGGAACCGCGCATTTCGGGATGGCCGCTGGCAACGGAGCGGCAGCACTATACCCGATTCCGCTCCCGGGCGGAGCGCAGTCCTTTCTGCCCCAGCCGAGGCGGCGGCCGCCTCACCCCCACCCCGGCCCTCCCCCATCAAGCTGACAGGGGTAGGTATGGCCGGGTGAAAGGCGATTATCAGTTTGATATCACAGCAGAGCTCGTCATTCCGGGACGGCCCCCACGGGTCCGCGCTTCGCGCGGCCCGAGGACAGGCTCCGGGCCGGGCCCGGAAGCCATGAACACCAGCTTGGCAGGACAGGCGAAGGCTCGTGTGCATGGGTTCCGGGCTCGCGGCCCTTCGACAGGCTCAGGAGCGCCCGCACCCCGGAACGACCACCTTTCCGTGCGCCGCTATGGTTCGATACCTACCCCTGTCAGCCCCCATCGAGGGGAGGGAGTAGAAGATAAACTCTGCCCCTTGATGAGGAGGGGATGAGCCGCAGCACCGGCAGCGAGCCGAGGGCGGAGAGGAAGCGCGCCCGAGCCTGGCTCAGCGGGCGGCGAACTGGGTCTTGCCGAACAGGTTTTCGCGCTCGGCGTCGGTGAACGATCCCTGCCGCTGGTGCTCGGCCAGGACTGCGACCCCGCGCTCGACCGCCGGCCGCGCCGCGATCCGGTCATGCCAGCGCCTGACCCCAGGATATTCGGCAAGGTCGATGCCGCGCCTCTCGGGGTTGCGCACCCAGGGGAAGGTCGCAATGTCGGCAATCGAATAGTCCTCGCCGGCGAGATAGGGGTTGTCCTTGAGCCGGTGCTCGAGCACGCGGTGCAGGCGCTTCACCTCATTCGTGTAGCGCTCGATCGCATAAGGAATTTTCTCGACCGCATAGGCGGCAAAGTGGTTCCACTGGCCGAACATCGGACCGACCCCGCCCATCTGGAACATCAGCCATTCGAGGCAGACGTAGCGGGTCGCCGGGTCCTTCGGGATCAGTCGGCCGGCCTTCTCGGCGAGATAAACGAGGATCGCGCCCGACTCGAACAATTTGAGCGGCCGCCCTCCCGGCCCGTCGGGATCGATGATGGCGGGAATGCGGTGATTGGGATTGATCGCCAGAAATTCGGGCTTGAACTGCTCGCCGGCGCCGATATTGACCGGCACGACCTTGTAGGGAAGGCCCAGCTCTTCGAGGGCGATATGCACCTTGTGGCCGTTCGGCGTCGGCCAGGTCCAGACTTCGATCATCGGTCTCCTCCCGCAGGTTTGCGCTTCGCCGGGCGATCTTACGGGCTCCGCCGCAGAGGCGAAACCGCGGCGATACCGGGTCGCTCTTTGCAGGAGGGATGGTCAAGCGCCTTGACCATCAACCAGAACCGGCCCTATCTTCGCGAGAGACCAGAAGGATCGCATGGCTGAACAGATCAATATCGCCGAAGCGAAGGCGAAGCTCTCCTCGTTGCTCGACCGCGTGCTCGCCGGCGAGGACATCGTGATCGCGCGCGCCGGCAAGCCGCTCGTACGGCTGGTTCCACTCCAGCATCGGCAGCCGCGCAAGCGCGGCGCATGGCGGAATTGGAAAATCCCGGACGATAGGCTCCTCGAACCGATGGACCCGGAGGATTTGGACGCCGCTGAGGGCCAGCATACCGACGAGTTCGGCATCACGTTACCCCAGCCTCGCGCAACGCGGTCGCGCGGGGGCCCCGAAAAGCCGGACGAGCCGTGAGGGTGCTGCTCGACACGCACGCTCTTTTGTGGTGGCTGACCGACAACCCTCGACTGTCCTATGCGGCAGAAGCAGCGATCGCGAACCCAGCCAATGACGTGTTCGTCAGCGCCTGCGTCGGCTACGAAATAGCCTATAAACAACGACTAGGTCGTTTGCCCGCTTTGCCCGAAAGTCTCGCCCGGCGCTTGCGGCGGGAAGCGATCGAGATCCTGCCGGTCTCGCTCGACCACGCACTTGCCGCCGCCGCGCTGCCCGGGCCGCATCGCGACCCGTGGGATCGGATCATGATGGCGCAGGCGCTGGCCGAACAATGTCACGTCGTCACGACCGACAGGATTTTTTCCGAATATCGCATTCCGGTCGTCTGGTAGACCGCGCCTGCCGGGATGCGATCAGACGGCCGAGAGCGCATTTGCCTTAAAGACTGCAGAGCAGGGCGTCAAACCGGGCAAAGAACGCACGGTCGGTGTAGGGCCGTGCGGTTTCCTGCGCGGCCGCTGCGAGCGCCCGCCGCAGGGCAGGGTTCGACGCCAACAACGCAATCGCCTGGGCGAGGAGCGGGACATCGCCGAGCGGGTAGACGAGGCAGTTCCGGCCATGCCGCCAGAGGCCCTGGTAAACCGCAAGGTCGGGCAATACGATCGGCTTGCCCAGCAGGGCCGCTTCCAACAGCGCCAGCGGCTGCAGCTCGGATCCCGAGGGGAGGCAGAAGATGTCGGCCTCGGCGACAAGCTGCAATGCCTGCCGATTGTCGAGTTCGCCCACAAGCCGGTATCGCCCCGGGTCGGCGGCGACAAGGCGCAGGCAATCCTCCGGCAGCGAGTAAAACTTTCCGACGATCGTGCAGTCGAGCGGCGCATCGGTCAGCAGGCCGACGGCCCGGATCAGATCTCCGTGGCGCTTGCGCGGATAGACGCTGCCGACCGAGATCACCCGGATGCGTTCCGGTTCGGCGGGCCGCGGCGGTCCCGGCGCGATCGCAGGAACCCCATAGGGGATCACGACGAACCGCGCCGGATCCAGGTGGTAGATGAAAGAGCGGTAGATCGCGTCGCGGCAGATCGGCAAGGCAAACACGACCGCCGACGCCTGCGCGAAAGCAGCGACATGGGACGGCTGGCGGAGCAGCAGATCGACCCCGATCGACCCCTCGTGGATCCACCAGATCGTCTTCATCGCGGGCGACAATCGGCAAACCAGCGGGGCCGTCATCAAGGTATTGCAGAGGGCGAGATCGAACGGGCCGGAAGGAAGCGGCTCGACGATGCGGAAGCCGCCCCGCAGAAATGCGTCCTTCACGGGTCCGGGGTCCGGCACCATGCCGTAGACGCTCACCTCGTGCCCTGCGCGGTGCAGATGCCCGGCCAATCTCAGCAATAACAGGGTCGAGCCGGTCAGCGTGTATTCGTAATTGACGAGCAATATCCTCATCTGCGGTCGCGCCGCTCGTCATCCCTCTCGGTCCTCGCGGGCAAGACGATGCACGACCTCGCCGGCCCCGCCCCAGGGCTGCCATTCCTCGCTCGCCGCGAAACCGAGGCGGCGGTAGAAGCCGCGCGCCGGGTTCCAGGTCAGCACATTGAAATGCAGTGCGGGACAACCGCGTTCGACGGCGATGGCGGCGAGCCGCGCGACGAGCCGCCGCCCGACCCCATGTCTGCGCGCGCGCTCCCGGACGTAAAGGTCTTCGAGAAACAGACCGGGGCGACCGCTGAAGGTCGAAAAATCCGGCAGAAACAGGGCGAAGCCGACCGGCTCGCCGTCGAGCGAAGCGATCAATGCCTCGAAGCGGCGCTCGGGACCGAAACCGTAGCGCCGCAGATCCTCCTCGCTGGCCACAACCGCCCCGGCCAGCCTCTCGTAAGCCGCCAGTTCGCGGATCATCTGCAACAACAGCCCGGCATCCTCCGCGGCGGCAGAGCGGATCGCTAGCTTTGGCATCGGCCCTCCAGCGACGGTAGAGGGGGCGCAGCCTAGCATTGCGCCGGCGAATTGCCGAGGGCCGGCGGCTCCGCGATAATCGGCGGGTTGCCAGGGAGGAGATCATGGCGGAACGAGACAGACCGCAGGCGATCGAGGCCGCCGCGGCGCCGTTGCAGGCGCGCACGGCCGGCTATCCCGAGCCCTTCGCCGCGCGCGTCCAGGGGCGCGAGCGGCGGCCGCTCGGCGATCTGTTCGGATTGACCCGGTTCGGGGTCAATCTGACGCGCCTGCCGCCGGGGGCGATGTCGGCCCTGCGCCACGCCCATAGCAGCGAGGACGAGTTCATCTACATTGTCGAAGGCGAGCCGACCCTCGTCACCGACGCCGGCGAGACCCGCTTGCGGCCCGGCCTATGCGCCGGCTTCAGGGCCGGGTCGGGCGACGCGCACCACCTCGTCAACACCGGCGCGCGCGACGTCCTTTATCTCGAAATCGGCACTCGCGACCCCGGCGACACGGTGGTCTATCCCGACGACGACCTTGGCCGCGCGCTCGCCCCGGACGGCAGGCGGATCTTTGTGCACAGGGACGGCCGGCCTTATTGACCGGCCGCCTCCGAGACCCTGCGGCCTATTGCGCCGCGGCGGCGAGCCTCTCCTCGACCGCGGCGGCGGGGCGCGGGATGCGCAACCAGAACAGGGCCACCACCGCCGAGATCAGGGTGCACAGGGCCAGCCCGTAGAGCCCGCCGGCAAAGCTGCCGGTCAGGACCTTGGCCCAGCCGACAATGGTCGGCCCGAAAAAGCCGCCGAGATTGCCGATCGAGTTGATCCAGGCGATCCCCGCCGCCGCCGCCGAACCGGTCAGGAACATCGTCGGCATCGCCCAGAACGGCCCCTTGGTGCCGTAGAACCCGGCCGAGGCGATCGTGATGCCGGCGATAGCCCACCAGGTGCCGACCGTCAATCCGGCAAGGACGAGGCCCGCGGTCGCCACCAGACAGGTCCCGCACAACAGCCAGCGCCGGTCGCCGATGCGGTCCGACAACCAGCCGAAAAAGATCATGCTGAGCGCGCCGGCGATGTAGGGAATCATCGTCACCCAGCCGACCTGCATATTGGTGAGGCCGAGCTCCTTGATGATCTGCGGCACAAACAGCAGCATGCCGAGGCTGGCAATGCCGATGCCGAGATAATTCAGCGACAGCAGCAAGACCTTCGGGTCCCAGAAGGCGCGCAACATGCTGAAGCGGTCTTTCGCCTCGATCAGCCGGCGCTCTTCGGCAAGGCGGTCGCTGAGCCACAGGCGCTCGTCCGCAGCAAGCCAGCGCGCCTTCTCCGGCCGATCGGTCAGGAAGAACAGCACGGCGATGCCGAGCAATACGGTCGGCAGGGCCTCGAACAGATACATCCACTGCCAGCCCTTGAACCCGAAGAGGCCGTTGAGCCCGAGCAACGCGGTGGACACCGGCGCGCCGGTCGCCACCGCCACCGGCAATGCCATCAGGAACCCGGCATTGACGCGGGCGCGATAGCGGTCGGGGAACCAATACGTGAAATAGAGCACGATGCCGGGGAACAGGCCGGCCTCGGCGAGCCCCAGCAGAAAGCGCAGCGCCATGAAGCTCTTCGGGCCGACGGCAAAGGCGGTCGCGGCGGACAGAAGGCCCCAGCTGACCATGATGCGGGCGATCCACAGGCGCGCCCCGAGCTTTTCGAGGATGATGTTGCTCGGCACCTCGAACAGCACGTAACCCCAGAAAAACGCCCCCGCCGCCATCCCATAAATCGAGGCGTCAAGGCCGAGGTCTTTGTTCATCGTCAGCGCGGCAAAGCCGACGTTGATGCGGTCAAGGTAACAGAAGAAATAAACCAGTATCGCAAAGGGCAACAGGCGCAAGCAGACCTTGCGCATCGTTCTTTGTTCGAGCGGACGCACGTCGTTTCCCTCATACGGAGACGGTCCTCCTATATGGGAATCCGGCGAGAGCCGGGAAGCAGCGGAGAAATGCTTTTCCGCCGGGACGATCTGTGGCGAAGCGCCGCGGCTCGCTTCAGGCGAAGCGGCCGGCGGCGAACGGGGCGAGGTCGAAGGGCGGCTTGCGGCCGTCGACAGGAGCCCGCATCCGCCAGAGCACCCATTACCTAAAGACCTGCTCTAGCGTGCGCTCGATCGCGCACACCGTGCCGATATCGTTTGCGATATCTGCCGCCTCATCTTCATCGAGGTCGGGGCGTTCCAGCGCCGCGCGGAGCCGACGCTCGTATTCCGACAAGGCGATCCGCGCAGCCCGACGAGCCGCTGGCGGGATATCGTTCGATGCATCCTTGTCGAGTGCGCGCCATACCGCCTTGGCGCTGCTATCGCCTACCTCTTCGATCGCCATGGCGATGAACCGGAGAGACTTGGGCGAAAGAACCGTCATAGGCCACCTTTACCGGCAAAACGCCTGCCGGTCATTTGAAATTCCGGCCAACGCTGGCGAGGAGCGCCCGAAAATCAGCGAGCGGCATATCCATGGCCGGCTCCCATGTCCAATGCCCCTGCCCGGCAGGGCCGCGCAGGTAAAGCTCATCCGGATATGTGGTGCCCCGCGGCAACTGCCATTTCGGCCCGGCGGGGAGCAGGGCCGGATTGTCGAAGCATGATATTCCTCCCGATCGCGCGAGCACCCAATCTACACCATTCTGGTTAACTATCGTTAAGTCTCTCGCGCGAACGTTATCCATTCGCGGACCCGCCTTATTCCCGGCGCGGTAGAGAGTAACCGGCGTTGTTCCCATCGGATCTTAAGCGACAGCATATCCGTGAGGTGGTCAAGAGATCCGGCTATCAGGATATCGTCCCCGTGTTCCGCTCCCTACACCCGCTTTAGTGGTTCCGGCAAAGTTGCGCTCAGCGGGACTCTATGCTATCGAGCGTCGATCTTATATGCGGCTTGGCCCAACGCCGAGAGGCCAATTTTATACAATTCGCGTTTGTGAAACGGCGCGCTGCAATCCTGCAGCGTGTCAATTTTCATTGGAGAAATTTATGAGCCCAATACAGCATGACAACAGCGGTCAACCGTTCATAGACGTGAAGAACATACGACTCACCGTGAAGCATACGGGATGGGATGGGCTGCACCGTCATCTATCGGCAAGAGCTTACACGGGAAGTGGAAACTCTCTGATGATGGGACCAGAAATTCCCATCCCGAATACCTCGCTTAGCGACGAGGAGATTTTGCAGCTCGTCGGCGGCTTGTTCGAGACGCTATAGAGCCTCTACGATACGGCCGCAAAATAAGGGCGCCATCGATGGCGCCCCTCACTGGTCCTATGTGCGCCGGCTGTGCCGCCGGCCGGTACTTCGCTACCGTCTTGGCGTCGGGCTTAAGAGCTTTGCCGACGGCATAGGTGCTGATCGCTGGGTCGTCGCGCACAAGCGCCGCGGTCCTGTCCCGGACCCTCTCATCGGGGGCCGGCCAAGCCGCGTTCCCTCCGCCTTAGTGCGCGCGCCCGGCCTTGGCGCGCTCGCTGATCCGCCGTCGCTCCAGCCCAGTAAGGCTCGCCATGACGACAAGCACGATATCTCGTTGCTGGCGTACTTGCCGGTTTGACGACTACCCACTCCACCCTATCCCACGCTCGCGCTCGGCATAGGGATGCGTCGCTTTTCTCACTCAGCCAAAGCGGCCGGCGGCGAACGGGGCGAGGTCGAGGGGCGGCTTGCGGCCGGCGAGGAGGTCGGCGACGACCCGCCCGGTCATCGGCGCCGCGGTCATGCCGACATGGCCGTGCCCGAAGGCGTAGATCACGTCGCCCGTCGCCCGCGCGCGGCCGATGACCGGCAACGAGTCGGGCAGGCTCGGGCGATGCCCCATCCACATCGAGATCCGCTCCTCGGCATAGTGGGCGGAGAGGCCGGGCAGCATGCTGCGGCCCTGATCGAGGAGGATGCGGGCGCGCCGCCAATCGGGCGGCGCTGCGAGCCCGGCCAGTTCGACCGTGCCGGCAAAGCGCAAGCCCTCCGCCATCGGCGTCGCGACGAATTTGCCGTCGGCATCGGCGGTCGGGATCCGCGGCATCGCCTCGGGATTGCGGATCATCAAGTGGTAGCCGCGCTCGGTTTCGAGCGGCACCCGGTCGCCGAGCGCGGCGGCCAGTGGCTTTGACCAGGCCCCGGCGCAGATGATTGCGGCGTCGGCGGCGATCTCGCCCGTATCGGTCGAGACCGCGGCGAGGCGCCCCTCGGCAAGCCGGAACCCACGCGCCCGCGCCCGGATCAGTTCGCCGCCGGCGCCGAGGACGTATTGCAACAGCCGCTCGACCAATAACAGCGGGTTCGAAGTGTGTCCGTTCTCGCGCACCAGGACGCCGCGGACATAGTCGCGCGACAGGGTGGGTTCGAGTTGGCGCAGACCGTCGGCGTCGAATTCGTCGACCTCAACCCCGTTCTCGCGCCGCAAGTCCCAGGCGAGCCGGTCTTTTGCCAGGCTTTCCTCCGAGCGGTAGACGTAAAGATGCCCCAGCCGGTGAACCAGGTCCTCGGCGCCGGCAGCGGCGACAAGCGGCTCGAGCGCGGCAAGCGAGGGCCCGACCAGCGGCCGCAGGGCCCGCGCCGTCCGGTGCACCTGCTCCGGTCGCGCCGAGCGCGCAAAGCGGACGAGCCAGGGGGCGATTGCCGGCAGATAGGGCCAGCGCAACGACAGCGGCCCAAGCGGATCGAAGAGCCAGCGCGGTACGTTGCGCATGACGCCCGGCATCGCCATCGGCGTCACCGACGAGCCGTTGAAGCAGCCGGCATTGCCGAAGGAGGCGCCATGACCGGGCTCGCCCGCCTCGACGAGGGCGACCGCGTGGCCGTCGCGCTGCAGATAGCTCGCCGCGCAAACCCCGACCATCCCGGCCCCGATCACGACAACCCGCTTGGCTCCCTCCGGCATCGACGGCGCCCTCCTTCAGCCGGCCGAGTTTATCCCGCCCCGGCGCGCCCGTCTCTCCGCCGTTCCGGGTAATATCTCAGTTCGAATATAATATCGTCGTTCCGGGGCGCGGGCGCAGGCCCGCGAACCCGGAACCTATGAACACAGGCCCTCGAACACATTGGAAAAGCAGGTGTTCATAGATTCCGGGTCCGGCGCTTACGCGCCGTCCCGGAATGACCCGTTTTGTTGTATTTAAACTGAGGCACTACTCCGTTCCGGGCTCGCTTGATGATCCTGCGCGCGCCATGTTAAGGGAGGGCCGCCGCCGACGGAGAGGTGCCGGAGCGGTCGAACGGGGCGGTCTCGAAAACCGTTGTCCTCCTTGCGGGGGACCGAGGGTTCGAATCCCTCCCTCTCCGCCAATTTCAGAACAGAGCAAAAGCACGACCCTGCGTCAGAGTCCTGCAAAGCTCGATTCGAGGCGGACCAAGCCGCAACCTTCCATGGTCCGCAGCGTGCGCGACAGATTGGACTTGGCCTTGCCGGTGATCCGCGCCAGTTCGTCGAGCGCGCCTGGCGCCTTTCTATGGGACGACGGCGACGTGACGATGTTAGCGGGACAGTGATCGGGAACCTCCATGCGGAGTTCTGACGCCCTACCGGAGACTTTCGTCACCTTGCGGTTCGTGGGCGACGAACTCGACCCCTCCCACGTCTCCGCGATCCTGCCGGTTACGCCAAAGCGCGCTCATCGGAAGGGCGAAATCTTCGATGCTGGCGCCCGCATCGGCCCCTTGCAGGGGCGCACCGGGGTCTGGTACTTCGACACACGCGATCTGCGGAGTCGCGACCTTTTGGCCCATCTGCGCCGGATCGTCAAATTGCTCTATCCCAAGCCCGACGATTTCGACCGCGTAAAGCGCCTTCAGGAACTCCTGGCCCGCGAGCATGCGCGG
Source organism: Allostellaceae bacterium (assembly GCA_035252905.1). Lineage (GTDB taxonomy): Bacteria > Pseudomonadota > Alphaproteobacteria > ATCC43930 > CGMCC-115725 > AP-15. The sequence continues at coordinate 1,605 of DATFCQ010000351.1, read as the reverse complement.
GCAGAGGTAAGCTGCTTCTGGTATGGGAAGCCTGGAACGGATCCTCCGGCAATCCCCCAGGCCATACGCGACGCGTTGAAGCCGCTCCAAGCTGACACTATCGAAACCGAGTTCCACACAGCCGAGCCCTCTTTTGCTTGAAGACACAAAGACCTCGTCTTGCGACGGGGCTCTTGCGGCACGACGGGTTCAGTTCCGGTGATAGTAAAAGATTTTTTCAACCATGATCGGCATATAAGAAGAACGCCGCGCGCAAAACTAGAAATGCGTGGCGTGATCGCCTTTATGCTTCAGAGCATGGCAGAATTGCCTTGTTTGCTCCGAGAGCACGGCAAGGCGGCGCGCGGCCTCCATCGGCTATGCGCCGTTTGCCTGAAGAGGTTTTGGGGTCAGTTTGCTGTGTATCCGACTCCTCAGCTCACTGCTTCGTCATTCCCTCGAAAGCGGGAATCTACCGCGGACAAAGTCAACACAAAAATGTGGAGCATCCGGGGATTGCCCATCGCTCAGGTCGCGTCAAGGCCGGCGCTGCGCACCGCCGAGCGGCTCGACGCAGAATAGGCTTGCGGCCGCGCCGACCCTATGGGCTGCGCGGCCAGCGCAACACGCCCATATTGAGCAACGCGTCGACAAACCTGCCGAGCGCAAGCGCCTCTCCGGGCGTGATCTCGCCCGCCGAGAGTGCCGCGGTGATCATGTCGAGCGCCTCGCCGACATCGGCGGCCTGGCGCAGCGCCGGCAGGGACAGCGGCACCGGGCGGTCGCGCCGGGTCGGCAGAAGACGTTCGAGACAGAGCCGCAACGCCGCCGGGTTGCCGTCGAGAGCGAGCGCCACCGCCTTGCGGGTCAAATTCTCGGCCTCTCCGTCGAGCAGGGTCTCGACCGCCCGGATCGCACGATTGCGCAGCCCGGGCGGCCGCCCGGCAGGATTGCCCGAGCAGCCTTTGGCGAACCGTCCGTCTGCCCTCCGCTTCGCCTGTTTCCCCTGTTTTTGCAGGTCCATATCAGGTCCACCCCCAGTATTTATTACAATATCAGCAATTGTCCGCGCGTTGAGGCACGCGGGCCGATCCCGGCGCAACTAGGGAAGTTTTCTTTTCTGAATGATGGGTTTCGCATTGCTCACCCATCCTATGTGTGCTTATAGTGCAAAAATGCGCTTTTGTCAAGTGCTCGATAGGCAATCAGCGCGGAAACCGGCTCCCCTCACTGTCCGGCGCGGGCGCGCTGTCGGCGGTGTTTGGCCTTGAGCTTGGCCTTGCGCTTGTTCGACAGGATGCGTTTGGCGGGCCGCTTCATAATGACCTCCCTCTATCAAGCTTCGGAGCCCGGCGCGCAGGCCCGGATGACCGCCTCGAACCGGGCTTTGGCGCCGGGGCCGCGGGCGAACGGGCTCAGGATCGGCAGATCGATCCCCGAGCGCCGGTAGGCGGCGAGGCGGGCGCGGCAGTCTTCGGGCGTGCCGGCGACGCTGGTGGCGTCGATCAATGCTTCGCTGACTGCCCGCTCGGCCGCGGCGCGGTCGCCGCGCGCCCAGGCGGCGGCGATCGCCGCCGCCTCCTCGGCAAAGCCGTGATCGGCCATCATGCGGTTGTAGCGCGGGAA
>DATFCQ010000350.1:0-3881 GCA_035252905.1 Allostellaceae bacterium | reverse complement strand
CGCCGCACGCGCCTCGCTGGCGACATGGATCGCCGGCGCGCCGTAGGGTTCGCGGAACCGCTCGGCGTTCAGCAATCCCATGCCCGGCTGCGCGCCGGCGCAGAGGATGACCAGCCCACGGTGCGCGGTGCCGCGGCGGAGCTTCTCGTAGTCCGGAGCATAAACGGCACGCGGCGACAACTCGGCGACGCCGATCGCAGCAGCGCCGCCGACAGGGCCGAGCGCGCCGGAAATGCCGGTGCCGTCGGTCGCTGGAGCGTCAAAAACCGGGATGGCGGGGACCCGCTCGCCGTCGAATTCGAGAGAGGCTGCAACCGGGTCGAGACGGTCGAGCGAAAACGCCTCGAAAAACGGATCGCAGCCGAGAGCGGCGGCCTCTTCCGCCAGCCACTGGGCGCCGGCTTCGTCGCCGGCGGTCGCCGTGCGGTGCCAGCCCTGGCTGTCCCATGCCCTCAGCCAACGCGCCGCGCGCTCCGAGAGCGTTACCGACATCTCAGTCGACACGCCCCTGTCGCGGCCTCCCGGCCCACGCCCTCTCGATCGCCGCTGCGACGCGACGCGGCGTCAGCGGCGTCTCGTTGACCTCAGCTCTCCCTGGGGCGCCGAGCGCGGCGAGAGCGTCGCGCACGGCGTTGGCGATCGCCGCCGGCGGGGCGACGGCGCCGCCCTCGCCCATGCCCTTCATGCCGTATTCGGTGGCTACAGCCGGCGTGTGCAGATGGCCGATCTTGATCGCCGGCGTCTCGGCCGCGCTCGGCACCAGGTAATCGGCGAGCGTACCGGCCTGCGGCTGGCCCTGTTCGTCGTATGGGATCTCTTCATAAAGCGCGGTGCCGATCCCCTGCACGACGCCGCCGCGGATCTGGCCCTCGACGATCATCGGATTGACCATCGTGCCGCAATCCTCGGCGACCGCGAAATCGAGGAGTTCGACAAAGCCGGTTTCCGGATCGACGGCAACGACCGCGCCGTGCGTCGCATAGGAGAAGACGCCGGTGCCGATCGCCGGCTCATAAGTCGCGGTCGCGTCCAAGAGCGGCTCAACGCCGGGCGGCAACCCGTCCATTCGCAGATGCGCGACGCGGGCGATCTCAGCAATCGCGACCTCGCCGCGCGGTCCCCGCACCGCCCCGTCGGCGCACTGCACCTCGGCGACGTCGCATTGCAATAGATGCGCGCCGATGCGGCACAGTTTGTCGCGCAGCATCCGGCTCGCACGCGCCACCGCGCCGCCCGCCATGACCATGCTGCGCGAGGCGAAGGTGCCGAAACCGAAGGCCGTGCTCTCGGTATCGCCGTGGCGCACCGAGATATGCGCCGGGTCGATGCCGAGTTCGTGCGCGGCGATCTGCGACAAGGTGGTCTCCAGCCCCTGCCCGTGCGACTGAATGCCGACCATGAGGACGAGGCTGCCGTCGGTCAATATGCGCGCGGTGCAGCTCTCGTAGCCGGGGATGATCGCGGCGCCGCGGCTGACGAATTCGGCGGCGCCGTGTGCGGTCTGCTCGGCAAAGCTGGCAAAGCCGATGCCGACGAGCCGGCCGTCCGCCTCGCCCCGGCTCTGCCGCGCGCGCACCGCGGGCAGGTCGAGGAGTTCGGCGCACAGCCTGACGCTCGCCGCGTAATCGCCGTTGTCGAGGTGCATGCCGGCGACCGTCGTGAACGGCATCGCCGCGGGCGGCACCATGTTCGATATCCGCACCTCGACCGGGTCGCGCCCGACGGCGCGCGCGACCTCGTCGACGATCCGCTCGATCGCAAAGCAGGCGCTGGGCCGGCCGACCCCGCGATAGGGGCCGAGCGGCCCCTTGTTGGTCGCGACCGTGTAATGCCTTGCCCGGTAGTTCGGGATCGTATAGGGGCCGGGCAGGTTGCGCGCCGCCATCGCCGCCTCCGAATAGGGCCCCTGCGGCCACATGCCGTAGGCGCCGGCATCGACGACGATCTCGGCGTCGACGCCGATGATGCGGCCGTCGCGGTCGGCATAGGCAGTGACGCGGCAATAATGGCCGCGGGTGTGCGCCGCGGTGAGCAGGTGCTCGCCGCGATCCTCGACCCAGCGCACCGGGCGGTCGCAATGCAGCGCCAACGCCGCAATAATGATCTCCTCGGGGTAGAGCCGTGCCTTGGGCCCGAACCCGCCGCCGACATCGGGAGCGACGACGCGGATGCGGCGCGCTTCGAGCCCGAGAAACTCGGCGAGCGCGACGCGCATCGTGTGCGGCGTCTGGGTCGAGGCGTGAACGACGATCTCGTCGAGCCGGTGGTCGTGCCAGGCGACGACGGCGCGGCCTTCGAGCGGCAATCCCGATTGCCGGTTCATGCGGAACTCGCGGGTCACCGTGATCGCCGCTGCGCGCGCGGCGGCGGCGATGTCGCCGCCCTCGACGACGCGCTCGATATAGAGATTGTCGCTCCAGCCCTCGTGCACGAGGACGCGGCCGTCTTGGGGCCCCCGCGCGATCTCCGATCGCGCGGAGTTGGCGCGCACCTCGCGCGCCGCGTCGACAACCGCCGGCAACACCTCGAAATCGACCATAACGGCATTGGCCAGATCCTCGGCCTCGGCGCGGGTCGGAGCGAGGCAGACGGCGATCGCCTCGCCGACATAGCGGACCTTGTCGGTGGCGAGCGGCGGCCACAGCGGCGACTTCATCCCGGCGGCCTGGGTCGCGATCCGGATCGGCCGGATCTGCGGCAGATCGGCGGCGGTAAAGACGCAGCCCTTCGCTTCGGGCGGCACCGCGATGTTGCGGATGCGGGCATGCGCGTGCGGGCTGCGCACAAACGCCGCCTCGATCATGCCCGGCGCCTTGAGGTCGGCGGTGAATTCGCCGCGGCCGACGAGATGCCGCGCGTCCTCCTTGCGCGGCAGCGAGGCGCCGATGCCGGAACGCTCATGCGCCATTGTGTGATGTCCCGAGTTCGGCCGCGGCTTCGGCGATCGCCGCGACGATATTGGTATAGCCGGTGCAGCGGCAGATGTTGCCGGCGAGACCGTCGCGGATCTCGCGCTCGGAGCCGGCCTTGCCGCGGCGGATCAGATCGCGCGCGGCGATCAGCATCGCCGGCGTGCAGAAGCCGCATTGCAGGGCGTGGCGGCGGTGAAAGCTGGCGCGCAGGGCCGTCATCGCAGCGTCGTCCCTGAAGCCCTCGATGGTCTCGACCGTGCGCCCGTCGCAGGCGATTGCGAGTACGAGACAGCCGCGCACCGGCTCGCCGTCGACGAGCACGGTGCAGGCGCCGCAGACGCCGTGCTCGCAGCCGAGATGGGTCCCGGTCAGATTGTGCCGCTCGCGCAGGAAATCGGCGAGCGCGAGGCGCGCCGGCACCTCGTCGGCGATTGCGGCGCCGTTCAGGGTGAGATGGATAAGGGTCATGCCGAGACCTGCCCGATCGCGCGCAACGCGGCGGCTGTGTGCAATCTTGCTTCGAAGGCGTCGAAATGGCGATCGGCGGCCTCTGCGAGATCCGCGGCGATGGCCCGTCGGTAGGCTTCGCCGTCGCGGCCGCCTTCGCCGAGCACGGCCGAGGCCTGCTTGAGGACGAGGGGCGCGCCATTCGCGGCGCCGAGGACGACGCGGCATTGGTCGCGCTCGGGATCGGCGACAACGACGGCGAGCGCGGCGGCAAAGGCGCCCTGTTTGCGCGCGAGTTTGACATACCCCCAGCGGGCGCGCGCCGACAGTTTCGGCACCCGCACGGCAACGATGATCTCGTCGGCGGCGCGCGCCGTTTCATAGATCCCGGTGACAAAACCGGCGCACGGGATGGCGCGTCGTCCGCGGGGCCCCTGGAGCCTCACCTCGGCGCCGAGCGCCGCGCCGACGCACGGCCATTCGCCGGCCGGGTCGGCCAGCGCCAGGCTGCCGCCGATGGTG
>DATFCQ010000349.1:0-3857 GCA_035252905.1 Allostellaceae bacterium | reverse complement strand
GCCTGTCGCAGCCGGCGGCGAGCGGCGCCCGCGATTTCGCCTGAGAGCCGTCGTGCTGCGAAGGCAGCGGAATGCGCGGTGGCGCGCAGCGCCAGCCTTGACCCGGCCTGAACGATGGGCAATCCCCGGATGCGCCGTATTTTTGCATTGACTTTGTCCACGGTAGATTCCCGCTTTCACAGGAATGACGGCAAAAGGTATGGAGATCTGTGCATCCCCTGGGGCTTGCGCTGGGGTGGGGAGAAAAAAGGACGGTCTTGGGGTTCTTGCCCAGCTTCGGCGCTATTCCGCCGCTTTTTGCTCGCTCAGCGAGGCCGAGCCCGGGACGACCAGGGCGTTGACGACGGAGCCCAATAGTGCGACCCCGGCGCAGACCGTCAGATCGGCCGGAAAGCCGGCGATCGCGACGGCCCTGCCGCCGAGCGCAGAGCCGAGCATGATGCCGAGAAACAAGGCGCTGTTGTTCCAGGCGAGCACGCTCGCACGACGGGCCGGAAAATCCCTGGCGAGCCCGGCCTGCTGAGCCGGAAAGAACAGCTGCGCCACCGCCGAGGTCGCAATCAATGCGCATGTGGCGGCGAGGCCGCCGGCGAGCGCGAGCCGGAGCGCGAGAAGGCCGAGGGCGAGACCGGTCAGCCCGATCGCGGCGCCCGCTTTGGCGCCGAACCGGTCGGTCACCCGGCCGCCGAAGAGGATCCCGGCAATGGCGCCGCAGCCATAGAGGGAGATCGCGCCGGCGATCTCTGCGGCCGAGAGGCCGATCGCGGCCAGGCCGGAGCCGAGATAGGTATACATGCCGTAAAGCCCGGCGCTCCACAGGACCATCGGAACGAGGCGTCGGGCAAGCACCGCCATCGCGAGAGGCGCGACCGCCCGATCGGCAGAGGGTCCGGCCTCGTCACGCGGCCAGAGACGGCGGTTCGGCCAGGCCAGAAGCAGACTGGACGCGGCAAGAGCGGCAAAGACCGGCGCCCAGCCGACCGCTCCGCCGACCAATGCGCCGAGCGGCGCGCCGAGCGCCAGGGACAGGAGCAGCCCCGAAACCGTGACCGCCAGAGCGGTGGCGCGCTGCTGCGGCGGGGCATGGCTGCTGATGAGCGCATAGACCGACGGCGACACGCCGGCCGCTGCGGCTCCGGCGAGCAGCCTTGCCGCGAGCAGTGCGGAAAAAGTTTCCGCGCAGGCGGTCAACAGATTGGCGGCGGCGAAGGCGACCAGCGCGCCGGTCAGAACCCGGCGCCGGCCCAGCCGGTCTGCGAGATGACCGCACAGCGGCGCCCCGGCGACATAGGTCAGCGCGAAGATCGTGACGCAGGACCCCGCCGCAGCAGCGGATATCCGGTCGTCGTGGGCGATCAGCGGCAGCAGCGGCGATACGACGAAGAGGTCGATCCCGACCACGAACATCGTCACCCAACCGACCGTCAGCTGCGCCGAACCTATCATCGCCGGATGCTCCACCGCCGGCATTAAAGCAAGGGTTAACGCGGGCGATCGACATCAAGGCCGTGCCGACGGGACGGCGTTCATCGGCAGCTTAAACGTCTCTTTACTTCCGCTGCCTAGCTTCCGCCCCAGGGCGACCGCCGGGTGCGGACCGCCCGCGCTCCGTTGCGAGACGGGACAATCGACGGAGGATCAGCCAGCGCAATGGCAACGCTCACCAATCTCCGCCGGATCAGGGATCACGCGGCACCGGCGCGCGACGACGTCGATGATCTCCCGGGCGCGATCGCGCGCCTTTGCGAAGAGCATCGGCCGTCGCGCATGCCGTTTTTTCGCAATCTGGCCGCGCTGCCGGGCGCAACCGCCGCCGATCCCGACTTTCTCGGCCGTATTCACCTTGTCTACCAGGCGGCAATGCACGCGACGCGGGCGGCGGTCTATTGTCTGCCATACCTCGACAGCCCGGCGCTGCGCCGGCGCAAATTGCAGATCCTGATCGACGACGACGGTCTGCCGGGCGGCGACACCCATCATTATCAATTGACGCGGGCATTTCGCCATATCGGAGCCCGATGCGTTCTCGACGACGAGGAGTTCGCCGACCCCGAGCATTTGTGCCGCCATCTCGATGCCGAAACGGCGCGCTTCGTGCGCCTGGCGCACACGCTCTACGCCCGTTCGCTCGGCCCTTGGTGCGTGGTCGAGGCGCTGTCGGTCGAGTGGATGCAGGCGCTCGCGGAGGCCCTCGCGGTCCATTTCCCGCAGATTCTCGACGAGCCCTATTTCGCGGAGTGCTTCCGGGACAAGGTGGAAGAGCGTCACGCCGAGGAGGCGGTCGCCGTCACGCAGATGGTATTGCAGGCCCGTCCCGAGCTCCTCGACGAGACGATCCGCGACGCGAAGCTGATGGCCGAAGCGCTCGACGGGGTATGGATCAACCTCGCGCGCATCGTCGAGCGCGCCCGCCGTCGCTTTGCCTGAGGACGGCGGCGGAATGCGCAGCGCATTCCGCCGATCGCGTCCGGTCGGTAATGGCTCGGTTTGAATTGCGTCAGAGGGCGTCATTCCGGGGCGGCGGCCCCGGGTCCGCGCTTTGCGCAGCTCGAGGACAGACTCCGCGCCGAACCCAGAATCTATGAACACGGGCTCCGGCAGAGCCGGCGAGGGCCTGTGTGCATGAGTTCCGGGTTCGCGGCCCTTCGACAGGCTCAGGAGTGCCCGCGCCCCGGAACGACAGGGTTTGCGAATTCTCGATTTCAGACTGAGTCACTACCGTCCGGTCGGCCCTGTTGCCCCGCGACGGGGGTTCCTTTAGACTCCTCTGCCTATTTCCTAGGCAGAGTTGGGACCCGTGCCGCCGATAGGCATTGCGATCGGCCCCGTCAGATTGGAAGACCCGGTGATCCTGGCGCCGATGTCCGGGGTCACCGATCTGCCGTTCCGGCGGCTGGTCAGACGCGAGGGGGTGGGCCTCGTCGTTTCCGAAATGATCGCCAGCCAGGCGATGATCCGCGAGACCCGGCGATCGCTGACAATGGCCAAAACCGTCCCCGAAGAGCAGCCGATGGCGGTTCAACTCGCCGGCTGCGAGCCCGAGGTGATGGCCGAGGCGGCGCGGCTCAACGCCGACCGCGGAGCGCAGATCATCGACATCAATTTCGGCTGCCCGGTCAAGAAGGTGGTGGGCGGCCACGCCGGCTCGGCCTTGATGCGCGACGAGGCGCACGCTGCGCGCATCCTCGAGGCCACGGTCAAGGCCGTCGATCTGCCGGTCACATTGAAGATGCGTACCGGCTGGGACGACAGCAACCGCAACGCGCCGCGGCTCGCCCATATCGCCGAAGAGTGCGGCATCCGCATGATCACCGTGCACGGCCGCACGCGCTGCCAGTTTTTTGCCGGCGCCGCCGATTGGCGCTTTATCCGCAGGGTCAAGGAAAGCGTCCGTCTGCCGGTCATCGCCAATGGCGATATCGAAAGCCTTGAAGACGCCGAGGAGGCGCTCGCGCAGTCGGGCGCCGATGGGCTGATGATCGGCCGCGGCGCCTATGGCCGCCCGTGGTTCCCCCGACAGGTGGCCGAGTGGCTGCGGACGCGCCGGCGGCGGCCGGAGCCGCCGCTCGCGGCCCAGCTCGAAACCGTGCTCGCGCATTATGAGGCGATGCTGCTCCATTACGGAAGCGAGGTCGGGTCGCGCATCGCCCGCAAGCATATCGGCTGGTATTCGAAGGGGCTGCCGGGCTCGGCGGAATTTCGCGCCGCGGTCAACGCCGCCGTCGATGTCGCTCGGGTGCGCGACCTGATCCGCGCCTTCTATGAGCCGTTATTGGCGCGCCCGCCCGCGGAAGAGGCGGCGTGAGCGTGCCGTCGCCGCGGCGCCGGGTAGGCCGTCAGCCCGCGGGGTTGGCCCG
>DATFCQ010000348.1:0-15129 GCA_035252905.1 Allostellaceae bacterium | reverse complement strand
GGGATCGTCGCCGGCGAGGATCTGAGCCCGCAAAAAGCCCGCATTCTGCTGATGTTGATATTGGCGACGACGAGCGACCCGGCCGCGATCCAGGAGGCTTTCCGGACCTATTGAACGCTGCATCACCCCCACCCCGGCCCTCCCCCATCAAGGGGGAGGGAGCGCAATTAAGCCCTCCCCCTTGATGGGGGAGGGTTTGGGAGGGGGTGAGTTGTGCAGCGCCGGCATTCGGCCATACCGACCCCCGTCAGCCCCTCTCCAGGATCGCGAGGGCGGCGTCGGCAAAGACCTGGGCGCCCAAGACGATGTCCTCTTCCCGGCTGTCCTCGGCCCAATGGTGGCTGATGCCGGCGATGCTCGGGATGAACATCATGCCGGCCGCCATGCGGTGCGACAGCACCGCCGCGTCGTGGCCGGCGGCGCTCGGCAATCGCATATGCGCGCCCGGCGCATGGCGCTCGGCCGCCCGCTCGATCTCGGCCTCGAACCCCGAATCCATCGGCCGCGGCTCGGTCCGCGAAATCGCCGCGACCTCGACCCGGCAGGGCCCGGCGCGGTCGGCCGCGGCGGCGAGATCAAGCAGGGCGGCGTCCATGCGGGCGAGGATCGCGGGATCGGAGTCGCGGAACTGGACCTGCATCGAGGCTTGACCGGGCACGACCGACGGCGCGTTCGGCTCGATCTCCATGCGGCCGATCGTCCATACCGTGCGCGGGCCGGCCAATGCCGGAAAGCGCTCGTGGACCGCATTCGCCAGACGCACCATCGCCACCCCGGCATCCTTGCGGCGCGCCATGCGCGTCGTGCCGGCGTGGTTCTGCTCGCCGGTGAGGACGACGCGATCGTTCCAGATGCCGACGATCGACTCGACGACGCCGATGCGCAGGCCTGCCGTGTCGAGCGTGTCGCCCTGCTCGATATGCGCTTCGAGATAGCCGATGTAATCCCCGGGACCGAGGCGCTCGCGCGGTCTTCCGGCAAAACCGGCGCGTTCGAGCGCCCGGCGCAACGGCACGCCGTCGTCGCGGCCGCGGGCGCGGTCGATCTCCTCCTCGCCGAGCATTCCGGTAAAGGAGCGGCTGCCGAGATAACTGCCGAAATGCCCCTCCTCGTCGGCCCAGGCGGCGACGTCGACGCCGAGACCGGCAGCGGCGGGTTGGGCGGCGAAGACGCGGGCGAGTTCGAGACCGTAGACGACCCCGAGAGCCCCGTCGAGCCAGCCGCCATAGGGCTGGGTCTCGCTGTGCGATCCGATGAGGAGCCGCCGCCGGGCCGAGGGGTTGCGGGCGATCACATTGCCGATCCCGTCGATCGCCGCATTGAGCCCGGCCTCGGCCAGTTTCCCGGCGAGCCAATGCCGCGCCTCGACATCGGGCGGGGAATAGGTCGGGCGATGGACGCCGGTCTTGTAGCGGCCGAACTCGGCGAGCCGCCGGAGATCGGCAAGAAGTCTGCGGCCATCGATCCTGGGCATTCCCTGCGCCCCCGCTGTGTTCGCGCCGCGCTGTCGCGGCGCTCGCCTGCAACGCGACAGCCTAGCATAATCCGGACGGAGGTCCGCATGTCCGTCCCCTTCCCCTCTTCCGCCGATGAATAGACGTCGCTTCCTGTCGGGATCGGCCGCAATCCTCGTTCTGCCGAGCGTGTCCCCGCCTGTGCGGGCGGGGAGCACGGCGGCCGGCGGCTTTTCCCGGGTCCGGCCCGGGCAGAAAAGATGGCCCTCCCCGGCGCGTTGGGACAGGCTGAGGCGGGACGTCGGCGGACGCCTGCTCGCGGTGCATTCGCCGCTGAGCGCATGCCGGAACGCAACAGACGGATCGTCCTGCGACCAGGTCTTCAGGGAATTGAAAAACCCCTACTACCTCGGCGATCAGGTCGGCCTGATGCAGACGGCAGGCTGGGTGGACGCCTGGACCTCCGAGCCGAGCGTCTACGCCGTGGCCGCCGAGACCACCGGGGACGTCGTGAAGGCGGTCGATTTCGCCCGCGAGAACGCTCTGCGGCTGGTCGTCAAGGGCGGCGGCCACAGCTATCTCGGCACCTCCTGCGCGCCCGACTCGCTGCTGATCTGGACGCGGCGCATCAACGCGATCACCGTGCACGACGCGTTCGTTGCCCAGGGCTGCAGGGGTCGACAGCCGCCGCAGCCCGCCGTGACGATCGGGGCGGGCGCGATCTGGGGGCAGGCCTACAACGAGGTGACGACCACAGGCGGGCGCTACGTGCAAGGCGGCGGCTGCCTCACGGTCGGCGTTGCCGGCCTTGTCCAGGGCGGGGGGTTCGGCAGCTTCTCCAAGCAATTCGGCACGGCCGCGGCGAGCCTCTTGGAAGCGGAGATTGTCACGGCCGACGGCAAGGTGCGGATCGCCAATGCGTGCACGAACGCCGACCTGTTCTGGGCCCTGAAAGGCGGGGGCGGCGGCAGCTTCGGGGTGGTCACGCGGCTGACGCTGAAGACGCACGATCTGCCCCTGTCTTTCGGCGGCGTCCGCGCCGCCGTCCACGCTTCGTCCGATGCCGCCTTTCGCCGCCTGATCGACCGTTTCGTCGCGTTCTATGCCGACGCTCTCCTCAATCCCCATTGGGGCGAGATCGTCGTCGTCCGGCCGGGCAATAGGCTCGACATCCAGATGGTCTTCCAGGGGCTCGACCGGCGTCAGGCGGCGGCGGTCTGGCAGCCCCTGTTCGATTGGATCGGCGGATCGCCGCGGGATTTCACGGTTCAGCCGGCGCCGTTGATCCTCGCCATTCCGGCCCGCAATGCCTGGAACCCGGCCTATCTCCGGGAGCATCTGCCGGCGCTCGTGCGCTCCGACGACCGCCCCGGCGCGTCGCCGGACAACATATTCTGGTCGGCCAACCGGGCCGAGGCGGGGCATTTTCTGTTCGGGTTCGAATCTCTGTGGCTGCCCGTCTCATTATTGCAGGCGAACCGACAGGCGCTGCTCGCCGAAGCGCTGTTCGCCGCCAGCCGGCATTGGCCGGTCGAGCTTCATTTCCAGAAGGGGCTGGCCGGAGGAGCCGAAGCGGCAGTGTCCGCCACGGGGGAGACGGCGACGAACCCGGACGTGTCGGATGCCTTTGTCCTGGCGATCATCGCCGGCGAGGGTCCGCCGGCTTATCCCGGCCTGCGCGGCCACGAGCCCGATCTCGCCGCGGCGCGGCGCCAGGCGCATCAGATCGACCTGGCCATGAATGCGTTGAAACGGGTGGCGCCCCACAGGGGCTCCTATGTCGCAGAAAGCAACTTTTTCGAACAGGACTGGCGGACGTCCTATTGGGGTCCGCATTATCCAAGGCTGCTGGCCATAAAGAAACAATATGATCCCGGCGGCCTCTTTTTCGTCCACCACGGCGTCGGCAGCGAGGCGTGGAGCGCGGACGGCTTTACGAGGGTGGCCGGACCATAAGGCGCCGGCGATGCGAAACCCGCTGCGGCTCGAAGGCCGGCAGGAACAATCCCCGAATTCGGGTGTTCACAGACGCCCGCTCGCGCCTGCCGATAGGCCGAGCCGCGACACAGGAGGAAGCAGGATGGGATGGGGTCGCCTTTTAACCGCGGTGGCGCTGAGCGCGCTCCTCGCCTCGCCGGTCGCCGCGCGGACCGCGAAGACGCATCAGGCGACGACGACCGCCCCGGCAACCACGGCCGCCGCGCCGCAACAGGGCGGCCTGATCGACATCAACACCGCTACTGCCCAGCAACTCGACAAATTGCCGGGCATCGGACCCAAACGCGCCCAGATGATCATCGAGCATCGGCCTTATAAGGCGAAAGACGAGCTCGTCGAACGCAAGATCATCCCCAAGAGCGTCTACAACCAGATCCAGGACAAGATTATCGCCCGCCAGGGGTCGGCCCGGGCCAATTCGGGCATGAGCGGCACAATGTCCGGCCATAAGACGAAATAACGCGGGAGAGCGATCGAGGCAGGATTCGAAGCGACACGCCGGCCGCACGAGGAACGCTCTTTGCGCCGCCGCTGTTGAACATGAGGTTGACGCAGGACGCGGCGCGACGTCGCCGCCATGCAGAAAATTGGGGAGTGTGAACAGTGTGGTCGATGCGTAAACATGCCGGTTCGATGCTGCTGGCCGCCGGGGCGGCGATCGGCACCGTATTCATGGCAACGCCGGGGCAGGCGGCAATCGATGTCGGGAAACTGGCCTGCAATGTCGGCGGCGGTCCCGGCCATATCATCGGGTCGTCGCGCCCGCTCAACTGCACCTTCAACGGACCGCGCGGCCCCGAGCATTATCTCGGCAACATCTCGAAGCTCGGCGTGGATATCGGCTATCTGAGGGCCGGCCGGATAATCTGGGACGTCGTCACGACCAATGCGGCGCCCTATCCGAGGCGCGGCATGCTGTCCGGCACCTACACCGGCGTCACCGGCAGCGCCGCGGTCGGAGTGGGCGCCGGCGCCAATGTCCTGATCGGCGGCAACGGCCGGTCCTTCACATTGCAGCCGGTCAGCGTCGAGGGCCAGAGAGGCCTCAATGTCGCGGCCGGCATCGCCGAATTGCACCTGCAGTACCGGCCGTAAGCAAAATTGGCGGAATACGCTGCGCTCTTCCGCCCTACGGTTCGGTAGGGCGGAAGAGCGCAGCGTAGCGGAGCGCATTCCGCCGATTCACGCGGCGTCGTGGAAAATGAGGCCGAGCGTCGTGCGCTGTCCGCTGCGGATGCGGCTGACGCCGTGGCGCATCAGGAGGCGGTACCAGCCGCGCGAGCTGCGCGCCGGGCGGTGATTGACGGCAAAGACGACCGCCTCGCCCTGCCGCAGCGGCACCACCTCGGCCCGTGACTGGGCGCGCGGGCGCTGCTCGACCAGGACAAACTCGCCGCCCGCAAAATCCGCCTCCGGCGCCGAGAGCAGCACGGTCGCCTGCAGCGGAAAGACCAGCGCGCCGTAGAGATCCCGGTGCAGACAATTGTAGTCGCCCGCCTCGTAATGGAGGAGGAGCGGCGTCGGCCGCTGCTGCCCGGCGGCATGGCACTGAGCGAGATAGGCGTCGAGCGTCGGCGGAAAGGCGCCGGTTTCGCCGAGCCGCTCGCGCCAGCAATTGGCGACCGGCGCCAGGCGCGGATAGAGCGCCTGGCGCAACGCCTCGACCGCGGGCGGCAACGGATAGCGCAGATATTTGTATTCGCCCTGGCCGAAGGCGTGGCGCTGCATGACGACGCGGCTGCGGAACAGCCCCTCCTGTGGATAAAGCGCGGCCAGGGCGCGGCATTCCGCGGGATCGAGCAATCCCGGGATCGTCACATGGCCGCGCAGGTCGAGCGCGGCCGCGGCCGCCCCCCAGTCGACCGCGGCGACGCGCAAGGCAATCTCCTGCCTATTCGGCTGCGGCGCTGCCGGCATGGCTCGAAATATCGCGCGACAGGGCCGCCCGCTCGCGGGCGAGGAGGGCGCGCTTGCGCTCGGCGCCCCAATGATAGCCGCCGGGCGCACCGTCGCTGCGCACGACGCGATGGCACGGCACGACAAGGGCGAGGTTGTTGGCGGCGCAGGCCTGGGCGACGGCGCGCACCGCCTTGGGCGCCCCGATGGCGGCGGCGATCTCGGCATAGCTCGCAGTCCGGCCCACAGGGATCTTCCGCAACGCACGCCACACCCGCGCCTGAAACGCGGTGCCGCGGATGTCGAGCGGCAGGTCGAGGTTTTGGTCCGGGCAGGTCACAAAGCGCAGGATGCGATCGGCCCATTCCCGCAGTTCCGCGTCGTCGGCGACCAGGGAGGCGGCGGGAAAGCGCCGATGCAATTCCGCGACGAGGCGCGCCGGGTCGTCGCCCAAAGCGGTCATGCACAACCCGCGCGCGGTCGCGGCGACGAGCGCCCAGCCGAGCGGCGTCATCACCGTGGCAAAGCGGATTGTCTCGCCCTCGCCGCCCTTTTGCCGCCGTCCCGGGGTCATGCCAAGCCCCTGCGGAGCCGCCTCATAGGCGCGCGAGCTCGACCCGAAACCGGCGGCATAGACCGCCGCGGCGACGTTTTCCCCGGCGGCGAGCGCCTCCGTGAACCGGTCCATGCGGCGGGTGCGCGCATAGTCGCGCGGCGTCGTGCCGGTCACCTGCTTGAAGACGCGGTGGAAGTGATAGCGGCTCATGCCCGCTGCGGCGGCGAGCTGTTCGAGGCTCGGCGCCGTCTCGCCGTCGCGCAACAAGGCGCAGGCCCGCTCGACCGCGGCAAGGTGGCGCGCGGCGGCCGAGTCCTCTGCCGGCCGGCAGCGCTTGCAGGGGCGAAAGCCGGCCGCTTCGGCCGCGGCGGCGTCGGCGAAAAAGCGCACGTTTTCGCGCCGCGGCGAGCGCGACGCGCAGCCCGGCCGGCAGAAGATCCCGGTCGTGTCGACGGCGTAGACAAAGCGGCCGTCGGCGCGCGCATCGTGCGCCGCAACCGCCGCCCAGCAGGTTTCGAGATCCAACATCGCTCTCTCCTCCATTCGTTCTGACCGGGAAGATGGCGAAGAGAGGCGCTGCGCTCTATCCGGCGCTTGCTGTTTCATTCCTCCCGGGGGATAGAGCATAGCGCTTCGACAGCATCGCATGGATGCCCTTGTTGCCGTCGACGAGCTGGGTCACCCGCAGATCGACGGCGAGACTGGCGAACATATAGGCGTCCTCGCGGCCGAGCCCGAGGCGCTCGCCGATCAGGTCGATCATCTGCCGGAGCGCGGTCTTCGCCGCATCGTCGAGATCCTCGTTGAAGCCCATCGTGATCCAGTGCGACGGGGTCTCGGCGCGCGGCAACAGGAAATGCAGGTCCTTGCGCAGGATCAGGCGGAACGTGCCGGAGAGCGCGGTTTCGAGGGCCGTCACGCAAACTTCGCCGTCGCCCTGCACGCCGTGACCGTCCCCGGCCGAGAACAATCCGCCCGGCGCCCAGACCGGCAGGTACAGGCTCGTGCCGGCGACCAATTCCTTCAGATCCATGTTGCCGCCGAATTCGCGCGGCTGGATCGAGCTGACCGCGCCGTAGACCGGCGGCGGCGCCACCCCCATCACGCCGAAAAACGGCGCGAGTGCGATCTCCGTGCCCCAGGGCAGGGTCGCGCTGCCGCGCTGGCGGTCGATCGCGCTGTGCCAGGTGCGGCGGATCGGAAAATCCTCGGGCAACGTGCCGGAGAGCGGGCGGACCCGGGTATAACCCCAGTTCTGCCGCGGCTCGATCGACAGGATGTCGATCTGCAAGACGTCGCCGGGCTCGGCCCCCTCGACCGCAATCGGCCCGGTCAGGATATGGGCGCCGAGCTTCGGTTCGAGCCGATGGTGGATTTCGCGGTGGTCGGAGAGGATCTCGAACCGGCCCTCTTCCGGCAACACCTCGGGGCCGCCCGAGACCGAGGTCAGCGCGACCGTGTCGCCCGAGGCGACGGTCAGGACCGGTTTGAGACCGGCGTCGAAGAATCCCCAATGACAGGTCTGCGGACTTGCCGGTACGGTGTGATGCGTTGCCATTCGCCTGTCTCCCAATCGCTGCACCGGGCCGATCCTACCGCGAAGCCCGGCGCGATGCGACAGGCGGCCATGCCGGCTTGCCCGGGGAATGGGCGATCGCGGGCCGGGTCGGGGAGAGCCAGGAGCACGGCTCAAGCCGGAGGCGGGAAGCGGCCGATCCAGTGGCGGGCAATGTCTTCGCGGCGGCAAACCCACACCCGGTCCTGGCTGCGGATATATTCAATAAAGCGGATCAGCGCCTTGGCGCGGCCGGGGTGACCGGTCAGCCGCATATGCAAACCGACCGACATCATCCGCGGGCGGTCGGCCCCCTCCTCGTAGAGGACATCGAAGCTGTCGCGCAGAAAGGCGAAGAAATCCTCGCCCGAGCCGAACACGCCGCGGGCGAATTTCGAGTCGTTGGTGGTCAGCGAATAGGGAACGACGAGGTGCGGCGTCGAGGCTCCCGGGTTCGGTCCGGGGACGCGCACCCAATAGGGCAATTCGTCGTTGTAGGTGTCGCTGTCGTAGAGGAACCCGCCATGCTCGACCAACAGCCGGCGGGTGTTTTCCGAGGGGGCGTAGCGGCAATACCAGCCGAGCGGGGTCTTGCCGGTGGTCTCCTTGATCAGGCGGACGGCTTCGGCGATCTGGCGGCGCTCCTCGTCCTCGGGCAATCCCGGATGGTTGGTCCAGCGCCAGCCGTGGCTGCAGATGTCCCAATCGCCGGCGGCGATCGCCGCCGCGGCCGGCGGGTTGGCGGCGAGGGCGCGGGCGCAGCCGAAGACCGTCACCGGAACCTGGAACCGGGTGAAGATCCGATGGAGGCGCCAGAAGCCGACCCGCGCGCCGTATTCGAACATGCTCTCGGCGGCGAGGTCGCGGCCCCTGACGCCGAGATCGCCGCCCGTCATCTCGGTCAGTCCGCCCTCGGACACGCCGTCGCCAGCCGGGTAAGAGAGTTCAGAGCCTTCCTCGAAATTGATCACAAAATTGACGGCGATGCGGGCGTTCCCCGGCCACCCTGCGTGGGGCGGCTCGGCGCCGTAGCCGATGAAATCACGGGTCATGGCTGTGCTCCAGGCCGATCCGGATACCAATCCTCACGGCAGAGGTCGTCGAGCGAATAGGGGCAGACCGGCGGCAGCGCATCGGCGGCGGCGGGCTCGCCGTAGCGGCGCAGGGCAGCGGCGGCGCGCTTGCGTCCGTCGGCATAGAGCCTGTCGAGAACCTGCTCGGCGTCACGCCGCAAGGTTGGGCTGATCTTGTCGGACAACGCCTGGCGCGCCTCGAGCACCGTTTGCATCCAATCGAAGCGCGGAGGCTCGGCCGGCGAATGGGCCAGCTTGAGCAGATGCTCGATGATCCGGCGGATCTGGCTGCGCACCGCGTCGCGTTCGCTCCGGCCCAAATCCTCGATCTCCTCGGCAACGTGCTCGCGATCAAAACGGTTGTCGGCAACCGCCAAGGACCGTAGCACCGCGGCCTGACGCTGGGTCCAGGCGAAGAAGTCGTCCTCGTAGCGTGGTCCATCCGGGCGCGGTCCATCCGGCATCGGCTCGATCCTCCAAATCCGGCGACAGCATAGCGTGGCCGCGGTGCGGCGCCCAGAACCGGAGATCGCCCGCAGCGTCGGAGCATCAGAGGGCGGCATCGCTGCAGCGAGTCGAGCGGTTTGCAATGGAGGGAATCCGCGCCGTCCTGCATAATCCGAACACATCGGAAGGGGGGCTGCCATGCTGGTTTCCGTCATCGTCCCGGCCTGCGCGGCCGAGGGGACCATCGGCCGGTGCATCGCCAGCCTGCTGGCGCAGAGCTATCCGTGCTGGGAGGCGGTCATCGTCGCCGATGACGGGCAGGACTACGCCGCCCTGCTCGCCGGGATCGGCCTTGTCGACCCGCGCCTGCGCTTTGTCTCGACCGGCGCCGTCCGCTCCGGATGCCACAACGCCCGCAATGTCGGCCTGGCGGCGGCGCGCGGCGAGATCATCGCCCAGCTCGATGCCGACGATCTCTACGATCCTTGCCGCCTCGCCGCGCTGGCGCCGCTCGCCGCAGCCCACGGCGCAGTGGTCGACAGGGTCGCGGTCGTGTCCGACGGCGGGAAACTTTATACGGCTCCGTCCCGTGAGCCGTTCGCGCCTCGGCTGTCGGCGGAAGACCTGCTCGATCTCGGCGTCCCGCTGTTCCCGTTATTGCGCCGCTCGCTCGCCGTCCCCCGCCTGGCCGGCGTCGAATACGCCGAGGACGTCGTCGCCAATCTGCGGCTGATCGAGCAATTGGGCTTTCTGCCGACATTCCCGCGCGCATTCTACCGGTATTGCGTCGTGCCCGGCTCGCTGTGCCACGAAGAGACCTCGGGCATGCGCTTCGAGGCCGCCTATTCGGCCTATCTGGCGCGGCTGCGCACAGGCGACGGTTTTGGTCTCGCCGCGACCCGCGCGGCGGCACTGCGGGGCTTCGCCCGCAAACGGGCGTTGAACCGCCTGTTCATGGAGGCCCACCGCCGCTCCCCGGGTCTGACTTTCCAGCACTTCATGGCGCGCTATCGCGGCTCGGCGGCGCGCGCATTCGGGATGGTCGCGCGGCCCGCGCCGTCAGTTCCGGCCGCTGCCGGAGAGACCGCCGGGCTCTCTCACCCTGCCCTTTAGCGCTTGGTCAGCGCGCGGCGCATTGCCGGCATCCGTTCTAGCTGAGGCAATGCCGGCGGAGATCCATCGAGCATCGCGGCGGCACGGAGAGGAAGCCGATAACCGGCTCCCTGGACGACAGTTTCAATGAATTATCATGCGCCTCTGAAGGGCAAATCAACCAGACGACAAGGATTTCGCG
Source organism: Allostellaceae bacterium (assembly GCA_035252905.1). Lineage (GTDB taxonomy): Bacteria > Pseudomonadota > Alphaproteobacteria > ATCC43930 > CGMCC-115725 > AP-15. The sequence continues at coordinate 4,856 of DATFCQ010000348.1, read as the reverse complement.
CGTCAGGTTGCGTAGCATAGGCCTGTTGTCCGGAGGGGGCAGAGATGAAGCGGGGTGAGTGAGTATGACCGACGGCACCGCCTCCACTCTCGAAGAACCGCTGCTCCGCCTGTTTCAGGAGCTCGGGATCGCGCAGGCCCATATCGCCGCCCGGGAAGATACCGATTGGCGGGGTCTTGCAAGCGCCCATCCCGAGCGCGTCGCGTCGCTGAGCCTCCTCTGTCCCTTGGTATTGGACTCACGGGGATTGGCGGGGTTGACCTCCCGCATATTGGTGATCACAGGCGACCGCGGGAACGCGGCGCAGCGCGTCCTTCAGGCTGTGGAGATCATCAAGGGAGCCTCCAAAGTCGCGTTGCATGATTACGAAAGCCTGATGTGGTCGGATCTGGCGGCGGATCGCGCTGCTGAAATCGGCTCTGCGCTGCTCGATTTCCTCGGGCGGATCGATCGCGAGCGATCGCTCCCGGCGGCGCGGCTGTCCGAGGGCGAGGGCGAGATTGCAGGCATCTCCTATCGAATTCGGGGAGCCGGACCGCCGCTGCTGCTGCTGCCGTTGTTGCTGGCTCCCTCCCAATGGGCGCCGCTCATTCCGGCGCTCGGCGAGCGCTACTGCACGATCGAGCTGGGCGGGGCCTTCCTCGGCATCGTCGGAATGTTGGAGATGCGCGGCCGCTCGGCCTATCTCGGCATGATACGGACCCTCCTCGACATCGTGGAGATCAAGCCGGGCGAGGTCGTTCTCGATGTCGGATGCGGCTCCGGCGTTGTCATTCGCGAAGTCGCCCGCCGCAGCATGGGAGCCAACCGGCTGCTCGGCGTCGACGTCAGCCCCTACCTCGTTGGCGAGGCGCGTCGGCTCGCTCGGCGCGAGGAATATGGGGACAGGATCGCCTTTCACGAGGGTCGTGCCGAGACGCTGCCTTTTCCCGACGAGAACGTCGATGTTGCGCTTTCCAGTACGGTCTTGGAGGAAGGCGACGCCGATCGGATGTTGTCCGAGATGCTGCGAGTGACCAAGCCCGGCGGGCGCGTCGGCATTGTCGTGCGGGCGGTCGACATCCCGGCATGGGTGAACCTGCCTCTGAGCGGCGGGACGAAGTCCAAACTGGAGGCGCCCGGGCTGTTCGGCGCCGGCGTTGTTCCGGGAGGATGCGCCGATGCCGATCTGTACCGACGGTTTCGCGCGGCGGGCCTGACGCGATTGCGGTTCTTTCCGCAGCTCACGGCCGTCACGCCGGAAGACCCGCGGTTCCGGATCTTTCGGCAACAAGCCCTTGCCGTGCTGGGCGGCGAGGAGATCCCCGAGTGGCAGAACGCCGTGGCACAAGCCGAAGCCGAAGGCACGGCATTCATCGCCATGCCGCATCACTGCGCGGTCGGGACGAAACCGCGATGAAGCGCTCGCGGGAACAGGGAGAAGCCGAACATGGAAGCCGGTGCTGTTTTCGAAAACGTCCAGGCCTTATCCGCCGAGTTCGCCGCAGAACGTCGGGAGCGCCAGCAGCGGCGCGGGCTGGTCGCCGAGGATTTCGCACGATTGCGGGAGGCCGGCTTTCTGCTGATCGGGGTCCCGGTCGAAGCGGGAGGCATCTGGGAAAGCGTGCAGCGTTCAGCGCGTCCGATCTGCGATATGCTCCGGGTCCTCGCGCACGGCGATTCCTCGGTCGCGCTGGTCTGCGCGATGCACCCGGCGGTGTTGAACTTCTGGATGGCGACGCCGGAGGCGCCGGCGCCGTTTCAAGCGGCCTGGCAGGCGCAGCGGCGGTCGATTTTCGGCACCGTATGCGACGGCGCATGGTGGGGAACCATTGCCTCCGAGCCTGGCGCCTCGGGCGACCTCGGCAGGACAAAGGCCATAGCCAGACGCGAGACGTCTGATGGCAATTACCGGCTCAGCGGAAAGAAGAATTTTGGCAGCGGGTCGGGGATCACCTCGTTCATGATCACCGTCGCCGTGCCGGAAGGAGAGACGGCGCCGGACCTGTTCTTTCTGGACATGCGCAAAGTGCCGTGGGACGGCTCGGTCGGAGTGACCCTGACGGCCGCATGGGATGGCCAGGGAATGGCCGCCACCCAAAGCCATGCAATGTCATTCAACGACTTCCCGGCCATACGCATCGCCTGGCCGGGCCAGCTTGCCGCGATCCAGGCAGCGAGCGGTGGGCTGACCCAGTGCTGCTTCACCGCCGTCATTGCCGGCGTGGCGGAAGTCGCACTCGCCACGGCGCGCGAGCAGGTCGCCCGGCGGGAGGGGCTGCGCGCCTATGAGCGGGTGGAATGGGCGCGGGCCGAACTGGAGGGCTGGCTGCTCGCGCAAGCCTACGAAGGCATGCTGCAGGCCGTGGAGAAGGACGCGGACAGCCGCCTTCGCGCCGTGCAGGCAAAGACGGCGATCGCCGAATTGGCGGAATCGGTGCTGCGCCGGATATGCCGGGTCATTGGCGGCGGGACCCTCTCCCGGTCCTCGCCGTTCGGCTATTGGTTTGAGGACGTGCGCGCGCTCGGCTTTCTGCGCCCGCCCTGGGGATTGTCCTACGATCAGCTTTTTGCCGGCTGACGGGTAATGCCTCGCCGGCCGCCAAGCGCAGCCCCGAAAGGAGCAGCTCGCGGTGAGCGGGATTGCGAAGCTGGGCAAAGCTCGGCACCACGAGGCGCGTGATCGCGCGCAGCCGCCGGACGACCTCCTTCGCATCGTCGAGCCGCCCCATCTGCGCATAGCATGCGGCGAGATAGCGGTAGGGAGGAGGATAATCGGGGTCCTCCTGGATTGCGAAGAGGAGCTTCGGCACGGCCTCGTCGAAGCGCCGGCTGACGAAATGCGTCGCTCCGATAATTGTGAAAGGCAAGCCGACCCGCGCGCGCGGGCTGAGACGCAGCGACGTCTCGATATGGTCGATGGCAAGCTCGGGATGACCCGCCCAGTGTCTGAGGCAGCCGCTGATGTACCATCCGCGGGCGAAGCTTGGATTGAGCGAGAGCGCACGATCAGCCAATGCGGTCATTGCCGCGATGTCCTCGCCGAAATACGCCAGTGCGAGGGCGGCGTTGGCGAGGATGCCGGGATCATCGCCGGCCACCTGCAGCGCCCGCCGGGCGAAATCGACGGCCTTGCGGCCGTCATCCTGCGGATCTCCGCTGCGGCCGTCCATGCACAGCCGCAGACAGCAGACCGCCGCCCAGGCGAGGGCGGGTCCGTAGTGCGGATCACGCGCGACCGCGTGCTCGAGCAGACAGAGCGCCTCGGGGATTTTCGTCGCCGATGAGAAGAACGTCGCATAGGCGCGCAGATAGAGGTCGTAGGCGGTCAGATCGTCCGTTCGGCGCCCGGCCAAACGCTCGGTTTCAGCGATCTGCAAGGCCGGCTCGATCACACCGGCGACGCTGACGGCGACCTGATCCTGAAGCTCGAACACGTCTGCGAGCGAGCTGTCGAAGCGATCGGCCCAGAGGTGCGCATCCGTCGCGGCGTCGATCAATTGCGCGGCGATGCGCACCCGCTCGCCCGCCTTCCTGACCGAGCCTTCGAGCACGTAGCGCACGCCGAGTTCGCGCCCGATCTCGCTGACGTCGACGACTTGGCCCTTGTAGGTGAAGCTGGAATTGCGGGCGATGACCAAAAGCCAGCGGATCCGCGACAGCGCGGTGATGATCTCCTCGACCATGCCGTCGACGAAATAATCCTGCGCCGGATCGCCGGTCATATTGGCAAAGGGCAGCACCGCGATCGACGGCTTGTCGACGAGCGCGCGCGCGACAACCGCCGGCGAGAGATCGGCCGCTGCGGGCTGCGGCTCCTCCCGTACGGTCCCGACGAAGCGGATGCCCCGACGGGGCACGGTCCGGATCAGATGCTGCGCGGCGCCATTGTCGCCGATCGCCTTGCGCACCGCGTTGATGCGGCTGGTGAGCGTCGATTCCGAGACGATCCTGCCGCCCCATACCGCCGCCAGCAGATCGTCCTTGCTGACGACGCGCTCGCGGTTGCGCACCAGATAGACCAGCAGGTCGAACACCTGCGGCTGCAACGGGATCGGCTCTCCGGCGCGGCGAAGTTCCCGCCGCTCGGTGTCGAGCCGATGATCGCCAAAGATGAATTCCACGTCCGCTCCTGGCACCGTTCGGAAGGACGTTCTCCGAGGGAGGCTTATCCCGATTATTCCGGTACTACCAGGTTTTGTATCTTACGTCATGCCCGGGCTCGACCCGGGCATCCACGCGTTTGCCAGCGCTGGAGCCGGTTTCGCGGCGTGGATAGCCGGATCAAGTCCGGCCATGACAACCAGATATTGAGTCTACCGGAAGCAACGGGATAAGCCTCCTCCGCGGAACTATCATGCCTCGTTTGATGAGAAATCAACCGACCTGATCATTGCCCCAAAGGGGCAAGAGCGGGAACGCGGACAGAGAGACTGTACATCGCCGCTTTGGGCCGCTGCGGCGCGCCTGCGGAGGCTGCCTCTCTGTGATCCTCTCTTGAGGCGTTTGACAAATCTGTCTGAGGTATTTGCCAGGTACGGCAAGCCTCTCGTATCGGATGACCTGCGATACGCGGCGCTGCCGCTGGAGCCTTGAGGCAGGAAGTATATCGATCAGCGCTCGGTCATCGCCGGCCACAGCGCGTCGGCGCCGGCCTGCAGCGTCCTGCGGCCGAGTTCGAGGGACCAGCAGCTTTCGCTGCCGAACTCGTCGCGCCACGACCACAGCCGCCGGGTCAGGCGATGCAGGGAATGCTCGTGGGTGAAGCCGATCGCGCCGTGCACCTGATGGGCGATCTCGGCGACCCTGCCGGCGGCGCTGCCGGCGCGGATCTTGGCCGCGGCGGCGGCGAATGCGGCCGAGGGGCGCGAAGCGGC
>DATFCQ010000347.1:0-13240 GCA_035252905.1 Allostellaceae bacterium | reverse complement strand
GGCCGAGGCGCTGACCCGCAAGGCGATCGCGCTCGCCCTCGCCGGCGACGCCGCGGCCTTGCGGCTCTGCCTCGAACGCCTGGTGCCGCCGCGCCGCGACCGCGCGGTGCGCCTCTCTTTGCCGCGGGTCCGCAAGGCGGCCCATCTCGAGGACACGATGGCGGCGATCACCGCCGCCCAGCCCCGAAAACTGTACCCCTCAACGGGACGGGGTTTGAACAGGATTTCGTCGATTCGCACACAAAAGCCCTCTCCGCCCTTTAGGGGGGAGAGGGAGGGGCCCATCGCGAAGCGATGGGAGGGTGAGGTGGGCGTCGGCCAATTCCGTGGAATCCTCCATCCCGACCCTCTCCGCCCCCGCTGACAAGGGCAGGTATACCCAGCTTGGAGAATGTATCTGCTTGAGTCTCCATAGAGATGGTTTTCGGGAGCAGTGCCGGATCACCCCCTCCTGAGCTTGTCGAAGGGCCGGCCCTCCCCCTTGATGGGGGAGGGTTGGGAGGGGGTGCGCCGCACCGCCGGCGATCCGCCATACCTACCCCTGTCAGCTCCGCCCCGTGGGCGGAGAGGGAGTTTCGGGTGGCGATGGTGGTGTGTGGATTATCCGACGAAACCCTGCTTGATTTTTGAAACTCTCGGGTGACCAAAATCGAACCTAAACTGGAGTGCCGTTCACGTCGCCGCGCAGCGCGGGCCTCCGGCACAGGATCCAGCGCTCGGCGGACGGGCGCACGAGCGGCGGCACGGCCATCGCGCATGCGGCCTCGGCCCGATCGCAGCGCGGCGCGAAGGCGCAGCCCGGGGGCAGGGCGGCGAGATCGGGCGGGGCGCCGGGGATCGCGGCAAGCCGGCGGCCGCGTTCGCCCTTGCGCAAGGTCGAGGCCAATAGTCCCTGGGTATAAGGGTGGCCGGGATCGCGCAGGATGTCGCGCACCGGCCCGCTCTCGACGATACGCCCGGCATACATGACGGCGATGCGATCGGCGATCTCGACGGCGACGCCGATATCGTGCGTGACGAAGATGATGGCGAGCCCGAGTTCCTGCTGCAATCGGCGCAGCAAGAGCAGGATCTGGATCTGCACCGTGGCGTCGAGCGCCGTCGTCGGCTCGTCGGCCAACAGCAATGCGGGGCGGCAGGCCAATGCCAATGCGATCATCGCGCGCTGGCGCATGCCGCCCGACAATTCGTGCGGGTAGGCCTGGAGCCGGCGCTCGGGCGAGGGGATCTGCACGCGATCGAGCAATTCCCGGGCGCGGCCGAAGGCGTCCCTTGCGCTGATCGCCTCATGCCGGCGGATCGTCTCGACGATCTGCCGGCCGATCGTGTAGACCGGGTCGAAGGCGGTCGCCGGCTCCTGAAAGATCATCGCAATCCGGCGGCCGCGCAGGTCGGACAGGGCGGGCAGCGGCAGCTCTAGCAGATCCTGGCCGTCGAATAGGATGCGGCCTTCGATCGTCGTGCGCCCGGCCGGCAACAGGCGCAACATGCTGCGCAATGTGACGCTCTTGCCGCTCCCCGACTCGCCGAGCAGGCACAAGACCTCGCCGCGCGCGAGATCGAGGCTGACGCCCTGCAGGATCTGGATGCGCCTCTCGTCCCCGCGGATTGCGACCCGCAGATCCTCGATGCGCAGCAGCGGCGCGGCCTCGCCCATTACAAAGGCGGGCGCCGGGCGGCAAGGCCGGCGGCGTTCTCGAACGCCGCGGCGATGCGCACGAGCCGCGCTTCCGCAAAGGGCGGGCCGGCAAGCTGCATGCCGATCGGCATCGCATTGCGGTCGAAGCCGGCGGGCAATGCGACGACCGGCAGGCCGAGATAGTTGAACGGGCGCAATAGCCGGGTCAGCTCGGCAAGCCCCGCGACCATATCCGGCCCGTCGCCGAAATCGGTGGCGGCGCGCTCCGGCGCGGGCTGGGCGAGCGCCGGAGCCCACAGCGCATCGCAGGCCGCGAAGACGCGGTCGCAGAATTCGCGGACGAGCCGAGGCCGGAGCGTCAGCGCGGCGAGGTAATGGCGCGCCGGGACGGCGAACCCCATCTCGATGCGCGCGCGCACCTGCGGACTGTAATCCTCTTTGCGGGTTCGCATCCAATGCCCGTGCAGGGTGGCCCCCTCGGTCGCGGCGATCGCGTTCGCCAGAAAAGAGAGATGCTCGTGCAATGGGATCTTCACCTCGACGATTTCGGCCCCGAGCCCTGCCAGAAGCTTCGCTCCGTCCTGCCAGCAGCCGCGGATCTCGGGATCGAGATCATCGCCGTAATAATTGCCGGGAACCCCGATGCGGACTCCCGAGAGGCCACCCGCCGCGCCGGCGCGGGCCGCCTCTTCGTAGCGCCCGACCGGGTGGGAAGCGGCGGTCGGATCGCATGGATCGGGGCCGGCGATAGCGGCGAGGAGGCGCGCGGCGTCGCGCACCGTGCGCGCCAGCGGCCCGATCGTGTCGAGGCTGAACGACAGCCCCATCGCGCCGTAGCGGCTCACCCTTGTATGGGTCGGCTTGAGGCCGACGATCCCGCACAATGCGGCCGGCAGCCGGATCGAGCCGCCGGTGTCGGAGCCGAGCGCGCCCCACACGGCGCGTGCGGCGACGGCGGCGCCCGAGCCGCTCGACGAGCCGCCGGTGATGCGCGCCGGGTCCCAGGGGTTGCGGCCATCGCCGTAATGCACATTGTGTCCGGTCGGGCCGAAGGCGAACTCCGCCATGTTGAGGCGGGCGATGTCGAGCGCGCCGGCATTGTCGAGCCGCGCCAATACGGTTGCGGTGCGATCGGCCGGCACGTCCCTGAGGATCGCGCTGCCGCAGCCGCTGACCCGCCCCTTGCGGAAGAACATGTCCTTGTGCGCGAGCGGGACGCCGTGCAACGGCCCGATGGCGCCGCCGCGCGCCAGCGCCCTATCGGCGGCATCGGCGGCGGCAAGCGCGCCGGCTTCGTCGAGCGCAATAAAAGCGTTGGTCGCCGGTTGCACGGTCCGGGCCCGGGCGAGCGCGGCCTCGGTCGCTTCGCGCGACGAGACCAGCCGGGCGCGGATCGCCTCGGCCAGCTCGACGAGCCCGAGATCGGTCAGCTCCGCCATCTCACCTCTCCTCGGGAGCGAGCGCGGCCAATGTCGCCGCGAAGCCCGCCGGCTCCTCGTGAAACTGCGGCTCGACGATCAGAGCCGCGAGCGCGGCGGCGATCCCGGAGACCATAGCGGCGGCGCGCGCCGCCCCCGTACTGTCGAGAGCATAGCCGTGCAATTCCTGCACGAGCTGGGCGAGGTGGTCGGGATCGATGCTATTCATACCGGCTCCTTGTCGCGTTGCGACGCCCGGCTGTGTCCGGAGCCGGGCAGGTTCATCAGGCAGGCCGCGTAATGGCCGCCGCCGCTCGTCCGGCCGGGATCGAGCACCACGCCGGCCCTGTCGCCGATTGCGGTCAGCGGCGGATCGACCGCCGCGCATACGGCTTCGGCAAAAGCGCAGCGCGTACGGAAACGGCAGCCGCTCGGCGGATCGATCGGGTTCGGCGGGTCGCCCTGCAGCGGCGGTTCGCTCGCCCGCGCGTCGGGGTCCATCGCCGGCATGGCCGCCAAGAGCGCCCGCGTATAGGGATGCGCCGCGCTCCCGTAGATCGCCTCGACCGGGCCGATCTCGACGACCCGGCCAAGATACATGACCACGACGCGGTCGCTCAGATACTGGACGACGTTGAGGTCGTGGCTGATGAACAGATAGGTCAGGTCGAGCTCGTCCTTCAGATCGAGGAGCAGATTGAGCACCTGAGCCTCGACCGATTTGTCGAGCGCCGAAACCGCCTCGTCGAGGATCAGCAGACGCGGCTGCAAGGCCAAAGCGCGGGCAATGTTGACGCGCTGGCGCTGCCCGCCCGACAATTCGTGCGGATAGCGGTCGGCGAACTGCTCGGGCGCAAGCCCGACCTGCGCCAATACCGCATGGGTGCGCCGGCGCGCCTCCGCCGCCGAGGCTCCGTGCACGGCCGGCGCATAGGCGATCGTCGCCTCGACCGTGAGCCGCGGGTTCAGCGAGGCGAAGCTGTCCTGGAACACCATCTGCACCGCGCGGCGCATCTCGCGCACCGCGATGCCGCCGCGGGCGCCGACGGCCTTGCCGTCGAAGATCACCTCGCCGGCATCCGGCTCGACGAGCCGGATCAGCAGGCGGGCGAGCGTCGATTTCCCGCAGCCCGACTCGCCGACGATACCGAGGGTCTCGCCCGGGCGGACAAACAGGTCGACCCCGTCGACCGCGCGCACCCAGAGCCGGCCGCGCCAGCGGCCTTGGCCGCGCACCGGGAAATATTTGCGCAAGCCGCGGACGACCAGTAACTCTGAACCGTCCGCACTCATGCCCGCACGTCCATCGCCTGCCGCAATCCGTCGGTCAGCAGGTTGAAGCAGATCGACGTGAGGAGGATCGCGGCGCCCGGGATCGCCGCCACGGCGGGATCGATATAGATGGCCGGGCGCAATGTGTTCAGCATCAGGCCCCACTCGGCGTGCGGCGGCTCGACCCCGAGGCCGAGAAACGACAGACCCGAAGCGAGGATGATGCTGACGCTGATCAGGCTCGTCGTATAGACGAAGATCGGCCCCAGAACGTTGCGCAATACGTGGACCCGCATGATGCTCAGCGCCCCCGCACCGCTGGCGCGGGCCGCGCCGACATAGTCGAGGTTGCGCACCCCGGTCGTCACGCTCTCGCAGACCCTCGCGATCGGCGGGATGAAGACGATCGTCAGAGACAGGATCGCGTTGGTGATGCCGGCGCCGAGCGAGCCCGAGATCGCAATTGCCAATAACACCGAGGGGAAGGCATAGAACACATCGACCGTGCGCATGATCAATGTGTTGACCGCGCCGCCGACAAACCCGGCGACGACCCCGAGCATGCCGCCGATCGCCAGGGCGCCGACCACCGGCGATACCCCCATCAGCAATGACAGTCGGCCGCCGTAGAGCAGGCGGGACAGCACATCGCGGCCGAGTTCGTCGGTGCCGAAGAGATGGCCGCGGAAGCCGAACGGCTTCAGCCGGTCGATCATGTCGGTCTTGTACGGGTCGGCCGGCGCCAGATGATCGGCGAAGATCGCGGACAGGAAGATCAGAACGAGGATTGTCGCGCAGACGATCGTCACGGGATCGCGCGACAATTGCCGACCGACCCGCTTCCAATAGCCGCGTCCCGGCGGCGGCGCAATCGTCGGCGCCGGCGGTGCAGGGACAATGTCGAGTGCAGGCAATGTCATCGCGTCGTGCCGCGGCGCATGCGCGGATCGATCAGGGTCTGCGCGATGTCGACGATCAGGTTCAGCGCGACAAAAAACATCGCGAGGACCAAAATGACGCCCTGCAAGACCGGGATGTCGCGGCGGAAGATCGCGTCGTTCATCAGAAAGCCGGTGCCCGGCCAGGCGAACACGGTCTCGACCAGGATCGAGCCGCCGAGCATGTAGCCGAATTGGATGCCCATCACCGCGAGGCAGACCGGCGCGACGTTCTTCATGACGTGCCGCAACACCGCGCCCGGGCGCAGGCCCTTGGCGCGCAGCGCCTGGACAAATTCCTGATTGAGCGCCTCCGCCACCGCGGCGCGCACCGTGCGGGTCACGATCCCCAAAGGGATCACCGCCAAAGTGATCGCCGGCAGGATTGCATGCGCCCAGTCCGCCCCGGTCCATGCCCAGATCGCCGCGCCGTGCGGGCCGATCCCGATCGCCGGCAAGGCGCCGAACTCGACCGAGAACAGGATCACCATGACCATGCCGAGCCAGTAATGCGGCACCGACACTCCGAGCAATGCAAAAAACGAGGCGACCCTGTCGACAACCCCGCCCTGGGCATAGCCGGCAATACCGCCGAACAGGCAGCCGAAGGTAAAGCCGATCACCGCGCCGACCAGGGCGAGCGCGACCGAGTTGCCGATCGAATGGCGCATCTCCTCGGTCACCGGCCGGCCAGTGGCGACCGAGCGGCCCAGATCGCCGCTCGCGGCGCGCAACAGCCATTTGGCGTACTGGATCGGCAGCGGCTTGTCGAAGCCGTAGGCGCGCTTCAGGCTCGCGACCACATCGGCCGGGGCATCCGGACCGACGACCGCGTTCAACGGATCACCGGGCGCCAGATGCACCAGCGAGAAGCATACGACGGTGACGCCGATCGCGATCGGCAACGCGTAGAGGATGCGGCGGACGATCAGCGCCAGCAGCATGTGCGAATACTCATGCCACCGACACCGGCGTCAGATCCTGGAACCAGTTCTTCGCTTGAACAAAACCCTTGACGCGGGGGCTCATCGCGCGCGGGCCGGTATCATGTACGACCCAGATCATCACTGCATCGTCGACCATCTTCTGATGGATCCGCGCCAGCGCGGCATTGAGCGTCGCCGGATCGGGGGCCGTCTGCGCCGCCGCGAGCAATTTGTCCATTGCGGGATCGCTGTAGAACCCCCAATTGACCCCGCTCGGCGCGTGCAGATCCGAGCGCAGAAAACGGGTGAAGGCGGAGAACGGATCCTGTGTCGCATAGCTGACGTTGACGGCGTCGATGCCCTTGTTCATCGGGCTCTTGGCGCCGGCCCGCCAGCGGTCGATCAGCGCCTGCCATTCGGTCACATCGAAGTCGAGCTTGACGCCGACATCGGCGAGGTTCTGCTGGACGTATTCGTTCATCGGCAACGGCAGCATCTGGCCCGAGCCGCTCGCCGAGATCGCAAATTTGAGGTGGAGCGGCTTGGACGGGCCGTAGCCCGCCTCGATTAGCAGCTTTTTCGCCTGCGCCGGGTCATGCTTTATGTCGAAGCTCGGTTTGCCGAACCACGGGCTGTCCGGCAATACATGGCCTTTCGCCGGCAATGCATACCCGCCGACCAGTTTGACGAGGCCGTCGCGATCGATCGCGAGGTTGATCGCCTTGCGCACGCGAATGTCGTGAAACGGGCTGTCCGGGAGCACCGAAGGATGATAGGGCCAGATGTGCGGATAGGGATTCGAGGTGATCTGCATGCCGGCGGATTTGAGCTGCGGCACGGCGTCGGGCGAAGGCTGCTCGATCCAGTCGACCTGGCCGGACAACAAGGCCGAGGTGCGCGAATTCGGCTCGGGCAACGGCAGCAAGACCACCCGATCGGTTTTCGGGATCCGCTTCCTGTCCCAGTAATCCTTGTTGGGCACGAATTCGGCGCGCTGCCGCGGGACGAATTTGTCGAATTTGAACGGGCCGGTGCCGGACGGGTGCTCGTTGAATTTCGCCCAGTCCTTGCCGACCGCTTCCCATTGCTTCGGGCTGGCGATCGGGATGTAGACCACCTGATAGGGCACAAAGGCGTCGGGCGAGGGGGTCGTGAACTCGATCGTGTACGTATCGATCTTGCGCACCGCCTTGATCGACGGGATGCGAAAGCCGATCAGGGCAACCTGGCGCGGGTCGAATTGCGGCGCGCTCTTGTTGATCAACTTGTCGTAATTCCATACGACGGCATCGGCATTGAACGGCGAGCCGTCGTGGAAATTGACGCCGTGGCGCAATTTGAATACCCACTTCGTCTTGTCCTTGGGATCGATCGCCCAGCTCTCGGCAAGACCGGGGACGACGTCGGACGGCTTGGTGGCCGACGACAGATCCCAGTTGCACAGCGCGTCGTAAAGCGTGTAGCCGCAAAACCGGTAGCCTTCAAAGCCGTTGTCGGGCGCGCCGGTCATCAGCGGGATGTCGGCCGCGGTCATGCCGATGCGCAGCACCCCCGCAATCGCCTGGGCCTCGGCAGGACCCGGCAGGGCCAGACCGGCGGCAGCGGCGGCGGCTCCGATCAAGACCCCGCGCCGCGATGGATAATCAGGCTTTTGCAATGTCATTTGCTGCGTTCCCCGTCTTTAATTTTATTTTTAATCCCGATGCCGGGAGCGGGGAACGCCCGGTCGGGTCGCTGCGGCAGAGCGCCGCAGAAAAGCAGAGGGATGCGGACATATTGGCCTGGTCGGGTCGAGTCTGTCGCGGTCCGGGATCATGCTGACCCGCTGCTTCTCAGCGGGCGCAACATGACGCTCGGCTCGATCGGCGTCGGCAGCCGGGCCGATTTCACGGCGATGAACCGGTCTATTGTGCTGTACCGGCTGCGCCCGATCTCGGCCCGTACCGAACAGCGGCGATGTGATCCTCCCTATCCGAGCCGCAGGCAGGGGCATTGGCACAGCCGGCCGGGCGATTAGGGCGGCGGCACGAAGCCGCCGAACGCCCGCTCGATCAGCCCGGCAAAAGCAAGGGGCGTGCGGTCCTCGAGAAAGGGGCCAATGATCTGCACCCCGATCGGCAGGCCCGTTTCGCTATGACCGATCGGCGCTACGGTGGCCGGCAGGCCGAACAATGTCGCGATGGTCGCCCACACGATCTGGTCCGGGTAGAGGAGCTGCCTGCCGTCGACCTCGATCCGCCGCCGGCCCTGTTCGGGCGTAGGGTCGTGGGGAAAGGCGGGTGTCGGCATCGGCGGGCACAGAACGACGTCGACCTCCCGGAAGAGGGCGCGCCATCCCTCACGCAGGCGCCCGCGCATGCGGTTCGCCCGCGTCCAGTCGCGGTGGCTGAGCGCGCGGCCGCGCAATCGGAACGCCCGCAGGCTCTGATCGCCGGGCGGCACCGCGCGCGCCGCCGCCTCGGCCTTCTGATACTCCGCGTCGGGCAGGTCGGCCGCGTAGACCGCCATCAGCAGTTCGACATAGATCCGGGCGGTCTCCGCCAAATCGGGCAGGTTCGGGTCGGCGCGCAGGATTTTTGCGCCGGCTTTGGCAAGACGCTCCACCAGGTCGGCGAGCGCTGCCCGCACGCCGGCAGCGGTCGGAAACAGCGGATGCTCGTCGATCGCCAATACCCTGTAGGAGGCGAGATCCTCGTGCCGCGGCGCCGGCAGGGCAAGCGTGTATCCAACCCCGTCCGATGCTTCGTCGGGGCCGGCCAGAACCTCGAGCGCCAATGCGAGGTCGGCGGCGCTGCGGGCCAAGGGGCCGATCACCGGCAGATCAAGCTTCGCCGGCCATGCCGGGCTCTGCGGCGGCCCGGCGCCGCGCATCGGCACGAGGTCGAGGCTCGGCTTGTGGGCGAAGACGCCGCAGTAATGCGCCGGCGCGCGCAATGAGCCGCCGATGTCCGAGCCCAGTTCGAGCGGCACAAAACCGGCGGCGAGCGCCGCCGCCGAACCGCCCGACGAGCCGCCCGGCGTGCGCGCGCGATCCCAGGGGTTGTTCGTCGTGCCGTAGATCTCGTTGGTGCTTTGCCAATCGGCGAGCATGAGGGGCACGTTGGTCTTGCCGAGGATGACCGCGCCCGCTGCCTTGAGCCGCGCCACGGCGAGGCTGTCGGTCTGCGGCTGCCAATCCTTGAACCTCGGATCGCCCCATGTTGTCGGCAATCCGGCCACATTGAAGGATTCCTTGACGGTCATCGGCAGACCGAGCAAGGGCCGGCGCTCGCCGCGCCGCAACGCCGCGTCGGCCGCCGCCGCCGCTACCCGCGCCCGCTCGAAGTCGCGCACGACGACGGCGTTGATCGGCGGATCGAAGTCCTCGATACGCGCGATCGCGGCCTCGACAAGCTCGACCGAGGAGATGCGCCTCTCGGCGAGCGCTGCCACAAGGTCGGTCGCGGTCCGATACTCCCAGCCTGCCGAAATCCTGGCCAAGTTCGGTCTCCTCGATATGACCCCGCGAAACCCGGTTCCATACGACCGGGAAACGCCCGGACCGCAGAAAGGCGGGTCGCGACGCCGATCCTTGGATAGTTTAAACTAAAATCGCAATCGGGGCTTTCGCATCGGATCAAACGGCCCCGGACAGGGAGGGCGCGGCCATGCGGCGGATCGGTGCGGTTGCGCTTGCGGTCGTCCTCGTCCCGAGCGTTGCCTTCGCCGCGCCGCCGGCGCATTGCGGCATTCCGGCCGCATTGGGAGACGGCTGGGCGGTTGCCGCGCCTGAGCGGGAGGGCCTCGCTCCCGGGCTGATCTGCGCGATCGGCCCGCGTCTTGAAACATTGGCGGAGGCCGATCCCAACGGCGTCGTCATCGTGCGGCACGGGGCGCTTGTCTATGAGCATTATTTCACCGGCAGGGACCAGCGCTGGCCGGAGCTGCAGCACTGGCGGGAGCCGTCGCGGACCATGCCGCACAATGCGAACACCCTGCATGATCTGCAATCGATTACAAAGAGCATCGTCGCGATCCTCGTCGGCATCGCCCTCGACCGCGGCCTGCTCAAGAGCGTTGATGCGCCGGTCTTGTCCTTTTTCCCTCAATACGCCGACCTGCGCACGCCGGACAGGGATCGCCTCACCCTGCGCAACCTGTTGTCGATGACTTCGGGACTGATCTGGACGTCGGTCTCGACGCGCTCTGTGGAGCGGATGGATGCCGCGCCCGACCCGTATCGTTTCGTGCTCGATCAGCCGCTCGAAGCGACGCCGGGGAAAATCTGGAACTACAATGGCGGCGGCGTCGAGGTGCTCGGCGCCATAGTGAAGAAGGTTTCCGGCCAGCCGCTCGATCGCTTTGCCAAACAGGCGCTGTTCGACCCGCTCGGGATCACCGATTGGCAGTGGGCGCGGATGCCGAACGGCGCGCCGGCCGCCTCCTGGGGGCTGCGGTTGCGGCCGCGCGATCTGGCAAAGATCGGCCAGCTCGTCTTGAACCGCGGCCTCTGGCACGGGCGGCGGGTCGTCTCGGCTGCCTGGATCAGAGAGATGACGGCAGCGCACAGCCCTTCGGGCTGGCTGTCCGCCATTGCCGACGCCTATGGTTATCTGTGGTGGCGGGGTCACGCCTCGCTCGACAACCGCAACATCGCCTGGGTCGGCGGGATCGGCCATGGCGGCCAGCGCCTCTATGTCGTGCCGAGCCGCGATCTCGTCGTCGCCGTGACCGCCGGCAACTACAAATTTTTTGGCGCCGAGGACCCCGCCGGCGACACCGCGCTCGATAGGGCGCTGCGCGCGGCGATGCCGGGAGAGGGCAGATGAAACGCCACCGGATCGGGCTTCTCGTCTTCCTCTGTCTGCTGCCGATCCAGAGTTACGCCGGCGGGCATTTCCCCGGCGCCGCATGGCAGCCTGTCGCCGCTGACGCGGCGGGATGGTCGCGCCAAAAGCTGGCCAAGGCCGAAGCCTGGTCGCACCAGATCGGCTCGACCGCGGTGATGATCGTCCAGCACGGGCGCGTCGTCGCGCAATGGGGCGATATTGCGGCGAAGACGCCGCTCGCCTCGGTGCGCAAGAGCCTGTTGAGCGCGCTGATCGGCATTGCGGTCGACCGCCGTCAGATCGCTCTCGACGCGACGCTCGGCGAACTTGGCATCGACGACAACGCGCCCTCGCTCAGCGCCGAGGAAAAGGCGGCGACCGTGCGCGATCTGCTCGAAGCGCGTTCCGGGATCTACCATCCGGCCTTGTACGAGACGCCGCGAATGGCGGCATTGCGGCCGCCCCGGTTCAGCCACAGGCCGGGGACGTTCTGGTATTACAACAACTGGGATTTCAATGCGCTCGGTGCAATCTACGAGCATGCGCAGCCATCGTCGATCTACGATGCCTTCGAGCGCGAGATCGCCCGGCCGATCGGCATGCAGGATTACCGCCCCTCGGACGGCCAGTATGTGACCGGTGCCGCGTCGGTCTATCCGGCCTATACGTTCACGATGAGCGCGCGCGACCTCGCCCGCTTTGCCCTGCTCTATCTCAATCGCGGCAGATGGCGCGACCGCCAGATCATTCCGGCGCAATGGGTCGAAGAGAGCACGCGCGCCTATTCGCAATCCGACTTCGGCCCCGGCTACGGCTATTTGTGGTGGGTCGGGTTCCTCGACGACAGCATGGCGCCGGCGGTCAAAGTGCCGCAAGGCACCTTTTTCGCTGCAGGCGCGGGCGGTCAATTCGCCTTTGTCATGCCGGCTTACGATCTGGTCGTCATTCACCGCGCCCCGCATCGGCCCGAGGGCGGACCCAACATCAGAGAGATCGGCCGGCTGCTGTGGCTTGTGCTCGATGCGGCCGGATTGCCGGACATCGGTAGCGACGCCTCGATCGCGACGGCCCGCGGCACGCGCGAGGACGGCGCCGCGCTCGCCCGGCTGCTGCCCGGCAAGACATTGCTCTTTGGCGAGACCGCGACCGGCGGCCCCTACCGGATGCGCCTCGATCGCGACGGCGGCGCCGTCCTCTTCAAAGGACGCGAGCCGACCCTTGGCGACAGCGGTTCATGGAACATCAGCGGCGATCGGCTGTGCCGCCAATGGCAAAAGATCAGGCCGCTCCACGCTTGCTTCCTGGTCGTCCGCGACGGGGAGCGGGTCGCGCTGTTCGATCGCCGCGGTCTGATGGTCATCGACGCCCGCATTTTCGAAAGGTGATGTGAGCCCCGGCTCTGCCGCCTTTTTAGGCAGAGGCTATCGGCCGTCTCCAAATAGCGGATGGACTTCGGGATTCACATCAATGCCACCGCCCTGTGCACACGCTTTTCCCCAATTTTGTGGATTGTTCCCGCTCTTCTGAAACCTGACCGTGGAGAGGGGATGTGAAGCCTGCGTCCTCCGGGCACCCGGCTGAAGCCGATTTTGGAAACCGAGCGGGGATCGACATGGGGGGCTACACGTAGGAACCGAGATTGCCAAAGACCAAGCGCTGAAAGCGCCGCGCTAATTCCACAAAGGCCCTCGCCTCGCCTTGACGGGCGCGGCGGACGAACTGTTCCAGATTCATCGCCAGTTCCTCGTGCCCTTAAGGTGCCAAAAGGCCCCCGTCCGGCTTTTGCACGCGAATAGGACCTCGATATCGAAAGTGACCGCGACCGGACCCGTTTCGGCGTCCAGCGCCGACGGGGCAATATGACGGGCATTGGGTCCCATCAGCACCGCGTCGCGAACGGCGGCAGGGTCGAGGACCGCGCGGCGGACGAGCCGCCTCACCGTCGGCGGCCCGATCAGCCGGTTTGCGGTCTCGGCATAATGTCTCGCTTTGTCGTCGCGCTGACCCATCAGCCGATAGCGGCGCCCGAGTTCGGCAAGATGGCCGAGGCCTGGATAAACCAGGGCGAGCCAGCCTCCCGGCCGCAGCGCCCGCGCCGTCTCGGAAAAGTTTTTCGGCGCGAAGATGCTGAGCACGAGATCGAGCGCGGCGTCATGCACCGGCCAGTCGGCCCACAAATCGGCGATGGCAAAGGCGAGACCGGGCCAGCGGCGCGCCGCCCGGCGCGCTGCCGCCGCGG
>DATFCQ010000346.1:0-8067 GCA_035252905.1 Allostellaceae bacterium | reverse complement strand
GAGCGCCGCGCGCCGCCGCGTGAACCGGCGCCGCCCGAGCGCGACACCCGCTTCCGCCCCTTTGTCGCGCCGCCCCCCGAGACTGGACGCGCCGCCCCGCACGAATTCCGGGCGCGGCGCGATCCCCTCCCCGACGCGCAGCCGGTCCTGCCCGCGCTCGACCTGTTGGCGCGGCCCCCGGCGAAGAAGGCCGAGGCGATCGACGAGGAGGCGCTCGCCCAAAACGCCCGCATGCTCGAAACCGTGCTCGAGGATTTCGGCGTCCGCGGACAGATCGTGCAGGTCCGCCCGGGTCCGGTCGTGACCCTTTACGAGTTCGAGCCGGCTCCCGGCATCAAGGCGTCGCGGATCATCGGGCTCGCCGACGACATCGCCCGCTCGATGAGCGCGATCTCGGTCCGCGTTGCGGTCGTGCCCGGACGCACCGTGATCGGCATCGAACTGCCGAACCGCAGGGCCGAGATGGTGTATCTGCGCGAGCTGCTCGAATCGCCGCTCTATGAAAAGCATTCCGGCCGGCTCGCCCTGATCCTCGGCAAGGACATCGGCGGTGAGCCGGTATTGACCGATCTGGCCAAGATGCCCCACCTGCTGATCGCCGGAACGACCGGGTCGGGCAAATCGGTCGGCATCAATACGATGATCCTGTCGATCCTCTACCGGATGCCGCCGGAACGCTGCAAATTCATCATGATCGACCCGAAGATGCTGGAATTGTCGGTCTATGACGGCATTCCACACCTGCTTTCCCCGGTCGTCACCGACGCCAAGAAAGCGATCCTCGCGCTCAAATGGACCGTGCGCGAGATGGAGACCCGCTATCGCAAGATGTCGCGACTGGGCGTGCGCAACATCGACGGCTTCAACGCCCGCATCGCCGAGGCGAAGACCCGGGGCGAGAAGCTCGTGCGCCGGGTGCAGACCGGGTTCGACCCCGAGAGCGGGCAGCCGGTGTTTGAGGAACAGCCGCTCGACAGCGACGAATTGCCGCTGATCGTCGTCGTCGTCGACGAGATGGCGGATCTGATGCTGGTCGCCGGCAAGGAGATCGAGGCGGCGATCCAGCGGCTGGCGCAGATGGCGCGCGCCGCCGGCATCCACCTGATCATGGCCACCCAGCGGCCCTCGGTCGACGTGATCACGGGCACGATCAAGGCCAATTTCCCGACCCGGATCAGCTTTCAGGTGACCTCCAAGATCGACAGCCGCACGATCCTCGGCGAAGGCGGCGCCGAGCAATTGCTGGGTCGCGGCGACATGCTCTACATGGCAGGCGGCGGGCGCATCACCCGGGTCCACGGGCCGTTTGTCGCCGACGAGGAGGTCGAGCGCGTCGTCTCCGATCTGAAGGCGCGCGGCGAGCCCGATTATATCGACGAGATCACCGCCGATGACGAAGGCGGTTTCGATCCGGCCGACGGCGAGGCCGACGGCGAATCGGGCGACGCGCTCTATGATCAGGCCGTGGCCGTGGTCTGCCGCGAGCGCAAGGCGTCGACGAGCTTTGTCCAGCGCCACTTGCAGATCGGCTACAACCGCGCGGCGCGGATCATCGAGCGGATGGAGGCCGAGGGGATCGTCAGCCCCGCCAACCACGTCGGCAAGCGCGAGGTCCTGGCGCGCGGCCGCGATTGAAGCGTGCCCCCGCGCACCTCATCTTCCCGTTGCGACAGGCGGACGAGAGAGCGGCAGGGCGATGACGGCAGGCGGAAAGTGCGGCGGGACCAGACGCGGCAAGGCGAGCGTCGGCCGCGCCGCGATGCGCGCCGCCGGCCTCGCCCTGATGGTGACCGCGGCGCCGGCGCTCGCCGCCGCCGCAGTCCCCGCCGCGACGCCGAACGCGCAGGACGTCGCCGAATTGCACGACATCCTTGCCTATCTGAACAGCATCCACACGATGACCGCCCGCTTTACCCAAATCTCCTCCAGCGGCCGCGTCGCGAGCGGCCGGCTGTGGCTGGAGCGCCCCGGCGGGATGCGCATTGAGTACGATCCGCCCTCGCCGGTCCTGCTGATCGCCGACCGATTCTACGTCTATTACGTCGACAAGGACCTGGCCCAGGTCAGCCAGATCGGGTTGAAGGCGACGCCGGCCTGGTTTCTGCTGCGCGACCCGATCCGCTTCGGCCAGGGTCTGGCGCTGACCGGCTTCAACCCCGGTCCGGATTTTGTGCGGGTCACGGTCGGCGAGCGGGCGCATCCCGATCTCGGCTCCCTGACGATGGTGTTCAGCCGCACCCCGCTCAGATTGCGGCAATGGTCGGTCGTCGACCGCGAGGGGAAGACGACGAGGGTCACGCTATCGCAGGAGCAGTTCGGTATGGCGCTCGACCCCAACCTGTTCCAATATCGCAATCCCTATACCGGCCGCTCGACGGAGCCCTGAAGCCGCCCGATGCCTGCTCACGACGTGCCGCTCGTCGGCCTTCCCGCCTGTCTGCGCTCGCTCAACGAGCGCCGTTTCCACACGGCAAACGACCGCTATATCGACGCCCTGGTCGGAGCGACCTCATGCCTGCCGGTAGTGATCCCGGCGGTCGGCGCCAAGGCCGATTTGTGCCGGCTGCTCGACCGCCTCGACGGATTGTTGCTGACCGGCAGCCCGTCGAATGTCGAGCCCCGCCACTATGGCGGCGAGCCGAGCCAGCCCGGAACCCTGCACGACCCCGACCGCGACGCCACGACCCTGCCGCTGATTCGCGCGGCGGTGCGGCGCGACCTGCCGATCCTGGCGATCTGCCGCGGCATCCAGGAGCTGAATGTGGCGCTCGGCGGAACCCTTCACCAGCGGGTCCACGAATTGCCCGGCCGGCTCAACCACCGCTCGCCCAAGGATTCGCCCGACGGCCCCTATGGCCCGGCGCACAGCGTGACTGTGGTCCCGGGCGGGCGCCTCTTTGCGTTGTTCGGCGCCGGCGAGATCACCGTCAACTCATTGCATTCGCAGGGCATCGACCGACCAGCGCCGCCGCTCGTCGTCGAGGCCATCGCGCCGGACGGGCAAATCGAGGCCGTCAGCTTGCCGGGGGCGCGATTTGTGGTTGGCGTGCAGTGGCACCCGGAGTATAAATTGTTGGAAAATCCGTTCTCGCGGGCCCTGTTCTCGGCTTTTGAACGAGCTTGCACTACAACTACTACTAGTGTTGCAGGGTCAGCTCGCGCGGCATGAGGGAATTTGATTTGGTTCCCCCCATCAGCATGCGTTTTTGACACAACGTTATGCACGATTCCCTCTTCCTTTTTCGTCCCGGATACCCCAAATATTAGGCTCGGAAGCGGGGAGAGCCCTCAGCTCTCCTTAAACGGGCCCGTTTCCCCTGCGGGTCCGATTTCCCCCAACGCTTCTGACATGCAGGCGCCCGGTCCTCCCCCCCGACCGGGCGCCATTGCATTCAGGGTCTGGGCGTTCAGGGTTTGGCGGCTGCACCGCCCCGGCTCGCAGGATTAGCCGCCGTGCCGCTCCGTCTTCTGACCTGGAACATCAACTCGGTCCGGCTGCGAATCGACAACCTGCTGCGCCTCGTCGCCGAGCGGCAGCCCGATATCCTCTGCCTGCAGGAGACCAAGACGCCGGACGATCTGTTCCCGCGCGAGGCGCTTCTCGCGCAGGGCTATCGCCACATGCTCGTGCACGGCATGAAGGGTTATAACGGCGTCGCGATCCTGTCGCGGGTGCCGTTTCTCTCGCTGGAGACGCGGGCTTGGTGTGAACGCAGCGATTGCCGGCACGCCCTCGTGCGGCTCGCCGGCGGGATCGAACTGCACAATCTCTATGTCCCGGCCGGCGGCGACACCCCCGATCCCGAGGCAAACCCGAAATTCGCTCATAAATTGCGCTTCCTCGACGAGGTCGCGGCGTGGTTTGCGGCGCAACGGAGGGGCGGGCCGCCGATGATCGCGGTCGGCGATCTCAATGTCGCGCCGCTCGCCACCGACGTATGGTCGCACCGGCAGTTGTTGAACGTGGTCAGCCACACCCCGATCGAGGTGGAGAAGCTCGGGACGTTGCAGCAGGCCGGCGGCTTTGTCGACGCGGTGCGCCATTTCGTGCCGCCCGAACAGCGGCTCTATACCTGGTGGAGCTATCGCGCGCGCGACTGGGCGGCCGCCGACCGCGGCCGCCGCCTCGATCATGTCTGGGTGACGCCGGACCTCATGAGGGCGCTGGTCGAGGCTCAGGTCTGCCGCGACAGCCGCTTCTGGCCGAGGCCGTCGGACCATGTGCCGGTTGTCATCACCTTTGCCGGCTGACCCGTACCGTAGGGCGGAAAAGCGCAGCGCATTCCGCCATTTTCGACATCCGGCTCCGCCCGGCGGAATGCGCTATGCTTTTCCGCCCTACATTTACGCCACAACCCGCCGGTACATGTGATAGCGCCCGGGCATGATCCCCTCGGGCAGGGCGATCGGGGCAAAACCGTCGAGGGCGAAGGGCGGCTCGCTGACGAGGATGCCGCCCGGCCGCAGCAGCGGCGCGAAAAGCGGACCCAACAGCGCCGCCTGGGCGCGGCCGGCGTCGTCGTCGCCGCTGCCGGCATCGTAATGGGCGAGCGCCACCCGGCCTTTGAGGCGCACCGCGAGCGCCGGCAGGGTCTCGCGCATGTCGCCGAGGATCAGCAATTCGGCCGGCGGCATCGAGGCGGGGTGGGCGGCCAAGCGCCGCTCGCAGACATAGATCCGGCGCTCGGGGCAGAGCTGGCGCAGGTGGTCGTAGGTCCGGCCGTTGCCGAGCCCCATTTCCAAGATCTCGCCTTCAAGCTCGCGCACGAGCCGGGTGGCGAGGTCGAGGCAGGCGCGCTGCGCCTCAAGCCGGCGGATGAAGCTGTCGAGCCGGCTCATCGCCTTCAGGCGGCGATGTTGGCGCCTTCGCGCAGCCGCTCCAATTCGGAATGGGCCTTGCGCAGTTGGTTGTTCATGGCTTCGATCCGGTGCGCCAGTTCGCGCATGATCGAGACCGCCATGCTGGGAAATTCCCGCACCATGCGCAGGAACGGTTCTTTTGAGATGCGCAGGGCGACGAGGCGATCCTTGGCCCTGACCGTCGCGGTGCGCGGCACGTCGAGAAAGATCGCCATCTCGCCGACGATCTCGTTGGCCCCGAGGGTGGCCAGGACCATCGGGCCGGCCGGCGTCTCGGCGATGACCTCGGCCTGCCCCTCGATGATCAGATAGGCCGCATCCCCGGGATCGCCCTGCCGGCACAGCACTCTGCCCGGATCGAAGGCGACCCGCTCGCTCATGAACGCGAGCAATTTCAGCTTCGCCGGCTCGATCTCGGCGAAAAACGGCACGCGCCGCAGCAGCTCGAATTCCTGCTTCAGGCTCATTGTTCCTCCCGTCCGCCGTCTCTTGTTCACTCGGCTGCAATCAACAGAGACATCAGCGAGCCCTTGGTGTCGAGTTCGGCAAAGCGCCCCTGCTCTTCCAATCTGCCCTGGCTCATCACCAATACCCGATCAAAGTTTCGCGCCAGACTCGGTCGCTGCAAGACCCACAGGATGCTGCGGCCGGCCAGCTCTTGCTGCAAGCCTTTCATCACCGCCGCCTGCGCCTGCCCGTCGAGAGCCGAGGTCGCCTCGTTCAGGATCAACAGATCCGGGCGCTTCAGGACGGCGCGCGCGATCGCCGCCTTCTGCCGCTGCGCCGGCGACAGACGCGAGCCGCTGGGGCCCAGATCATGGTCGAGGCCGGTTTCGAGAATGGTCTGGCGCAATGCCAGCGCGTCGATGATTTCGGCAAGGATCTGGGGCACCCGGGTCACGGCGTCGGCGACGCCGTAGGCGATCTTGCCGAACAGGATGTTGTCCTGCACCGTGGCGGCCCGGTTGTAACGCCCGGCGTCAAAGAACTCGATCTGTTGGCGGGCCTCGGCCGGCAATTCCGTGCGGATCGCCCGCCGCGCCTCCAACAGGCGCGTCTGCATCGCCGTATCGAGGACATCGAGCCGATGCCGCGCCGGGATCAATTTGAACGGCAGCGACAGCAATTTGGCGCGATCGGCGCGGGCAAGGTCGCGCGTCCCCCCGCGGCCGATACGGGCGAGGATTTCGGCGAAAACCGGCAGATCGCCGGCTCCGATAAAGCTGAATTGCTCGAAGAACTCGTGCTCGGGCGACAGGTCGGAGAACAGTTCGACCATCGTCTCGGCGACCTCCCGGCCGGCCTCGACGAGGTCCTGCGTCAGGCCGAGCTTGTCGAGCACCCGCAATACATAGGTGTTCTCGGCCAGCGCCGCGACCTCGAAGGCGGGCCCGAGCGGGGTCCCGAACAACAGATTCTCGGCCACCGACGCGTTCGAGTTGAAGCGCTCGGGGTCATAGGTCTCGACGAGATCGCCGAGGCCCTCCGCGGCGAGCCGGCGGGCCAGTTCTCCGCGCGCCGCAAGCAGTCTCTCCGCGGCGGCGGGCTTTTGTGCGGGATCGAGCAATCCGCGCAATCCAAGCCGGTAGACGTCTTCGGCAAGGTCGAGCTGTTCCAGGATTTCGATGATCCGCCGCGACAGGGCCTCGCCGTCCTCGACCCCGGCCGCCTCGTAATCGATCCAGTCGGCGCGGATATCGAGTTCGATATTGCCGGATTTGCGGGCTTCGTTCTGCCGCCGGGCGCGCCGTCCGGCCGCCGCCTCGGGCGGGCCCGGCCGCATCGGGCGATGCGACAGCGCATAGAACAGGTTTTCATAGAGCGTCCCGGCGAACAGATGGGGCGAAGGCCCGACATAGCCGATGCGGCGGCCTACGACCGCATCGGGGAGCGCCGCCAGATCGGCGCCGCCGATCGTGATCCGCCCGCCTGTCGGCGCGATCAGCCGAGCAAGCAGCATGGCGAGCTCGCCCTTGCCGCTGCCCGCCTGGCCGATCACGGCGACGTGCTCGGCGAGCGAAAAGGAAAAGCTGACGCCGTCAACGACGCGGCTCTTGTCATCCTCGCTGAGCGACAGGTTGACCGCCGCGACGTCCCCGGTGAGCCGGGCCGGGGTTTCGGGCTCGGCCAGTTGCAGGTGGGCGTCGACCATGTCGGCGACGTCGAACTGCTCGACGATCTGCTCGTATTTGATCCGCGCATCCTCCTTGATCTGATAGAAATTGAGCAATTCGCGCCACGGCGGCGCCAGGTCCTTGTAGGCGGCGAGCACCGCAACCAATCCGCCAAAAGACAACTGCCCGCGAATCACCAGATAGCCGCCAAGCGAATAAAAAAAGAATGGCGTCAGTTGCGCGATAAAATTATTAAGGAACTTTATAAAGTATTTTCTTTGATAGATTTCAAATCGGATGTCATAAATGTGGCCGAGGAGATCGGCGAAGCCGGCCAACTGCAATTTGACCATGTCGTTGGCGCGCACATCGACGATGCCGGACGCGCTCTCCTGGATGCGGTCGGCGACCCGGCGGATTTCGCGCACGCGCAACCGGCCGAGCTGGTTGACCCTGCGCTGCAGTTTGGGGATTGCATAGAGCTGGAACGGATAGAGGGCCACCGCGGCGGCGCCGAGCACCGGATCCTGCATGAACATGAACAATACGATCGTCAACAACGTGCCGCCCTGAAAGGCCGGCAGGGCAAAGGCGTCGCCGATGAAGCCGCCCAGCGCCTCCCCCTCGGAGGTGATCATCGGGATGATCTGGGCCGAGGAAGTCTTGTGGAACTGGCTCAGCGGAAAGCGCAGCATGCGGTGGTAGAGCTGGAAGCGCAGCCGCCGCAACATGCGCTCGCCGAGCTGGCCCTTGCAGGTGTTGATGACGTATTTGAACCCTCCGTTGATAAAGACGAGTACGAGAAACGCCGCGCACAGCACAAACAGATAGCCGATCTGGCTGAATTCGATCCCGAGCAGTTTGCGCGGAGCCGAGCCGCCTTGGATGGCATGGTTGATGATCGTCTTCGGCAGGTCGAGCGAGACGTAGAGGAACGGAAAGGACACCACGGTCAATACCAGCAGCAGGAGCTGCTGCGGCAGGCTGTGGCGCAGGATAAAACGGTAGATTGTCGCTTCGAGAGGGTTGGGGTCGTCCTCCCGGCTTGGCGGCGGCGGCGCGGCCTCCCGGTGCGGCGCCGCAGCAGCCGGCG
>DATFCQ010000345.1:0-40575 GCA_035252905.1 Allostellaceae bacterium | reverse complement strand
TGGCTGCGGGCGCCGAGGGCACGGTCGCCGTCTTCGCCGGGGGCGGCGGCTGCGCCAAGGCGATCGCGCAGGGACTCGCCGAACTGGGCTGCCGGGTGACGGAGGCATGGGACGACCGGCCGGACGAAAGGGACGGCGCGCCGCCGCCGATCGCGGTGTTCGTCGCAGGCGAGCCGGAAGCGGGCGACGCCGTCGCCGACGGCGCGCGCCAATTGGCCGCCTTTGCCCATATCGCTGCCGAGGCCGCCGAGCGCCATGCGGCGCTGTGGCTGGTAACCTGCGACGCGCAGCAGGCGACCGGCGCGGAGCCCGAGACCGCTTCCGTCGGGGCCGCCCTGTGGGGCCTCGGGCGCGTATTGGTCAACGAAATGCCGCGCCTGTCGCTGCGTCTCGTCGACTTTGCCGCCGCCACGCCGGCGCATGAGCGGGCCTCCCGGCTTGCCCGCGAACTCCTCGCCGACAGCCCGGAGAGCGAGATCGTGTGGGCCCCGGAGGGTCGGCACGCGCTGCGCTTGCGCTGGGGGTTGCCGCCGCGCTGGGCCGGACGCTCGGACGGGCTGAGCCTTGGCAGCAGCCATTCGGGCGGCCTCGGCTCGCTCGCCTGGGAAGCCCGCCCGCCGCGGCCGATCGGACCGGGCGAGGTCGAAATCGAGGTCGAGGCCGCTGGGCTCAATTTTCGCGACATGATGTGGGCGATGGGCCTGTTGCCCGAAGAAGCCCTGATCGACGGATTTGCCGGAGCGACCTTCGGTCTCGAATGCGCGGGAACCGTCCGCTCGCTCGGGCCCGGCGTTGCCGGATTGGCGGCCGGCGATCGGGTCATGGCCTTTGCCCCGGCCTCGCTCGCCACCCATGTCGTGACGATGGCGGACGCGGTCGTACCGATCCCGCCGCAGGTGAGCTTTGCCGCGGCCGCGACGATCCCCGTCGTCTTTGTCACCGCGTTCTATGCCTTGGGCCATCTCGCCAAGCTCGCGCCCGGCGAGCACGTGCTGATCCACGGCGCCACCGGCGGGGTGGGGCTCGCTGCGATCCAATACGCCAAGCATCGCGGCGCCACCGTGATCGCCACCGCCGGGTCGGAGGGCAAGCGCGCCTTTGCGCGGCTGGCCGGGGCCGACCATGTGCTCAATTCGCGCGATCTTGCCTTTGCCGACGCCGTCCGCGCGATCACCGGCGGCAGCGGGGTCGACGTCGTGCTCAACTCGCTGTCGGGCGAGGCGATGGAACAGAGCCTTGCGGTCTTGAAGCCGTTCGGCCGCTTCCTCGAACTCGGCAAGAGCGATTTCTATCTGAACCGCCGCGTCCATCTGCGGCCCTTGCGCCAGAACATTTCGTATTTTGCGATCGACGTCGACCAGTTGCCGATCCACCGGCCCGATCTCGCCCGCGCCTTGTTGTCCGAGGTCTCCGCGGCCTTGGCGGCAGGAACGATCCGGCCGCTCGCCCATCGCAGCTTCTCGTTTGCCGAGATCGACGAGGCGTTTCGGCTGATGCAATCCTCCGGCCACATCGGCAAACTGGTCCTGGTGCCGGCCGGCAACGCCGCGGTGCGGCTGCGCGAGCCGCCGGAACTGACGGTGCGGCGCGACGGCACCTATCTGGTGACCGGCGGGGCCGACGGTTTCGGCTTTGAGGCGGCGCGCTGGCTCGCCGCCCGGGGCGCCGGGTCGATCGCCCTCTTGAGCCGGCGCGGCGGCGAAACGCCGGGCTGCGCCGAGCGGGTCGCCGAACTCGAAACGGCCGGCGCCGCAATTGGCGTCTACCGGGCCGACGTCGCCGACGCTGCATCCCTGGCGGCGGCGCTCGCCGCGATCCGCGCAAAGGGACCGCCCTTGCGCGGCGTCGTCCACGCTGCGGCGCTGATCGAGGACGGGTTCGCCGCCGATATCGACCGGGCGCGCGCCGAGCCGGTCCTGCGCGCCAAACTGGGCGGCGCGCTCGCCCTCGACGCCTTGACGCGCGAGGACCCGATCGAACTGTTCCTGCTGTTCTCGTCGGCGACGACCCTGCTGGGGGCGCCGGGGCAAGGCGTTTACGTCGCCGCCAACCTTGCCGTCGAGGCGCTCGCCCGGCAGCGACATGCCGAGGGGCGGCCGGCATTGGCGATCCCCTGGGGACCGATTGAGGACGCCGGCTATCTGGCCGAACGCCCCGACACCCGCGACGCGCTCGCCCGCCGCCTCGGCGCCAAACCGATCCCGGCGGCGCAGGCGCTCGCCGGGTTGCCGGCCTTGATCGCGAGCGGACGGCCGGTTGCCGCTTTTGCCGAGACCAGCTGGACCGAGGCGCGCCGGTTCCTGCCGATCCTTGCGACCTCGCCCTTTACGGAAATCCGCGCCAAGGCGTCCTCGTCTCCCTCCGACGAATCGCTTGCCGACCGGCTCGCCGCGCTTCCTCCGGAGGAAGCGCTCGCACTGTTGAAGAGCGTCGTGGCCGAAGAGGCGGCGACGATCCTGCGCCTGCCGCCGGGGGCCGTCGATCCGCAGCGCCCGCTCTCCGAGATCGGCATGGACTCGTTGATGGCGGTCGAATTGCGGCTCGCTCTCGAAAGCCGGTTGCGGCTCGATCTGCCCCTGGTGTCATTGGCCGAGGGCACCAGCGTCGCCTCGATCGCCGCGCGGCTCGCCACCGCCGTCTCGGCGGGTCCCAAGGAGGGCGAGATCATCGCTCTCGCCGCCCGCCACGAGGCGGCCGGCGAATTGTCGTCGACCCCGGACGACATGGCGCCGGCCAAGCCGGCCGCGGCGGCGGAGTAGCCGCCGTGGAAGCGGGACGCGGCCTGTTCGGGCTGTCGGCGCAGGCGAAAGCGCGCCTGATAGAGAAACTGTCGACGGCCACCCTGCGCGGGCCGGCGCGGACCGCATCCGCCCCGCCACCGGAACCGGCCGGGGACGGGCGGCTGCACGTCTCCGCCCTTCCCGGCTACGAGGACATCCGCATGGTCCGCGAGGCCGCGGACTTCCTCGACATCGCCGATCCGTTCTTTCGCGTGCACGAGGGGATCGCCGGCGCCGAGACGGTGATCGGCAACCAGACCTACATCAATTTCGCCTCCTACAATTATCTGGGACTGAACGGCCATCCCGAAATCGCGGCGGCGGCGAAGGCCGCGATCGACCGTTACGGCACCTCGGTCTCGGCGAGCCGGCCGGTGTCCGGCGAGCGCCCGATCCACCGCCAGCTCGAAGAGGCATTGGCGCGCTTGCACGGCGCCGAGGACAGCGTCGCCCTCGTCGGCGGACATTCCACCAATGTCACGATCATCGGCCATCTGTTAAGCCGCAACGACGTGATCGTGCACGACGCGCTCATTCACAACAGCATCGTGCAGGGGGCGATCCTGTCCGGGGCGCGGCGCGTGCCGTTCCGCCATCTCGACCCGGCGGCGGCCGACCGGCTCCTCGGCGAGGCGCGCCCGAAAAACGGGCGCGCGCTCCTCGTCATCGAGGGCCATTACAGCATGGACGGCGACGTTCCCGATCTGCCGGCCTTTATCGCCGCGGCGCGCCGGCACGGCGCCTGGCTGATGGTCGACGAGGCGCATGCCATGGGCGTCCTCGGCGCGCGCGGCTTTGGCACGGCGGAGCATTTCGGCGTCGACCCGGGCGAGGTCGACATCTGGATGGGGACCTTGTCGAAAACCCTGGTCTCCTGCGGCGGCTACATCGCCGGGAGCAGAGAGCTGATCCGGTATCTCAAGCTGATGGCGCCCGGCTTTGTGTTTTCGGTCGGGATGGCCCCGCCCGCCGCGGCCGCGGCCCTCGCCGCCATCGAGGTGTTGCGGCGCGAGCCGGCGCGCGTGCGCCGCCTCAATGAGCGGGCGGCATTGTTCCTGCGCCTCTCGCGCGAGGGCGGTCTCGACGTCGGCGGGTCGATCGGCGCGGCGATCGTGCCGGTCATCACCGGCAGCTCGATCCGCGCCGGGCGGCTGGCTCAGGCGATGTTCGCGCGCGGCGTCAATGTCCAGCCGATCCTCTACCCCGCCGTCCCCGAGCGGGCGGCACGCCTGCGCTTCTTCCTGACCGCCGAGCACACCGAGGAGCAGGTGCGCGAGACGGTGCGCATCCTCGTCGAGGAAAGCCGCCGCATCGCCGAGGCGCCGACCGACCTCGCCGCAGTCGCCCGCCATCTCGGGCGATTGAGGGGTGCGTCGGGGTAGGCGAGGCCGGCAAGCGATCGTCTGTCGTGTATCGGCGGTATAATAAGTGCTTGTGTAAAAGTCATATAACTCTGGGGACGATGCCGTATATCACGGGTGCGCGGGCCTGTGATGGGCCGCCCTGCCGTGAAGATCGGCATTTCTCGATTTTATGGTGAATCAGCGGACCATCTCTTGCATTTGGCGATAGGCGGCATCACATGCGCGTTTCACCAAAACCTTCTTGCATTAGAGAGGTGGACTTCCATGAACAAATCACTTTCCCAAATATTTAAAATGATAAAGCATACGTTGTCTCTACCATTGAGTCTAGATATAAAAGTATTTGATAGGACAACTGGATTTCCAATTAACAGAAAAAAAGAAGTGAGGCCAATTGGTTTGTTAAAGTACTTGCGAAATTTCGATCAGGACACGCGAGTTGCTACGTTCGTTCATGATCTGGAAAGGCGGATCGGCGCTCAAATCGGCGCGCGCGTCGAGCTTTGGCTTGCAGGGAACCGCGTTGATGGTCGCCGCAAGGTCACTAATCTACGGTAATCTCTAAACTCTGTCCGGTTTGAGAACCGTTGTTCCCCATTCGGGGCCGAAAATCCAGCAACGCTTCAGCGCAAAGGACGCCAAGGATTCGCGAAGGGCGCGATGGCGCCTCGGAACAGCCAATCATCTCAATCTTTGCGTCCTTTGCGATCCCTTCGCGTCCTTTGCGATTGAGGGTTCTCTTTTGCAGCCCGAAACTGTGCCTCTCAAATTGGACGGGATATAAATGCCTCCAAAGGAACGCCAAGGGTGCATGAGGACGCGATGATCCTCGGGACAGCCGATGACCTTCGATCCTTTGCATTCTTCGCGAACCCTTAGTGGCTTTTGCGCTCAAGTGTTCTATTTTTTCTACTGTCCGATTGCGAAACCGTGCCTCTCAAACTGGGCGAAGCATGGTATGAAAATCTACGGTGGACGTCATTCCAAGAGCCCGGTGATGCCGTCGATGAAGCGCGCAGCGCTATCGATCGCCTCCTGCGCGTCGGTTATGGAGACGACGGCTTGCGGGCCGGTGCCGTAATCGGCGATCTCCTTGAACCTGTACGCCCGTGCCAGAAAGCGGGTGGCCGTGCGATCGATGCGCGGATCATCCTTTGCCAGTTGGGCAAACATGCTGCGCATTCCGCTGTGGCTTTTTGCGATCCTGCCGGTGCGCTCGGAGGCCAGAGCTTGCGCCGCGTGGAATCCAGCCAGATAGGCGGCACGCGCTGCCTCGTCGCTGTAGTGCATGATCTCCAGCATGGCGCGCGCCTTGGTCAGATAGTCGCGCGCCTTGTCGAGATGCTCCCTGGCCTCGGGCGTCACAGATCGACGCCTTCGCGGCGGATCTCTCGCATCAGCGAGGTGCGGTCGTCATAGGCATCCGCCCGGTACGGCATCGCATTGATGACAGCGCCGGTGTCGTAGAGGATATCGGTCTCCACCTCCACGAGCCGGTCGACCTCGTCCCAGAACCGGCCGGGATCTTTGAGGAACACTGCTACATCATAATCCGAGTCCGCGCGCGCCTCGCCGCGCGCGCGGGAGCCGAACAGCACGACGCGTTCGATCCGGTTGCCGTAAATCCGGTCGAGCGCGGCGCGAAAGCGCTGCAGGACCGGATCATCGTCGGGTCGGAGGGACATGGCGATTCTCCATTTCTGATCGCCTGATAGCACGGCTCCGATTGCGCCGCGAGGCGCCTCACGAACGCTCGCAGGGCGCGGCCGGCCGGTGCGCGCAGCAGCGTATCTTTGAGTAAGCTTCGTGCGCCGTTTTCGCGACGACCCGCGAACCGCCTGTTCCGCCTGTTTTTGTAGGTGAAAAACAGGAGGTGTCCCCCTGTGCCGGCCGATGGCCTTGCCGGGAGCCCTGACGAAATCCGGCCCTGCTTGCCGGCGGCCCTGTTGCGCTTTCAACCGGCCGCTTCCCGCAATAGCGCGTCGACGGCGGCGAAGTGGTCCTGCCAGGAGGCCGGCCGCCAGTCGGCGAGGCGACGGAGCTGCGCTGCGCGCCGCGGCGAGTCGGGAGCCATGTAATCGAGAATGGCGGCCTGCCAGCCGGGACCGTCGAGCGGGTCGAAATATTCCGGCACCGCCCCGCCGTTCTCGCGCAAGGCCGGGATATCGCTGCACAAGACCGGCACGCCGAGCGCCAATGCCTCAACCAGCGGAAACCCGAAACCTTCGGCGAAGGAAGGCAGCAACACGGCGCGCGCCCCCTTCAAGAGCCGCGCCACCGCGCGGTCCGGCAGGCCGCTCTCCTCGAAGACGAGCCCATTCAATGCCGGGCAGCGCTCCAACAGGTCGATCGCGGTCTCGGTTTCCCATCCGCGCTGCCCGACGAGGACGAGGCGGGGCGCGGCCGCGCCGAGCCGGACGGCAAGCTGCCGCCACAGCAGCAGCAACAGCAGGTGGTTTTTACGCGCCTCGATCGTGCCGATGCAGACAAAATAGGGCGCCGCGAAGGGAGACGGCCCGTCCGCCGGCGGATCGGCGAGATCGATCCCCAACGGGGCGACCAGCATCGGCGGAGCGCGCCCGGCCCGTTCGAGACAGGGGCGGAAGGCGTCGCGCGTCACCGCCGAATTGACGATCACCGCATCGGCGAGGGCGGCGGCGCTCTCGATGCGCCGGCGGTGCTTGTCAGCCTGTCCCGGCAAGGCGTATTCCGGGAACTCCATCGGGATCAGGTCGTGGATCAGGCAGACAAAACGCGCCTGGCCGCGCTCCTTGAGGCGCGCAATCGCCTGCCGCCGCTCCAGATGGTGATGCGAGACGAGCAGGTAGATCGCCGTGCCGCCGGCGCGCCGCAGGCGCGCATGGAGCGCGCGCTCGCTGTGCAGCCAGGGCTGCAGGCGCAGCCGCAGCGCCAGATTGCGGGCGCGGCGGCCGGGCTGCGGGAGGCCGGCATGGCCGCGCCAGGCGGCGGCGATCGCCGCGACATAGGCAGAGGCCGTTTGCCGCGGCAGCAGGGCAAACCGCCCCGAGGCGGCGATCGCGACAAAATCGACCTCGCCCCGTCGGGCGGTCTCCCCGGCGATCAGATGCTCGGCATAGGCCAATTCGACGCGGTCGATGCCGGTCGGCGTCAGGCGCCCAGCGCGCGACAGCAGGCGGGAAAGATCAAACAGGATCACAAGAGACGGCGCAGGCGAGAAGTCCGATGCCGGAGCGGCGCGGCGGCGGCCACTATACTCCGATCGCGCCTCAATGCACCGCGCTGTTGACGACGATGCCGGTGACGATCGGACCGGTCAGCGTATTGAGCAGGGTGAAGAATTTTTGCAGTTCGTCGAGCCGGGCATTGGCCACATAGATGATGTCGTTGTTCTCCAGCGGGAAGCGCTGGGCGAGGAAATACGAATTGGCGTCCCTCATATTGAGGCGGTAGACGACGGGCGAGTTGCCGTCCGGCCCGGTGCCGAGCGGCGGCGCGTGCAGGGCGTGGAGCACTGCGGGCGGCTCGTAGCGGAACAGGAACACCCCTTCCGGGTCCGAACGCTGGTCCTGCAGGCCGCCGGCCCGCGCTAGCGCCTGAACCAGGGTCATCCGCGCCGCGTTGAACTCCAACTGCGCATTCTGGCCGGTGGCGCCCAGTACCGAGAAGTGCCGGGGGATGACCACCAGGGTCAGGACGTCGCCGGGCCAGCCATAGATGTTCTCGGCCGGGACATCGACCAGCCGCTCCATCGGGAGCGTCACGGTGACGCCGCCGCGCGACAGTCTGACAAAGGTTTCGTAGACCGGCGCCTTGGCCCCGCCCGCGGCGGCGATCAGATCGAGCAGCCGATCGCCGTTCGGCGACAGAGGCAGGCGTGCGCCGCTGACGACCTCGCCCGACACGGTGACGGCATAGTTGACGCTTTTGGGGACCGTCACGATGACCTGCGGCTGCAAGGCCTTCCCGACCAGGCGCTGCTGGATGATGTTTTGGACCTCTTCGGCGGTATGGCCGGCGACCGGCACCCGCCCGGCATAAGGGACGCTGATCGCGCCGTCATTCGCCACCACCTGCTCGGGGATGACGACGCTGTGCGAGCCAGTGGTCAGGTGATCGGTCGGCGAGGAGCTGAACAATCCGCCGGCGGCGGCCTCCCAGATCGTCACCGACACGGTGTCGCCGACGCCGATTTTCGGCGGCGGCGGCTTGCCGTAGCGGTGAAATGCCGCCTCGAAACTCGGCCTCGGCTGCGCCTGCAAGGCGGCGACGACGGGCGCCGAAACATCGACGACGTCATAGCGCCGTTGCGCGTTTTTGACCTGCTCGTCGGTCACCGCCGAGGCGGTCGGCCCGGCGGTCGGCAATGACGAGCAGGCTGCCAGGGCGGCGCCGGCCATGCAACCGAACAGAAGGGCAAATTTCATTGCGGAGAAAGAGTGTCGGAATCGGCGCGCCCTTCTACCACTGCGCGGAGGGCAGGCATAGGCGCGCGATGACGCGCCGCCTCAGACGACCTGAAGCTGGGTGGCGATCACGCGCGCGGCGTAAATGCCCATCCATCCGGCCGGGTCGAGCCAGCCCTTCTCGTTGCGCGGCGGACGGATCGCGCGGATATGGGCGTTGGTGATCTCGGTCAGAGTCTTGATCCGGCGCGGCGGGTCGAACTCGGTCGACCAGAAGAAATGAGCAGCGCCGCCGACCTCGTGCTTGGCAACGAGACAATTGGGGGCCCCGCCGTCCCGGTTATAAAGCCCGACCGCCGAGTAATTCTCCTGATGGCTGACCATCATTACCCCTTCGGTGCCGGGAAACGCATATTTCATCGCCGAGAACCAGCGGCAAAGAATCGCCAGCTCATCTTCGGTGAACTCGTATTTGCGGCTTGCCGAAGAGGCCGCCTGCGGCGGCGCGGCGATCTCCCGCAATGACAGCGGAAAAGGCACGATGTTCGTTTTTCTGGACACTTGTCGACTCCGCCCCCGATCGTCGGGCCGTCGCAGTGACGACCACATCCCCAACCTCGTTTCGGCGGCGCGCGGCCGCGGTATGCCTCTCTTTCCAGCCGATTTGGTAAACCGGAAAGGCGAGGTTTTACCGACTACTTATCGATCAGGGATCGATACAGCGCACGCACCGACTTCGACTCGGAGAATACTATCGGGCAGCGATTCCGAGTCAATCGAGCTGGGGGGCACGGCGCGCCTTTTCTGGTTACTGTGTTGATTCGGCCACAGTGGCAAATTGGCGACAGTTGTAAAACCTTTGGTTGGCACGAATCCCGGTTCCCGCCGCTCTGCCAGAGGACTAGGCTGCGGGACGCGGCACTTTCGAGACCCTCTGCCATGGCCCAGCCCCTCCCCTGGAAGGACGATGTCTTGGTCCTGACCTTCGATCTCTACGGGACCGTCGTCGACATGCAGGAAGGGCTGGTGCGGGCGGCGACGCCCTATCTGGCGCAAAAGGGCTGGGGCGGCCGGCCGGAGGCGCTGGTGACCTGGTGGCGCCGCACCCATTTCGAGAACTCGATGATCGACGCGCTGATCCCGGGCGGTCATACCCCCTATCGCGAGATCGGCCGCCGGGCGCTCGATTACGTTTTGGCGCGCGCGCTGATCCCGCACGACCGCGCCGAGGTCGAGCGCCTCGTTGCCGCGATCGAACGGCTCGAACCGTTTGCCGATGCGCCCGCCGCCCTGACGCGTCTGCAGCGCCGTTACCGGCTTGCGATCCTGTCGAACGGCGATCCCGACATGCTCGAAAATGCGAGGCCCCATATCGGCTTCCCGTTCGAGCTTCTGCTGTCGGCGGCGGAGGCCGGCGCTTTCAAGCCGCATGCGGCAACCTATCGCATGGCGGCAGCGCGGCTCGGGGTCGAGATCGGGCGCGTCCTGCACGTCGCCAACCACGCCTTCGACTGCATCGGCGCCAAGGCCGCAGGTATGCGGACGGCCTTTGTCAACCGCCGGCGGCGGCCTTATGAGGACACCCCGCACCAGCCCGATCTCATCGTCGACAGCCTCGCCGAGCTTGCCGAAATCCTTGCGTGAGATGCGATTGACCGGCAATAGCGCTTCTCTTATATGTACGGCCGCCATGCCGATCGAGCGCGACGAGCTGCGACTTACCTGAACGGCGTCCTTCGGGGCGCCGGCCCTCATGTCTCCGTTCCCGCCCGGGAACCCTGTTAAAGCTCGATGGCGCAGATGTTTTCCGCAAGACCGATTTCCGGCGTTGTCCGCAGTGGCGAAGACAGGCCACGGCCGCTCTTGCTGCGACTTACCGCCGGCCGGCGCTGACGCACGCCGGCCGCGCTCCGTCCCCCGTTTTGACCGCGCCGCCTCCGCGCTTCCGGTCGCGGCGCCGCAGCAGGAGTTTCCGATGCCTTCGATGCCGATCCACAAATACCGCCCGTTCCCGCCCATCGTTCTGTCCGACCGGCAATGGCCGTCGCGCGCCATCACCAAGGCGCCGATCTGGTGCTCGGTCGATCTGCGCGACGGCAATCAGGCGCTTGTCGAGCCGATGGGGCCCGAGCGCAAGCGCCGCATGTTCGAGCTGCTGGTCAAGCTCGGCTTCAAGGAGATCGAGGTCGGCTTTCCCGCCGCCTCCGAAACCGATTTCGCCTTTGTGCGCGAGATCATCGAGGAGGATATCGTCCCCGAGGACGTGACGATTCAGGTATTGACCCAGTCGCGGCCCGAACTGATCGCGCGCAGCTTCGAGGCTGTCCGCGGCGCACGGCGCGCGATCATGCATCTTTACAACTCGACCTCGGAACTGCAGCGCCGCGTCGTCTTCGGCCTCGATCGGGAAGGCATCGTCGACATCGCGGTCGGCGGAGCGCGGCAGATCCGCGATCTCGCGGCCGAGATGCCGGAAACCGAGATCATCTATCAGTATTCGCCCGAGAGCTTCACCGGGACCGAACTCGATTTCGCGGTCGAGATCTGCGAGAGGGTCATGGACGTCTGGCGGCCGACCCCGCAGAACAAGGTGATCCTGAACCTGCCGGCCACGGTCGAGATGGCGACCCCGAACGTCTATGCCGACCAGATCGAGTGGTTTGGCCGCCATATCCGCGATCGCGAGGCGATCGTGCTCAGCCTGCATCCGCACAATGACCGCGGCACGGGCGTAGCCGCCGCCGAGCTGGCGGTCATGGCCGGCGCCGACCGGGTCGAGGGCACATTGTTCGGCAATGGCGAGCGCACCGGCAATGTCGATGTGATGACCCTGGCGCTCAACCTGTTCAGCCAGGGCGTCGATCCCGGCCTCGAGATCCACGATATCGACGAGATCGTCCGGACCGTCGAATACTGCAATCAGTTGCCGGTCCATCCGCGCCATCCCTATGCCGGCGAACTGGTCTACACCGCCTTTTCGGGCTCCCATCAGGACGCGATCAAAAAGGGGTTCGAAGCGCTCCAGAAGCGCAACGACGAAGTGTGGGAGGTGCCCTATCTGCCGATCGACCCGAAGGATCTGGGGCGCAGCTACGAGGCGGTGATCCGGGTCAACAGCCAGTCGGGCAAGGGCGGCGTCGCCTATGTCCTGAAGGCCGATCACGGGCTCGACCTGCCGCGCGGCCTGCAGATCGAGTTTTCCAAGCGCGTCCAGGAGGTCGCCGACCGCACCGGCAAGGAATTGACCGGCGCCGATCTGTGGTCCCTGTTCGAGGACGCCTATCTGCGCGGCGACGGCATCGCCCTCGTCGACTACAATCTCTATCCCGAACCGGGCGCCCGCGACGAGCGGCGCATCGCCGCGACGGTGATCGTCGGCGGCGCCGAGCGGCGCATCGAAGGCGTCGGCAACGGCCCGATCGCCGCCTTTGTCGACGCCCTGTCGCGCGATTGCGGGGTGGCCCTCTCGGTCGCCGACTACCGCGAGCACGCCTTGGGCGCCGGCGCCGACGCGCGGGCAACCGCCTATGTTCAGGTCAAGAACGGTGGTGCGGCGGGTCTGTGGGGCGTCGGCATCGACGCCAACATCATCACCGCCTCGTTGCGGGCGGTGGCGAGCGCCGCCGGCCGGGTCATCGGCGATGCGGCCCACGCAAGTTGAACCGGCAAAGGACAAGGTTCAATTTGTTCAATTTGAAAGCTTTTGGAGATGCGCCCATAGCCGCGGTGGGCTAAATACACTATAGCGGACAATCGGCGCGGTCGGGGACATGGTCATGGCACGGCTCGCATCTTGGGCATGGCCATCCCCCGCCCGCGCACGAAAGCCCCTCGACGGCCCCGACCTCACCCGATCGGAGAGGCCGCCGCGACATCCAAGATAGGCAAATCCCCGCGGTCAATCGGCGGCCCTGAGCCGTCGGCGCCGCGCTTGCCTGGGAGCGGCAAAAGTGACGGGCATCGGATCAGAAGCAGCGGGTGTCATCATCGACGACATGGGGAAACTGCTGCCGCCTCACCCGCTGTACTTGGCGCAGCGACTGGGCTGTCCAACCGGCGACTTCGACGTGATCACGCACGCCGTACGAAATCTCGGCTTTGTCTCGATTGCGCCGGTCCGCGGCGCCTTGCTCGTCAAATTCGAACCGGCCACGGTTCGCCGCCTGGCGGCCATCGCCGCCTTTTACGAAATTGCCGGACGCGCCCCGAAGCGCCTGATTCTCGCCTGCCCGGGCAAGGCCGGCCATCCCGACCGATACGAGATTTTTCAGGATCTGGGGGAAGGGCTGAGGCGCCTGGAAGCCGCACTCGAAGGGCGCCGGGATGCCCCCGCCGAGCCGGCCGGGCAGGCGCCGGCCGGCCGCGGCCGGGGCAAATCCGCGCGCGCGGGGGCGAAGGGGGGACGGGTCGCCTCGCTCTGGCGCCCTGACGGGCTGGCGATCAGACAGCAGGCGGGCAATTTCTCGCAGCGGCTATTTGTGCCGCTCGACGAGATCTCGCCGCAAGACGCATGGCTTGCCCAGCTCCTTGGCATCTGGCGCGATGCACGCTCGGGCTGGCGCCTGCCGGCAAACGAGTCCCTCGATCCGCTCGAAGTACTGAACATCGCGCGCGGCCGCGCGCATATCGTCGACACCCGCGAAACCGACCCCGCGGCCTATCGCTTTCGCCTGTGGGGAACCGTCAATTCCTACGGCAGCGGCCACGCCAACCGCACTCTCGCCCAGATGCCGACGGGGCTGATGCGCGAGAACGCCATCGAGGATTACTGGGAAGCCGTCACCACCGGGGTGCCGGCTTACCAGCTCGTCTACAATGTCGAAAACGACCTGCCGTATTCCTATGCACGGCTATTGCTGCCATTGGCTGCGGACGGACGGCGCGTCGACCAGTTGCTCGTGCTGATAAACGAACGGGCTCTGCCCGAGCTCGGCTCGCTGGAGACCGGCCGTCAGGATGTCGGGCAGCGGCGCGAGTAGGGAGGCCGTCGCCTCTGCTCGCGTCGCATGGCACAGATGCATGATGGCGTTGCGCCCCTCCGGCGGAAACCAGCCGTCGACAAAACGGTGCACGCGGGCGAACCCGTAGGTCCGCCGGCCCATAAAGCCGGCTTTGCGGTCGGCGAGCCGGGGCGCGTCCGCGGGATTGTTGCGGATCATCGCGCTGTCGTGATCGAACGGGGCGGAGCGCAGAGCGATGGCGCGCGCCAGACGGGGCAGGATGAAGGACAGTTTCGCCGAGCCGCGATAATCCCGCCGCACCCATAACCCGCCCCCGTGGGCGACATCGCCGCCAAATGGCGGGATCTCGCAGGCGACGACAAAGCGCGGGTCGACGAGATGGGGGCGGGCGCCAAACCACAGCCTCTGGGAGCGCACCAGATCATAGAAATCCTCGACGACAAAGCGCCGCAGGCAATGGGTCGCGACGGCGTCGCCCCACTCGTCCATGACCAACAGCCAGAAATCCCGCTCGCCGGGCTTTACGAAGCGCGGATCGAATACCTGGTTCAGGCGGCCGTCGCCGTTGCGCCGGCGGATCGCGGCATAGTCGTGAAAATTGCGCCGCACGCGCAAGGACAGGCCCAGCGCCTCGAGCACGGCAATGTAACCCTCGATCGCCGATTGGATGATCGTCGTCTCATCGATGTTGGACGGCATGGCGAGATCTCCGTTGTTGCGAAAGCAACCCCAGCGGGTTCAAGGACAGGAGAACAAGGAGAGAGCAGGAGAGACAATTGTCTCTCTGCGGCATTAACCGCTGACGCGCGGTGTTTTCTTTGCGGCTCCGGGCGGAATAGCGGCGTGCATTCCGCCATTTTCTTTAATGCAACAAGTTCCTAGACCGATACAAATACCGCTTTAACTATAAAATATAAGTATAGGAAGTTCGGGTGCGAGATTTGCCGCGACAACGACAAGGCAAGGCTCCGCATCGCCAGACCGGGCCGGGAAGTGCGGAGATCGACAACCCGGCATAAAATTTTGCGCGAGCCGATCCGGCGGATCGTTCCCATGATGGAAATCCGTAGAGTGAGCCGCGAAGAGGGAAGGATGAGGGCCATCGGCGACGGGTGCGGCGTTGCCAGCCCCTTGCGTGCGATGGTCGCAAATCACTAACAGATCAATCCGGATTCGTCAATCGCAATATCGTCGGAAAAGCAACAAATCTGGTACATCCATGGACTTGCTATTGATAATATAGCAATATTCCGTTGTGACGACCTTGCCGTCTTCTCCGCAAGGGCTCACCGGTCCGGCGGCTTTTCGAGGAGTTCGCTACCGCGGCCGCGGATCTGCCGGGTGATCGAGTGGGTGAGGAGGCGCAATATCCAGGGCAGATCGATTTCCAGGCGGATCGTGTCGTCGCCCACGTCGAGCCTCCCGGCAATCGTCTGCGCCAGGGCGCGCGCGCGGAAATTCAGGCGGTCGCCCTGCCACTCCAGGTCGAGTGTGCTGACATATTGTGCAAGTTCCGGACGCAGGCGGCGGATCCCGCCGTCGAGCCGACGCCTGGCCTCGTCCCGGCCAAGCCGGTGCGGGATTGAGATCAACAGAGGTTCTGTCATCGGGCGGCTCCGTTGGCATGGCCATTTGTCATTCCGGGGCCGTCCCGGAATGACCGCTTTATTGGCGACATCCTGGACAACCTTCTTATACAAATCCGTCGGGCGGAAGAGGAGCTGGCGGATGCCGTTCGAGGACATAGTGGCCGAATTTGCGCGCCGGCGGGACAAGGCGCTCGAGATGGGCGGCCCCGACAAATTGGCGCGGCGCCGCGCCGCGGGGCATCTGAATGCGCGCGAGCGGCTCGACCTCCTGCTCGACCCCGGGAGCCTTGCCGAGTCGGGAATGTTCGCCGCCGCGATCCGGCCGGAACAGCGCGAGCGCACCCCGGCCGACGGCAAGATCGCCGGTTTCGGCCGGATCGACGGGCGTGCCGTCGCGGTCGTGGCCAACGACTTCACCGTGCTCGGCGCCTCGTCGAGCGTGATCAACATGAAGAAGATCCGACACGTCAAGGAGGTCGCCGAGACGCGCGGCCTGCCCCTCATCTTGCTTGGCGAGTCGAGCGGGGCGCGCATGCCCGACCGCATGGGAGCCGCCGGCCGCGCCATGCTGGGGCAGGACCCGGCCGAATACCGGCGGCTGCGCCGCACGCCCTGGGTGTCGGCCCTGCTCGGCCCCTGCTACGGCTCGTCGACCTGGTATGCCTGCATGTCCGATTGCGTCGTCATGCGCAAAGGGGCGACGATGGCGGTGGCGAGCCCACGCGTGACTTCGCTCGCGATCAACCAGCCGATCGAGCCCGAGGAGCTCGGCGGCTGGCGCCTGCACGCCGAGACGACTGGCCTTGTCGACGTCGTCGCCGACACCGACGAAGCGGCGCTCGCCGCGGTCAAGCGCTTCCTGTCCTACCTGCCGAGCCATCACGGCGAACCGCCGCCGATGGCGCCGGTGCCGCCCGAAGCGGATGCGGCCTCTGCCCGGATCCTCGACCTCCTGCCCGAGTCGCGCAAGGCGGTCTACGACGTGCGCCGGATCGTGCGCGCGATCGTCGACCCCGAGAGCCTGTTCGAATTGAAGCCGCGCTTCGGCCGCTCGGCGATGACGGGGCTCGCCCGCCTCGCCGGGCGCAGCATCGGCATCATCGCCAATAACCCGCTCTATAAGGGCGGCGCGATCGACGTCGACGCCTGCCGCAAGATCACCAGCTTTCTCGTGCTTTGCGATTCGTTCAATCTCCCGATCGTCATTCTCGTCGATCAGCCGGGCTTTCTGATCGGCCTCGAAGGCGAAAAACAGGGCGCCCCCGGCCGGATCATCAACTGGATGAACGCGCTCTCCCTGGTCACGATGCCGAGGATCGCGATCATTCTGCGCAAGAGCTACGGGCAGGCCTATCTGAACATGGGCGGCGGGCGCAATTCCGACGAGGTCGCCTGCTGGCCCTCGGCCGATCTCGGCTTCATGGAGCCGGCGGTCGGCGTCAACGTGCTCTACGGCGTGCGTGAGGAGGACGACCCGGAGCGCTATCAGGCGCTCGTCGCCGAATTGTCGCGCGACACCTCGGCCTGGGCCTTGGCCGAATTATACGAGGCACAGGCGGTCATCGACCCGCGCGACACCCGCGCCTTCCTCGCCGCGACGCTCGACACGCATGTTCTGCGCCTGACCGGCGGCGTCGGCCAGCATCTGATGGCCAATTGGCCGACGAGCTATTGAGGCGCGGGACAGGCTATGGCGGAGATCCGCGTCAAGAGCGAAATCTCGGGCTCGGTGTGGAAGATCGAGGTCAAGATCGGCGATCGGGTCGACGAGGACACCCCGCTCGTGATCCTCGAATCGATGAAGATGGAAATCCCTCTGTTGGCGCCGGAAGCGGGCGTGGTCCGGGAAATCCGGGTCAGGGAGGGCGATCCGATCGCCGAGGGCGAGATCGCCGTGATCCTCGAATGACGGACAGGGAGCGGATCGCGGCCGCGCGCGCGGTAATCGCGGCGGCGCGGGCGGCGGGCCGGCCGGCATTGGAGGAGCCCGAGGCCAAATATCTGCTTGCCCTGTGGGGGATCGCCGTGCCGAAAGGCGTTCGGATCGACGCGGCGGAGCCGGTGGAGTCGCATCTCGCCGGCCTCGATCCGCCCTTCGCGGTCAAGGTGATCGCCCCCGGGATCCTGCACAAGAGCGATGTCGGCGGCGTCGCCCTGGCGCTTTCCGACCATGCGGCGGTCGCGGCGATGCGGCGGGCGATGCTTTCCTCTCCCGCTCTCGCCGGGCGCCCGGTCGCCGGCTTTCTCGTCGAGGAGATGGCGCCGAGAGGGCACGAGCTGGCCGTCGGCGGGTTTTGCGACCCCCGCTTCGGCCCCGTCCTGATGCTCGGCCTCGGCGGGATCTTTGTCGAGGTGCTGAGCGACGTCGCCTTCCGCCTGTGTCCTCTGACGCCGGGCGATGCGCGCGCGATGCTCGGCGCATTGCGCGGCCGCGCGCTCCTCTCCGGCGCGCGCGGCGGCATCGTCGCCGACGAGAAGGCGATCCTCGATGTATTGTTGCGGCTCGGCGGCAGCGACGGTCTCTTTCCGGCGCTTGCCGACGAGATCGCCGAGATCGACGTCAACCCGCTGATCGCGTCAGAGCGCGGCGCCGTCGCCGCCGACGCGCGGATCGTGCTTCGCGAGCGCGTTGCCGATACCCTCACCCACCCGGCCCTCCGGGCCGGGTCCCCCCTCTCCCGCACTGCGGGAGAGGGTGCCGAACCCCGGCGAAAGCCGGGGGAGGCGGGTGAGGGGCAAGAGGTCCTCGACCGTTTCGCACCGCTGTTCTTTCCCCAAAGCATTGCCGTGCTCGGCGCCTCGGCCGGCGGCGGGGCGCCGGCCAATGCGGTGATCCGCCATATCCGCGGGTTCGGCTTTGCCGGGCCGATCTACCCGGTGCATCCGAGCGCCGCCGCGATCGAAGGACTTCCGGCCTGGCCCTCGCTCGGCGCCCTGCCGCAGCCGGTCGATTACGCCTTTGTCGCGATCGCCGCGGCGCAGGTGCCGGCGGCCCTGCGCGCCGCCCAAGGGCGGGTCCGCTTCGCCCAGATCATGTCGAGCGGCTTTGGCGAGGCCGAGGACGGCGCCGCGCGCGAGGCCGAACTGGTCGCTGCGGCGCGCGCAGGCGGCGTGCGCGTCATCGGCCCCAATTGCCTCGGCACTCATTCGCCGCGCGGGCACCTGACCTTTATCGCCGGCATGGCGCAGCAGGAAGGCGCGGTCGGCATCCTGTCGCAGAGCGGCGGGCTGGCGATGGACGTGATGCGGCGCGGCCAGCGCCGCGGCCTCGGCTTCAGCGGCGTCGTGACAATCGGCAATTGCGCCGACGTCACGGCGAGCGAATTGCTCGAATTTCTGCTCGCCGACCCGGAAACCCGGGTCGTCGGCCTTTACCTCGAAGACGCCGCCGACGGCCGGCGCCTGTTCGAATTGATGCGGGACGCTGAAAAACCGATCGTATTGTTGAGGGGCGGACGCACCGGCGACGGGCAGCGCGCCGCCTTGTCGCATACCGGGGCCCTGGCGAGCGACGAGCGGATCTGGACCGCGCTCGCCCGGCAGACCGGCGCGGCTCTCGTCGACACGCTCGACGAATGGATCGGCGCGCTTCTCGCCTTCCAGCTCCTCGTCCCCAACCGGGCGCGGCCGACCGGGCGCGTCGTCCTGTTCGGCAATGGCGGCGGCGCCAGCGTAT
This sequence comes from Allostellaceae bacterium, assembly GCA_035252905.1. GTDB lineage: Bacteria > Pseudomonadota > Alphaproteobacteria > ATCC43930 > CGMCC-115725 > AP-15. The sequence continues at coordinate 21,820 of DATFCQ010000345.1, read as the reverse complement.
TGGCGGCCGATGCCTTCGCCCGCCGCGGTTTTGCCGTGGCCGGCTTTGGCGCGGCGACGCGCGCGGCGCTCGAACGTCTCGCTCTGCCGGCCGGGGCGAGCGTCAGGAACCCGATCGACGTTCCCGCCAACGTCCTGCGCCGCGACGAGGCGGCGGTGGCGCGCCGCATCCTCGCCGCGATCCTCGATGCGGGCGAGGCCGACGCCGTCGTCATGCATCTCAACATGCCGGTCATCCTGAGCTACCGCGACAGCGACATGCTCGGCGCTCTGATCGCGGCGGCGCTCGCCGCCGGAGCGGGCGAGGCGGGCCGCGCCCATCTGATCCTGGTCCTGCGCTCCGACGGCGAGCCCGAGATCGAGGCGCAAAAGCAGGAGTGCCGTCGGCGCGCCCTCGCCGCCGGCATCCCGGTCTATGACGAGATCGCCGAGGCGGCCGCGGCGCTCGCCGCACTCGCCCAATTCGAGCGCCGGAGAGAGACCGAATTCGAGTAGGATCGCGCATGGAAACCATCCGCACCGTCTGCGCCCACGACTGCCCCGACATGTGCTCGTTGTTGGTGCGGGTCGAGAACGGGCGCATCCTGCGCATCGACGGCGACCCCGAGCAGCCCTTTACCGCCGGCTTTGCCTGCGCCAAGGTCAACCGCGACGCCGACCTCGTCCACTCGCCCGAGCGGGTGAAGACGCCGTTGTGCCGCACCGGCAGGAAGGGCGAGGGCCGGTTTGCCGCGATCGGCTGGGACGAGGCGCTCGACGAGATCGTCGCGCATTGGCAGCGCGTCATCGCCGAGAGCGGCCCCTTGGCCTTGCTGGGCTACGCCTACAGCGCCCATCAGGGGCAGATGAACCGCGGGCTCGTCAACGGGCTCTTTCATGCAATCGGCGCGAGCCGCCTCGCCGCCGGAACGGTATGCGACACCTGCTGCGAGACGGCATGGAACATGACGGTCGGGCCCGTCGGCGGGGCCGATCCGGAGGCGGTCGCCCATTCCGACCTCGTCGTCGCCTGGGGCGCCGATCTGGTCGCCACTAATGTCCATTTCTGGGCCAAGGTCGAGGCGGCGCGGCGGCGCGGCGTGCCCTGCATCGTCATCGACCCGCGCCGCAGCCGCACCGCTGCGCGCGCCGACTGGCACCTGCCGATCGCAATCGGCACCGACGCGGCGCTGGCCTTGGGCGTCATGCACATCCTCGCGCGCGACGGGCTGTGCGACCGCGATTATCTGGCCCGCCATACGCTTGGCTTCGAGCGTCTCGAACAGGACGTCTTGCCGCGCTTTCCGCCCGACCGCGTCGCCGCAATCGCCGGGCTCGCGGCGAGCGACGTCGAGCGCTTCGCCGCGCTCTACGGCAAGGCCCGGACGCCGCTGATCCGTCTCGGCGAGGGCATGACGCGGCTCGCGCGCGGCGGCGAGGCGCTGCGCGCCGTGGCGTTGTTGCCCGGCGTCACCGGCGCCTACGGCAAGAAAGGCGGCGGCGCCCTCCTAATGACCGCCGCCTCCTTTGCCCTCGATTACGATTTCGTCCGAAAGCCTTCGGGTCCGGCGGCAACGCGGCTCATTAACCATCTGCGCCTCGGCGAGGCCCTATTAGACTTTGCCGACCCGCCGATCCGCGCCCTGTTCATCGCCGCCAACAACCCGGCGGTGACCTGTCCCGAAGCCGGCAAGGTGCGCCGGGGGCTCATGCGTGAGGATCTCTTCACCGTCGTCCACGACCCGTTTCTGTCGGTGACCGCGCGCTACGCCGATATCGTGTTGCCGGCCGCGACCTACCTCGAAACCGAGGACCTCTACCGCGCCTACGGCACCTATTACCTGCAATGGGGCGCTCGCGCCGTCGTACCGCAGGGCGAAGCCTGGTCGAATTTCCGCTTGGCGCAGGAGCTGGCGCGGCGGATGGGGCTCGAAGACCCGGTCTTTCGCATGGAGCAGAGCGAAATCCTCGCCCATATGCTGAAGGGCGGCGGCGAGCGGATCGCGGCGCTCGACCCCGAAGACGTGCGGACCGGCGCGCCGATCCCTCTCGCCCCCGACGGCGGGCAGGAATTCCGCACCCCTTCGGGCAAGCTCGAATTTTACTCCGAGACCCTGGCCGCGGCGGGGCTGACGCCGATGCCCGACTGGCAACCCGACCCGCAGGAGGAGCAGGAGCGGGCGCGCTGGCCATTGCGCCTCCTCACCGCGCCCGGCTATTTCCAGAGCCACACGGTATTTTCCGGCAACGCCTTCCTGCGCCGCCGCGAGGGTGCGCCTTTTTGCGTGCTGCACCCCGACGACGCGGCCCTGCGCGGGCTTGCCGATGGGATACGGGTCAAACTGTTCAACAACCGCGCCGCGATCGGTCTCGTATTGCGCGTCAGCGACGAGGTGCGCCCCGGCACCGTGTTGGTCCCCGGCCAGCGCCCCGACGGCGAGACCCTCGCCGGCACGGTCAACATGCTATGCTCCGACCGCTTCACCGATCTGGGCGAGGGCGCGACCTATCAGAGCACGTTTCTCGACGTGGCCGCGTGGCCGTGATTGGAGAGCATCGACAATTGCGCCGGATCACCCCCGCATCACGCTCGACCCGCAAGTGCTAAGGCACCGTCAGAAAATAATCGCATTGCCTCATTCGTAATACGGCGTCATGGCCGGACTTGATCCGGCCATCCACGCGTCTGCAAAAAACCAAATCTTTCAAAGACTTGATGTAGACTGCGCCGCGTGGATGCCCGGGACAAGCCCGGGCATGACGGTATGACTTCATTGCGATTATTCTCTGACAAACCCTAACCGGCAAGCCCGTCATCCAGGGCACGCGGATTGCCGTTGAATTAGTGATTGGTCTGATGGCCGAGGGGTGGAGCGAGGCCGACATAACGGTGAACTACCCCGGTCTCACCCATGATGACATTATCGTCTGTCTCGCTTATGCACGCGACATGCTGAGCACCGGGAGAGTGTTTCCGAGCACCGCCTGAATGTGGATTCTCGCCAATAAGACAACATTTTCAACGTATTCACTGCATCACGGAATTTTTTCATAAATCGAACCTTTACCCTCAGGATCTTCGCGTGTGGGAGCGCCACACCCATATCCGAAAGCCTTAATTTTCATTTCATCTTTAGATATAATATAATACTCATCTGCCATAACGGTAGCACAACCATTAATTATTCTTTCAACATAGCCAACCGCCCTATTTCCTGAAACAACTGCGCTTATTATGTGTGATGAAGTATCGCTGCTGGACGACGCGTCTCCCCGAGACTCTACGTACCCTTGAACAATGCATCCGCTCTGCGTATAGTTGACAATGAGATGATCAACGCTGCGCTGCCAGCGTCCTGCAATAGAAGCACATCGGCCCTTTTCCTCTTTGCAGGCCCCCTCTGAGTCCCTATTACAGGATTTTGTATAAGAGGTCATTCCCCAGAGTACGCCAACTTGGGTTCCAGGCTGAGCGGCTAAATGTGAAGCCCCCCATACGACCAGCCCCAAAACCAGCGCCGCGGCAACGAGCCAGATGCCGTATTCCTTGAAAAGTGCTTCCAAAATGCTGTCCCTGCCATCGGCCATAGCGTCCTCCTGTCGCCTCTCGTTATTCGGCAATCTCTCATGGTCTGCCCGCTGTGGGCCAGCTACAGCACGGCGGGAGAGACATGCCAAGCGTCGGCGAGATTGCAACGCAGCGCTCCTTCGCAGCAGACCTGCCCCTCGGATCACCAGTACGAAAGGGAAGGGGACGGGATCGCATCATCGAAGGACAACCGTCTATGCATCAGAACGGTATGAGCGTTGCCCGAGAACAGCATCAGCGTCGCGGCGCACCGTCCGGATCACCGTCTCTATCTAAATCTAAGATAATCGGCTCACGCGGATACACCTCCGGAAACCGGCTGTGAGCAGTGCACCATTCCGCCGCCGGAGACGAAAGCCAACCGATCAATTTCACGACGTTATTGTAATGCTTGGGGAGATCCCACTGGAGGATGGGCTCATGGTGCGCTATGCGGTTGCGCAAGGCCCGGATTGGCGCGAGCGGCCCGGAGAAATCCTTACGTCGGAGCCCCTTCCCGTCCGGACGGCTGGCGACGCGGTGCAGGGTGGTCTGCCACAGCGTTTCATATTCCCTGCCGAACATCGCCGTCCAGAAACTGAAGGTCAGCGCGGCCACAACCCGGCCCGGCATCGGCTCCCTTCCCTCTCCGCGGATGTCCTCGATGGCTTTGGCGAGCTGATCGGTTTGCCATTTGCCCTGGAGAACCCCCGCATCGTGAAACCATTGCTCATGCCGGGCCTCGGTCATTACGGCATGGATACGGTTGCGCAGGGCCACTTCCAGCATCTGCAGGGGGATATACAGGCTTTCGGAAAGCTTGGCGTTGAGTGTGTACAACGCGATTGCCCGCGTTCTGTCGCCTCCTGCCCAAGCGAGATACCGGCTAAACCGCTCCAGCGACAGCGACTGCTCTAAACTCCCGCCGGAAACCAAAGACTCATCCCCTCTTGCAATTTTCCCCGTCCGGGCTATATACGCCTTGTACACCCCGGTACCGTCTCTGCCCTAGGCATGCGGCCGGGGTAATTCTTGGCCCCTTTGCGCCACTCCATGGGCATTTCAAGAGCAGCCTTGGTAGGGGTCAACCCGCCGCCGCAAGCGTCTGCGCGACGGCAATGAGGGTCGTATCGCTGCCGCGGCTGCCAACGATCGACAGACCGATCGGCAACCCATCAATGGTCGCGCCGGGGATCGTGACCTGTGGCACCCCCGTCAATCCACCATGGCAGCACAGGCACAGCAGCCGGTTGCGCAACCGTCCGGTTTCCGAGTCCGGCAGGCCGCGCAAGGGCGCCGGGAACGGAGTCGTCGGCATCAGGAGAATCGTGTCCGGCGGCAACAGCCGGCGCAGGTGGCCGCGCGCGTCGTGCCGCGCGAGTTCGGCCCAGCGCCGCTCGCTTTCCGGGATCAGCGAGCCGAGGAACAGGTTGCGGGCGACAGTGTAGGCAAAGCGCGGGTTGTCGCGCTCGACCCAGTCCTTGAAGGTCTGCCAGGCTTCCCACGGCTGCAACGTGCGCTGCGCCCGCCCCCATTGGGCGAGCCCGGGCGGGGCCAGCACCGCCTCGCGCGCCTCGCCGATCAATGCCGTGAGCCGCGCCACCAGCGGCCGCAGTGCCTCCTCGACCTCGGGATCGGCAAAGGCGAAGGCATCGCCGGCGATCAATAGCCGGCGCGGCAATGTGTCGGGGATCTCTTCGTCGAGCAATACGCGCGAGACGCGGGCGAAGGTGTCGGCGTCGCGGGCGAACCAGCCGGTCGTGTCGGAACTCGGCGCCTGCTTCATCATGCCCCTAAGGTCGAGCCGGCCATGCGTCGGGCGGATGCCGTAGAGGCCGCAGAAGCTCGCCGGCACGCGCACCGAGCCGCCGGTGTCGGTGCCGAGCGCGGTATCGCACAATCCGGCGGCGACCGCGGCGGCCGAGCCCGAGGACGAGCCGCCCGGCACCCGGTCGGGAGCGCGGCTGTTGCGCGGCGTGCCGTAGAATGCGTTCTCCCCGAGGATGCCGAGCGAGACCTCGTCGGTGATCGTCTTGCCGACGAAGTCGGCGCCGGCATCGAGCAGTCTCTCTACCGCCCAGGCATGCCGCGTCGGCGCCGGGTGGGTGCGCGCCCAATCGGGGTTGCCGCCGCCGGTCGGGTGACCGGCGACATCGAACAGGTCCTTCGCCGCGAAAGAGAGGCCCGCCAGCGGCCCGCCGGTGCGGCCCGCGATATGAAGGCGGGGGCCGGGGACAAAGGCATTGCTCTCGTCGTCCGTCATCGCAGAACCCCCTCGCGCCGGGCGCGCGGCGCCCGCGCAACGCCGCCGCGCGCTGGGCGCGGAACCTCGAAAAGAACAAATGCAGGACAAATTTTGGGGAAGTTCGAGATTTGGTAAATGCCAAATCCAGGAACGTTCCGTGATCTTTTCGTGACCGTTCTTCTACCTACAGGGCAAGCTCACAGCGCCTGCAGCATCGTCTCGGCGCTCGAAGCGCCGAATTCGCCCGCCTTCTCGACATTGAGCGCCTTGACGACGCCGTCTTCGACCAGCATCGCATAGCGTTGCGAGCGCATCCCCATGCCTTCCTTGATGCGGTCGAGTTCGAGCCCGATCGCGCGGGTGAAATCGCCGCTGCCGTCGCCCAGCATCACGATCTTGCCCTCGGCGTCGTGCTGTCTTCCCCAGGCGCCCATGACAAAAGCGTCATTGACCGCAAGACAGGCGACTGTATCGATGCCCTTCTGCTTGAACTCTTCGGCATGGGTGACAAAGCCCGGCAGATGGCGCTGCGAGCAGGTGCGCGTGAAGGCGCCCGGCACCGCAAACAGAACCACCTTCTTGCCCTTAAAAAATTCGTCGGAAGGGATCGCCTGCGGCCCCTCGGGGCCAATGAGGCGCAATGTCACCGACGGGATCCGGTCGCCGACTTTGATGGTCATCGCAAGAGTCCTCGCATGTTGGAATTGGCGCTGTGCCAAACCCCGCCCCTCACCCTCCCGCTACGCGGGTCCCTCCCTCTCCCCGTGATCCCCGGGCCAAGCCCGGGGAGGGAGAGGGCCGGGGTGAGGGGCTGCTGCAGCTTCAGTTCAGGCGCAGCTCGGTGATGTGCTTCGGGTCGGGCTTGAGTTCGCCGCGCTCGACCCGTTTGACGATGTCGGTCAGGACCGCGTTGGTCGGCGCCGCAATGCCGACCTCATCGCCCTTTCGAACGACGAAACCGTTCAGGTACTCGATCTCGGTGCGCCGGCCCTTGACCATGTCCTGGCCCATCGACGGGCGATGCTCGCCGCCGCCCGGCCGGTTCGCCTCGGCGAGACGGTGCTCATCGATCTCCTTTTCCGCCGCTGCATTGCCCTCGCCGGCGCGCGCCAGGGTTTCGGGATCCATGTGGCTCACTTCATCGAACGTATAGCCGAGCGCCTGGCCGACGCGGATCGCCTCGCTGCCCAGCCGGTTCGAGAAATGCCGGATCGCGTCGTTGCGGATCATGTCGCGGCTGATCATGCCGGTGCAGGCCGACAGACCGTTCCCCATCACGTTGGTGACGAGCTTCGACCAGCGCTCGCCCCACAGATTGGGAGTCACCATCGCGCTGTCGGCATGGCCGACCAGCCGGCGGACCTCCTCGGCGCGCTCGGTGACGCGGCCGTGCACCTCGCCGGTGCGGAACACCGTATGGCGCGAGCCCGACTTGCCGGCAGCGCGGCGCACCTCGCCCGGCGCAAACAATTCGACGGTGATCGAGCTGGCGATGCAGCCCATCACCTTGCCCCAGCCGACGAGGCTCGCCACCGTCTCCTCGTTCATGCAGTTCTGCAACGAGACGATATAGCCGTCGGGCGCCAGATATTGCCGGATCAGGGCCGTCGCCCACGCCGTGTCGTAGGATTTCATGCAGACAAAGGCGATGTCGACCGGCGCCTCCTTGCTCAAATGCTGCGCCTCGGTCAGATGCAGGGCGCGCGGCTTCACGGTAAAGGGTTCGACGTCGCGCAGATGGGTGATCCGCAGCCCCTCATTGCGCATCCGCTCGACATGCTCGGGCCAGGGGTCGATAAAGGTCACGTCCTCGCCCGCCTGCACCATATGCGCGCCGGCGTAACAGCCGACCGCGCCGGCGCCGACGATCGCGATTTTCTTTTTCGCCATGGCTTCTCTCCCGTCTCTGTGCGGCGCGGCCCGCCGCGTCGGGGCCGATCCTAGTACGGCAAAGGCCGCCCTGAACAGATGCGGCAACGGGCGGCACGGTTGCCAAAGCGCGCATCCTGCCGCATCGTGCGCGCGCGGCGCGCGGCGCCGGGAGATGAGGATCAAGACGCATGTTGGAAATCGAGCGGCCGGCGGACCTCGCCGCCTATGTCGGCAAGGAGATCGGGGTCAGCGACTGGTTCACCGTCGATCAGGCGATGATCGACAAATTCGCCGAGGCGACCGGCGATCATCAATGGATCCATGTCGACGTCGCGCGCGCCGCGCGCGAACTGCCGGGCGGCAAGACGATCGCGCACGGCTACCTGACCCTGTCTTTGGTGCCGCGCCTCTCGCATACAATCTATACGGTCAAAAATCGCTCGCGCGGCCTCAATTACGGCTCGAACCGGGTGCGCTTCACCGGGCCGGTGCCGGCGGGCTCGCGCATCCGGCTGCGCCAGAAGATCAAATCGGTCGAGCCGGCCGAAGGCGGCGTGCGCGTCACTTCCGAGAGCACGGTCGAGGTCGAGGGCGCCGATCGCCCGGCGCTCGTTGCCGAGACGATCGGCCTCTTGTTCGACTGATTGCGGTCACCCGACCTCTTCCTCCTTCAGCGGCGTAAGGCGCTCGCTCGCGGGGTCGTAAGACAGGAAATAGAGCACGGTGTTGCGGGTCGCCGCGGGCGGGCTGTCCGGCGGCAGGGCGTGCTTCATCAATTGGCGGATCAGGGCGCCGTGCGTCGATACGCCGATGCGACGCCAGGGCTGTGCCGCGGCGCAGCGGCGCAAGGCGGCAAGCGCCCGGGCGCGGGTCTCGCCCCCGGTCTCGCCGCCGGGAAAGGCGGCGTCGTCCTCGGTGAACCAGCGCTCGGTCAAGGGCTCGCCAAAGCGCGCCCGCGCCTCGGGCCACAACAGCCCCTCGGCCTCGCCGACGTCGGTCTCGCGCAACAGCGGCTCCAATACCAGCGGCACGCCGAGCGCCTCAGCGACAATCCGCCCGGTCGTCGCGGCGCGCAAGAGGTCGCTCGACACCACGGCGTCGAGGCTGTAAGCGCGCAGCCGCAGCGCCAAAGCCTCGGCCTGGGCGAACCCCAGAGCGTTGAGCGGGACGTCGGTGCGGCCCTGCAACCGGCCCTCGCGGTTCCAGTCGGTCTCGCCGTGGCGGAACAGGAATATAAGGCGCGGATCTGCGGCGCGCGCCTCCGGCATCTGTGGCATTAGGATCTCCCCGGCTTCGCTTTCTCGCGGTACCTGCTCTATGCTACGCTGATTTTCCCGGGAGGTCCGGCAATGAGCGACAAGACAGCGGTGGCGCTGAGCCCGGAAACCGTGCTCGCCGAGATGAAGAAGCACGGCGTCACCCATATCGTCTGGCTGCCGGACAGCGAGACCAACTGGCTCTACCTGCTGATGAAGGCCGAGCCGTCCTTGCGGCTCGTCGGCGTCGGCCGCGAGGGGAACGCCTGTTCGATCGCCGCCGGGCTTGCCGCCGGCGGCGCCAAGCCGATGATCCTGATCCAGAACACCGGCCTCCTCGAATCCGGGGATTCGCTGCGCGGCTGGCTGTTGGGGCTCAACGTCCCGGTCGTCTTGATGGTCGGCTATCGCGGCTGGACGCGCCACGGCGTCACGCAGGACACCGCCGCCCTCTATACCGAGCGGTTTCTGCACGCCTTCAACCTCGCTTATTACCTGATCGAGAGCGATGCCGACGCGCCGCGCATCGGCATCGCCTTTGTCGAGGCGGCACGCACGCAAAAACCGGTCGTCGTCCTGGTCGGCGACGAATACCACGGCTTCAACCGCTGACGGGGAGAGGGCGATGATGCACACCGCCGACATGCTGAAAGCCTTTCTCCCCCATCGCGGCGACGCCATCGTCGTGCCGGGCCGCGGCGGGCGCTATTGGACGCCATTGAGCGAGCGGCCCGGCCTCGACCTGCCTGTGGGCGACCCGGCGATGGGCGGGCATGCCGGCTTTGCCCTGGGCCTCGCCCTGGCGCGGCCGGAGCGCAAAGTCGTGCTGTTCGATTCCGAGGGCGACATCCTGATGAGCCTCGGCATCTTGGCGACGATCGCCGAGCAGCGGCCGGCGAATTTCTACCATTTTCTGATCGACAACGGCTGCTACGCGACAACCGGCGGCCAGCCGGTGCCGAACGCCGAGGGGATCGCCTATGATGTGATCGCGCGCGGCGCCGGCTATCCCTACGCCTGCGCCTTTACCGAGATCGAGCCGTTCGCGCGCGAATTGCCGGCAATCCTGGAACGGCCGGGCCCGGTCTTTGTCGCGCTCAAGGTCGCCCCGGAGATCGAGAACGAGCCGATCGGCCGGCGCCGGCGCTGGCAAACCCGCACGCGCGACCAGGTATTGCAGGATTTGCGCGCGGAGCTGGGAATTAGGGAGTAAAGGCGCGAAAAATAACACTTTATCGCTAAGGACGCCAAGGAGATGCAAAGGACACAAAGTCAGGTTCCATTGATCATTCTTACGATTCCATCACGCATATGCGCCACATTGAAATTCAACAAATAACCAAGCGTGAAGCCACCCAGGCGGAGATAGCTCAGAAGCTGACCACGGTGGACCGGAAGGATTGCTGTTACGGCTTTCAGTTCAACGACCACCAAATCTTCGACGAGGAGATCGATCCGGTATCCGTTATCGATTATCAGGCTTTCATAGCGAATTGGAATCAATGCCTGTTGGCGCACGCGCAGCCGGAGCCTCTCCAATTCATAATTCAGGCAAGTCTCGTAGGTGCTCTCCAGAAGCCCTGGTCCGAGCACCGAGTGCACCTTGATCGCTGCGCCGATAACAGTGTGCCCGACTTCCTCCTCGGTCATCCTTCGCGTCCTTTGCGTATCCTTGGTGTCCTTCGCGGTAAAGTATTGTTTTCGGTTCCATCAATGCCGAATTGGCGAGTGTGCGTCCAGAGGTAGAAATGCAAGGTCAAGAAGAATTCGATTTCATCATTGTCGGCGCCGGCTCGGCCGGGTGCGTGTTGGCCAACCGGCTGTCGGCCGATCCGGCAACGCGCGTCTTGTTGCTTGAGGCGGGAGGCTCGGATCGCAATCTGTGGATCCACATCCCCGCCGGCTTCTATCGCAACATCTACCACCCGAAGATCACCTGGATCTTCGAGACCGAGCCGGTCCCGGGGCTCGGCGGCCGCTCGATCAAATGGCCGCGCGGCAAGGTTCTGGGCGGCTCCAGCTCGATCAACGGCCTCATCTACATCCGCGGCCAGAAAGAGGATTTCGACCTGTGGCGGCAGCTCGGCAATGCCGGCTGGTCGTATCAGGACGTGCTGCCCTATTTCCGCCGCGCCGAGCACCAGGAGCGCGGCGCCGACGACTATCACGGCGCCGGCGGTCCGCTCTGCGTCTCGGATTTGCGGGCGCGGCACGAATTGCACGACGCCTTCATCGCCGGCGCGCGCGAGGCCGGGCACCGCGTCAACGCCGATTTCAACGGCGCCGAGCAGGACGGGGTCGGCCCCCTGCAATTGACCGTGCGCGGCGCGCGCCGATGCAGCGCCGCGGTCGCCTATCTGCGGCCGGCGCTGAAGCGGCCCAATCTCAAGCTCGAACTGCGCGCGCTCGCGCACCGCGTATTGTTCGACGGCCGCCGCGCGGTCGGCCTCGAATATGCGCAGAACGGGACCGTGCGCCGGGTGCGCGCGCGGCGCGAGGTCCTGCTCGCCGGCGGCGCGATCAACTCGCCGCAGGTCCTGCAATTGTCCGGCATCGGCCCGGCCGAATTGCTGCAGCAGCACGGCATCGCGGTCGTCCACGACCTCCCCGGGGTCGGCGAGAACCTGCAGGACCATATGAACACGCGGGTCGTCTATCGCGCCCGCCGCGCCAACACGTTGAACGAGATCTCAAAAAGCTGGCGACACCAGGTCTGGGCCGGGTTGCAATACGCATTGGCGCGGCGCGGCGCCCTGATGATGGGGGCGGCGCCGATCGGGCTCTTCGCCCGCACCCGGCCCGGGCTCGCCTCGCCCGACGTGCAATACCAGTTTCTCGCCGGCAGCTTCGAGCGGCCGGGCGAAACGATGCACGATTTCCCGGGCTGCCAGGCGACCTGCATCCCGTGCCGGCCGGAGAGCCGCGGCTGGCTCAGGATCCGCTCGCCCGATCCGCAGGAGCCGCCGGCGATCCAGCCCAACTACCTCGCGACCGAAGCCGACCGCGACACCCTGATCGCCGGTCTGCGCCTCATTCGCCGCGTCTTCCAGACGCAAGCGATGCAGCGCGCCGTCGCCGAGGAGGCCTTTCCCGGCCGGGCGACCGACAGCGATGCAGAATGGCTCGACTATATCCGCAACAACGCCGGGACGACCTATCACCCGACCAGCACCTGCATGATGGGCCCGCACGAGCGCGCGGTCGTCGACACCGAATTGCGCGTGCGCGGCGTCGACGGCCTGCGCGTCGTCGACGCCTCGGTGATGCCGACCGTCGTTTCCGGCAACACCAATGCGACGGTCATCATGATCGCCGAAAAGGCGGCCGAGGCGATCCGTGCCGCCGCCCCGGCGGCAAAGGCGGCGTGAGGGCGGGAGCCCTATCGCCGCCGCCCGATTCCGTACTGATCGCCGACCTGACTGATCTTTCCGTCCGCGAAGTCGATTTCGAGCATGTCTTCCGACGCCGCGATCGCGCCGACCGGGCTGTGCGTGCGGACAGCGAAAATTTCGGTCTTGTCGCTGCTGTTCTTGCCGGGCGCGATGTAGCCGTAATCGCCCCTGATCGTGAAGGTCAGCCAGTGCGCACCGTGGCCGTTCGACAAGGTCAGCCTTGTCTTCAGGACCGGGGCCATGGGCTGACGCATGTCCCAAACATAGACGTGCGGGTCGTTGTCGCCGCCGTCTTCCCAGACTTCGCTCTGGTCGGGGGTCCAGCCGATGCCGTGCAACAGCCCGGCAGAACCGGGCGGATGATCCGGGATCGTCGCGGTAACGATCGTGTCCCTCGTGAGATCGGCGACCTGCATGCCCCACAGGCCCGTCACATTGTTGACGACATGGCGGCTCGCGCCGTCGACCGCATAAGGCCCGAGGATCCCGCCATAGGGCCCGATGCGCGACACCGCATAACTCTTCGGATCGATCCGGTAGAGATATCTGCCGCTGCCGTCGCCGGCCTTGGTCGTCTGGAAGACCGGCCCGGACAACGGGTACTGGGTGTCGTGCAAGCGCTTTGAGAAATACACCCGGCGGACAACGTCCCCGGCGGCAGCATCCACGACGTTGAGAAAATTGGCCGGATCGTATTCCCCGGTGGGAACGTAGAGCCATTTCCCGTCCGGATCGATCGCCAGCCGGTCGACGCCGGGGCTGACCGCCTTGTTCCAGACCACCTTGTCGCCGTAAAGATCCAGGCAATAGACCATGCCGGCGCCCGAGATGTCCCGGTAGGCGACGTAGAGCCTTCCGGTGACGGCGCTGGCGGTCACGCCTCTGACGTCGCCGACGCGGGGAACCGTGCGTGTGGTCTTGATCAGCCGATGTCCGGCATCGATGTCGTAGACCGAAATCGACCCCCGATCGCCGCGAGATTCATTGACCGCGTAGAGGGTGCGCGAAGACGCCGCTCCCGCTGCCGAGAGGCCGGCTGCCGCAGAGGTCGCCAGCAGGCCGGACAATACCACCAGACATCTTGCCAGCTCCGGTTTCATCGGCCTCTCTCCCGGGCGGATGCTCAGCCGGCCCCGACCGCGTCGTAGACGGCGCGCTCGAACGCGCCGAACAGGGCAAGGACATGCGGATCGGCAAAGGGCAGGAGCTGCGTCAGGATCACGCCGGCGACGCGCGCCTTCAGGTCGAGCCAGTAATAGCTGTTGTAGATGCCAGCCCAGGCGAGGCTGCCGGCGCTGCGGCCGTGGGGGCCGGGCGCGGTATTGATCAGAAAGCCGAGGCCGAATGTGCACGGGATCCCGGGGAGCGGTTCGAAGTCGTTGGCGCGCTCCGGCATCGCCGAGCGGATCGTGCCGGCGGCAAGCGGGCCGATCTGGTTCTCGGTCATCAATGCCACGCTGTCACGCCGCAGGATCTCGGCTCCCTCGCAGCGGCCGCCCTGCATCAGCATCGCCAGAAATTTCAGATAATCGCGCGCGGTCGCATGAAGCCCGCCGCCGCCCGACCAGAATTCGCGCTCGGGCGGGGCGTCGACGGCACAGGGTTCAAGCGTTCCGTCCGCTCTGCGCCGGTGCACGACGGCAAGGCGGCGCCTCTGCTCGGCGGACAGGGCGAAGCCGGTGTCGGTCATGCCGAGCGGCGCGGTAATGTGATCGCGAATATAGACGTCGAGCGGCACGCCGCCGACCGCCTCGACGATCAGGCCGACCCAATCGGTATTGATGCCGTACTCCCAGCGCTCGCCGGGATCGCAGACAAGCGGCAAGTCGAGCGCGGCGCGCTTGCCGCTCGCCATCGGCGGCGTGCCGGTGGCCTCGATATAGCGGCAGAGCCCGGCATGGGACCAGTCATAGGAGAAGCCGGCGGTGTGGGTTAAGAGATGGCGCAACGTGATCGGGCGCCGCGCCGGCCGCAGGCGCGGCGCCCCGGCCGCATCGAAGCCTTCGAGCACTCTCGGCGCGGCAAGCTCGGGGACAAACCGGCCGACCGGCTCGTCGAGCCCGATCCGGCCCCGCTCGACCCATTGCAATGCGGCGACCGAGGTCACCGCCTTGGTCATCGAGGCGATGCGGAAGATCGTGTCCGGCGTCATCGCCGCGCCGCTCGCCCTGTCGCGCAGCCCGAACGCGCCCTGATGGACGATCTCCCCGCCCTGCGCCGCGATCGCGACGACCCCCGGCACATCGCCCTTCGCGACGGCAGGGCGGAGCACGCCGTCGATGCGGGTTTCAGCGTTCATCCTCGTTCCCCTCGCCGGCGCCGAGCGCCGCATGGCCGTCAAGGGCAACTCTAGCGAAACGGCGTCGCCGGCGCGAGGCGCGGCATCTGCGCATTGTTCTCGGCCGCGCCGCCCTCTAGTCTCTCCGGGCGGAGCGAGCAGAGGGAGGACGGCCGTGCCCAGGGAAAGGCGGCTCGACGCACGCCAGGTGGAGGCGATCTTCCTGGCTTTTGCCGAGGCGATGCGCGAACTGCCGCCCGATATCGAGGCGGGCTGGCTCGACCAGAGCGGCGATCTGCGCCTTGCTCCCGACATCGCGCAGAAATTGCGCACCGCGCGCCGCGTGCGCCTGCTGTTGCAGCAGATGCGGGAAGCCGACCGCGAGGGCTGACCCGGAGCCCGCTTCCTCGCAACAGTCCTCACCCGTCTCGCTACGCTCGACACCCTCTCCCGCATTGCGGGAGAGGGGGGACCAGCCCGCCCTAAATTTCCTTGGGGGCTGGTGGGTGAGGGCTGTGCCGTCCCGAGTGCCGGGCTCGCCGCTCTACCGCCCGTCGGGGCCGGCGACGAGGCCCTGGTCGTGCAGGCGCGCAATCTCGGCCGGCGCGAGACCCAGCACCTCGCCGAGCACGGCGTCGGTATGCTCGCCCAATAGCGGCGCGGGCCGCGTCGGCAGGCGCGGCAGGGCCGAAAAATCGAGCGGCAGACCCGGCATCGGATAGGACCCGATCCCGGGCTGCTCGACCATCGCGAAGAGCGGGTTTGCCGGGGAACAGCGCGGATCCTCGCGGACGAGCTGGGTGAAGTCCTGGAACGGACCCCACAATACGGCGGTGCCGGCGAAGGCGGCGCGGATCTCTGCGAGGGTGCGGCTCTTGCACCAGCGCGCGAGCAGCGCCGCGATCGCGTCGCGCGCCTCGTAGCGGCCGGCCTCACTGTCGAGATCGACCTCCATCATCGGCCCGATCATCGCGAGGCGCTCCTTGAGCCCGGTCGCCTCGCCGAGCGCGCGCCACTGCCGGCGGGTCAAGGCAATGATCATCACGCGCCGCCCGTCGGCGGTGGCGAAATCGCGCCCGAAGCTGCCATAGAGGTCGTTGCCGAGCGGCGGACGTGCGGCGCCGTTGATCGCGACCTCGCCGATCGTGCCGAGATGGCCGAGCATCGCCAGCATCACGTCGGCGAGCGCCAGGACGATCTCCTGCCCGATGCCGGTGCGCGCGCGATGCCGCTCGGCGGCCAGGAGCCCGGACGCGAGGGTGAGGCCGGCGGCCATGTCCCAGGCGGGCAGGACGTGATTGACCGGTCCGCCGCCGGTGCCGGTCACCAGCGGAAAGCCGCTCGCCGCATTGACCGTGTAATCGACCGCGGTTGTGCCGTCGCGGTTGCCGATGAGCCGCAGCATGATCAGATCCGGCCGAAGGTCCTTCAGGCTCGCATAGTCGAGCCCCGGCAGGGGCGGCAGATTGGAGAGGACGATGCCGCCGCCCGCGCCGGGGGCGGTGATCAAGGCCCGCGCGATCGCGCGCCCTTCCGGCTTGTCGAGGGCGAGCGCCACCGAACGCTTGGCCTTGTTGAGCCCGGCCCAGTAGAGGCTCCTGCCCTCGCGCGTGACCGGCCAGCGGGCATGGTCGAGACCGCCGCCGAGGGGATCGATGCGGATCACTTGGGCTCCCATCTGCGCCAGGGTCATGCCGCAGAGGGGCGCGGCGACAAAGGCCGACAATTCAACGATGCGCAGATCCTGCAATAGCCGGTTCATTGCCCCTCCCTGCCCTCTTGCCGCTATTCGAGCCGCCAGGCCTCGACGCTGCGGCTCGGCGCGACGAGTTCCTGCTGCGCGGCGACGAGCGCCAATTCGCCGCCGCCGGAGGCGAGCGTCGCCGCGACCACCCCGTAGAGCGAGGCGCAGGCGCCGGCAAGCGCCTGCGGCAGCGCCTCGCCGCGCAGCAACCGCGCCAGAAACAGCGCCGCCATCGTGTCGCCGCAGCCGGTCGCCTCGATCGGCAGGCGCGGCGTCTCGACCGCAAAGACGCCGTCCGCCCCGCCCGCCGCCATCGCGACGCGGTCGGGCCGGTCATCGAGGCTGGTGACGAGGACGATGCCCGGCCCGCGGCTGCGCAGGGCGGCGATCGCGGCCCCGGCATCGGCGAGGGTGCCGACCGGACACCCGCCGAGCCATTCCAGCTCGAAGCGGTTCGGCGTCACGATGTCGGCCTGCGGCACCGCACGGTCGCGGAAGAATTCGCGCACGGCGGGCTCGGCATACCATCCGGTTGCGGCGTCGCCCATGACGGGGTCGCAGCAATAGAGCGCGCGCGGGTTTGCCCGCCTGACGCGGGCGAGGATGTCGAGCAGCACCGGGCCGGTCTCGGCCGCGCCGAGATAGCCCGACAAGACCGCATCGAGGCGCGGCAACAGGCCGAGGGCGGCGATACCGTCGAACAGCGCCGCGATCTCGCCGGCCGGCACGGCGCGGCCGGTCCAGCTTCCGTAGCCGGTATGGTTCGAGAAGGCGACGGTGTTGAGCGACCACGCCTCGACGCCGAGCCGCTGCAAGGCGAACACTGCCGCGGGGTTGCCGACGGTGCCGCAGGCGACCCAGGATTGGATCGACAGGACCGTCGCCATATCAGCCCTCGCCGCGGTCGATGCGGTCGAAGACGTGCTTGATCTGCAATAGGATGGCGATAACGCTGGCGCCGAACAGCCCGAGGCCGAAGATGTACCACGTCCCGAACTGGAAGATGCCGGCGATGATGATGCCGATCAGCGCGGCAATCGTGAACAGCGGGACGACGAGCCACAGGCCGCTTATGTCGTCGACCAGCACGAGGCTGAAAAGATTGTCGGATTCGCCGTCGAGCCGTCGCTTGACCAGCAGCAGGAGGAGGGCAAACGCCGCCACGGCGAGCATCATCCCGGCCTGGTAATTCTGCGTCTCTTGGGCGTTGCTGGCGACAGCCGCGCCGAAGATCGTCAATGCCGCGAGGATGACGAGCTGCGCCCAGAAGCGCAGCCAGGCGAGAAAAGTGGGGTCGCCGCGCTGACCCGAAGGCTCGGAAAAAACCGAGCGCGCCGGCCGATCCGGCGCGGCATGCCCGGCCTCTTCGTGCGTCCGCCCGGCCTCGCCGGTATTCCGCTCCGTCACAGTGTCCGCTTCATGCCTCATTTCGCGGTCCCGTCTGTTTATCGTGATATAGTCACCCCCCTGCGACCGGAACGCCCGATGCCCGCCACGATCCGTCCGCGCCGCAGCCTTCTCTATATGCCCGGGTCGAGCCCTCGGGCACTGGAAAAGGCGCGCGGGCTCGCGGCCGACGGGCTGATCTTCGATCTCGAAGACGCGGTCGCCCCCGACGCCAAAGAGGGCGCGCGGGCGATCATCGCGGCGGCTCTGGCCGCCGGCGGCTACGGCCGGCGCGAATGCGTATTGCGCGTCAACCCTCTCGACACCCCCTGGGGTTACGGCGATCTCGCCGCCGCGGCGACGATGCCGATCGACGCGGTGCTGCTGCCCAAGCTCGAAAGTCCGGACCGGGTCTGCCTCGCAGTGTCCTTGCTCGAAACGTTGGGGGCGCCGGACAGCCTCGCGGTGTGGTGCATGCTGGAAACCCCGCTCGGCATCCTCGCGGCGCGCGAGATCGCCGGGGCGAGCCCGCGGGTGGCGGCGCTCGTGGTCGGCACCAGCGATCTGACGAAAGACCTCCATGCCTCCGCGACGCGCGAGCGGCTGCCGCTGTTGACCGCGCTCGGCCTTGTCCTATTGGCGGCGCGCGGCCACGGGCTCGCCGTCCTCGATGGCGTCTTTCTCGACCTCGCCGACGAGGACGGCTTCGCCTTCGCCTGCCGGCAGGGCCGGGAACTCGGCTTCGACGGCAAGACCTTGATCCACCCGAAGCAGATCGGGCCGGCCAATGCGGCCTTCGCCCCGAGCCGGGAGGAGGTCGCCTGGGCACGGCGCATCATCGCCGCCCATGCCGAGGCGGCCGCCAAAGGCGCGGGCGTGGCGCTCGTCGACGGCAAGCTCGTCGAACGCCTGCATGTCGAAGGGGCGCGGCGCCTCGTAGCGCTCGCCGAGGAGATCGACCGGCTCGCCGCAGCAGCATGACGGGGCCCGGCGCAGCCATCGCCAAAAGCGATCCCTGCCATCGCATCATTTCACTTCCCGCGGCGCCGTTTGATCCCCAATTCTGCGGCATCGGCACTGACAGCTTGTGCGAGTCGTCGTGCCGTGAAGTCGGCGGAATACGCTACGCTATTCCGCCCTACGCTCCCCGCCGGTTGGGAACGGTGTAGGGCGGGAAAGCGCAGCGAAGCGGAGCGCATTCCGCCACTTTCCGCAATCAAACAGGCATTGAGAGGGCGCGGTGCGGCGGGCGAGCGGAGCTGTGGTCCGGACGAACGGGGCGCGGTTGACACTGATCGGCCCGCAGTCTAAGTCACATTCGCGCCGCACGCCGGTTGATGCGCGGCCGCGCCCTCCGGGTCGGCCTCGGCGCAAGCCGGGACCGGGACAAAGCTGTCGCAACCCTTTGCCGAAATCCCGTCGATGAGATCCGCCGCCCGGCCGCTGTCGCCGCACCTTCAGATCTACCGCTGGCAGCTTACCTCCGTCCTGTCGATCCTGCACCGGGCGACCGGCCTTGCGCTCGGCGCCGGCACGGTCCTCCTGGTCTGGTGGCTCGTCGCCGGCGCCGCCGGGCCGGGCCCCTACGGCGGCGTCACCGATTTCCTCGGCTCGTGGATCGGGCTGGCGCTGCTGTGCGGCTGGACCCTGTCGCTCGCCTATCACCTGTGCAACGGCATCCGGCATCTCGTCTGGGATACCGGCCATGCTCTCGACCTCAGATCGACCTATATCGGCGGCTGGATCGTGGTCGCCGCGGCGGCGGCGCTGACCGTCGTCGTCTGGGTGGTCGGGTTCGCCAATTGGGGTCCCTGACATGCCGGCGCCGCTCATGCGCTCGCCCCTGGGCCGCGCCATCGGCCTCGGTTCGGCCAAGGAGGGGGTCGGGCAGTGGTGGATCCAGCGCCTCACCGCGATCGCGCTGGTGCCGCTCGCCATCTGGTTTGTCATCAGCGTGATCGCGCATCTGGGCGTCGATCTCGCCGGCTTTCGCCGCTGGGTCGGCGCGCCGGGTACGGCGATCGCGTTCATCCTGCTGCTGATCGCCGTCTTCTACCACACCGCGCTCGGGTTCCAGGTGGTGATCGAGGATTATGTCCATGCCGAGCTTGTCAAACTCGGCATGATCGCGGCGGTGCGCCTCATATCTTTCGGCCTTGCCGTCGCCGGGATCTTTGCCGTGCTGCGCATGGCCTTCGGCACCGCCGCCTGATTTGTGAGCCTCACCGATGCCAGCGGCCTATCCGATCACCGATCATCACTACGACGTCGTCGTCGTCGGCGCCGGCGGCGCCGGTCTGCGCGCGACCCTGGGCGCAACCGTCGAGGGCCTCAACACCGCCTGCATCAGCAAGGTGTTCCCGACCCGCAGCCATACCGTGGCGGCGCAGGGCGGCATCGCTGCGGCGCTCGGCAATATGAGCGACGACGACTGGCGCTGGCACATGTACGACACGGTCAAGGGCTCGGACTGGCTCGGCGACCAGGATGCGATCGAATACATGTGCCGCAACGCCATCCCCGCGGTCATCGAACTCGAACATTTTGGCGTGCCGTTCTCGCGCACCGAGACGGGCGGCATCTATCAGCGGCCGTTCGGCGGGCATCTGACCGAATACGGCGAGGGCGCGATGGCGCGGCGCGCCTGCGCCGCGGCCGACCGCACCGGGCACGCGATCATCCATACGCTCTACCAGCAATGCCTGCGCAACAATGCGGAATTCTTCGTCGAGTATTTCGCCCTCGACCTGATCTTCGACGATGAGGGCGCCTGCCGCGGCGTCATTGCCTGGAGCCTCGAAGACGGCAGCCTGCACCGCTTTCACGCCCATCTCGTGATCCTCGCCACCGGCGGCTACGGGCGCGCCTATTTCTCGTGCACCTCGGCCCATACCTGCACCGGCGACGGCAATGCGATGGTCTTGCGCGCCGGCCTGCCGTTGCAGGACATGGAATTCATCCAGTTCCATCCAACCGGGATCTACGGCGCCGGCTGCCTGATCACCGAGGGGGCGCGCGGCGAGGGCGGGTATCTGACCAACAGCGAGGGCGAGCGCTTCATGGAGCGCTATGCCCCGCACGCCAAGGACCTCGCTTCGCGCGACGTGGTCAGCCGGGCGATGACGGTCGAGATCCGCGAAGGCCGCGGCTGCGGCCCGCTGAAGGACCACATCCTCTTGCATCTCGAACATCTCGAACCGGCGCTGTTGCACCAGCGCCTGCCCGGCATCTCGGAAACCGCCAAGATCTTCTCTGGCGTCGACGTGACGCGCGAGCCGATCCCGGTCCTGCCGACCGTGCACTACAACATGGGCGGCATCCCGACCAATTATCACGGCGAGGTCCTGCGCCCGACCGCCGACGACCCGGACGCGGTCGCGCCCGGATTGATGGCGATCGGCGAGGCGGCCTGCGTCTCGGTGCACGGCGCCAACCGGCTCGGCTGCAACTCGCTTCTCGACATCGTCGTGTTCGGCCGCGCCGCCGCCCATCGCGCCGGCGAGCTGATCCGCCCGGGGATGCCGCACAAGCCGCTCGCGCGTGACGCCGGCACCGCGGCGATCGACCGCCTCGACGCCTTGCGTCACGCCAAGGGGCCGCGCAAGACCAGCGAGATCCGCCTCGATATGCAGCGCGTCATGCAGAACAACTGCGCGGTGTTCCGCACCGCCGAGATCCTGCAGGAGGGGGTCGAGAGGATCGACGCGGTGGCGCAGAGCTTTGCCGAGATCGGCCTCTCCGATCGCTCGATGATCTGGAACAGCGACCTCGTCGAGGCGCTCGAACTGGAAAACCTGCTGGGGCAGGCGGTCGTGACCTTGCATTCGGCGGAAAACCGCACGGAAAGCCGCGGCGCCCACGCGCGCGAGGATTATCCCGAGCGCGACGACAAGAACTGGATGAAGCATACGCTCGCTTGGCTCGACGGTCCTGGCAAGGTCGTGCTCGACTACCGCCCGGTCCATTACTACACATTGTCCAACGAGGTGAAGGTGTTCCCGCCAAAGGCGCGGGTTTATTGAGAGCCTGCAAATCATTGTCATGACGGCGGAATGCGCTCCGCTTTTCCGCCCTACGCTTCGGTATGGATGTAGGGCGGAA
>DATFCQ010000344.1:0-9033 GCA_035252905.1 Allostellaceae bacterium | reverse complement strand
CGGCGCCGCGCAGCGGCGATCCCGAAGCGCGCATGCTGATCGTCGGCCGCGACATCTCGCTGTCGGGCGAGATCACCTCGTGCGAGAAACTGGTCATCGAAGGCAGCGTCGAGGCCAATCTGTCCAATTGCCGCGACGTCGACATTGCCGAGACCGGCCTGTTCAAAGGCTCGGCCTCGATCGACGAGGCCGAGATCCGCGGCCGTTTCGAGGGCTCTCTGACAGTCAGAAAGCGGCTTTTGATCCGGGCCAGCGGACGGGTTTCGGGAACCATCCGCTACGGTCAGCTCGAGATCGAATGCGGCGGCCAGATCTCCGGCGAGGTGCAGGCCCAGCCCGAGCACGATCTGCTCGCCGACATGGCGAGCGTCCGCGCCGCCGAGTAGGGCCGAACGCCGGCCTGCGGCAGGCTCATCCTTCGACAAGCTCAGGACGGCCGGCCGCGCCGTCTCTCCCCGCGGGCGGCGGCTTTCGGCTCCGGCATGGGGTTCGCCGCGGCGGGGCGGGTCTTGGCGTCATAGCGGCACAGGTCGGCGACGACGCAGCTCGGGCAATGCGGGCTCCGCGCCGTGCAGACGTAACGCCCGTGCAGGAGCAGCCAATGATGGGCATGGCGCCTGTATTCGGGCGGGGTGATCGCCAGCAGCGCCTCTTCGACCGCGCGCGGCGTTTTGCCGGGGGCAAGCCCGGTGCGGTTGGCGACCCGGAAGATGTGCGTGTCGACCGCGATCGTCGGCTCGCCGAACGCCTCGTTCAAGACGACGTTCGCGGTCTTGCGGCCGACCCCGGGCAGGGCTTCGAGCGCAGCCCGCTCGCGCGGCACCTCTCCGCCGTGGCGCTCGACGAGGATCCGGCTCAGGGCGATCAGGTTTTGCGCCTTGCTGCGGTAAAGGCCGATCGTGCGAATGAGGTGCCTGACCCGCTCCTCGCCCAATTCCAGCATCGTTTCCGGCGTGTCGGCGAGCGCGAACAGCGCCGGCGTTGCCTTGTTGACGCCGACGTCGGTGGCCTGCGCCGACAGGACGACGGCGACAAGAAGGGTGAACGGGTTGCGGTAGCCGAGTTCGGTCGCCGGCGCCGGCCGCGCCGCCGCCAGGCGGCGATAGAACTCGCGCACTTCGGTATCGGTCAGGGCGCTCAATGCCGCACTCCCCAGCATGTCCCGCCGGGCCGGAGCGCCGGCCTGGCGGGGTGCATCCGGCGGCAGGGTCGCGGGGCGATTCTCCACCCGCTTTACGGAGCGCCGGCGGCGGCGGTATGTTTTCCTAATATGAATAAGAGCACGAGCCCAGGATACGCCGATCCGCTGGTCTTTGAGCGCGTGCTGCTGCCGCACAGGAGCCTGCCGCCCGCCGGTTTCCGGGTGCTGATGCTGGTCCTCGGGTTGTCGAGCTTCGCCGTCGGGGTCGGTTTTATCGCGATCGGCGCGTGGCCGGTCGTCGGCTTTTGCGGCCTCGACGTGGCGCTGGTCTATGGCGCCTTTCGCCTCAATTACCGTGCCGCCCGCCGGCGCGAGACCCTGCGTCTGGCCGGCGACGCCTTCACCGTCGAGCGGGTCGGCGTATACGGCGATCGGCGGATCTGGCGGTTTCAGCCGTTCTGGCTGCGGGTCATCCTGGAAGAGCATGCCGACGAATCGAACCGGCTGACGCTCGCCTCGCACGGCAGGAGCCTCGTCATCGGCGACTTTCTCGCGCCGGCGGTGCGGCGCGAACTGGCCGGCGCGCTGCGCGAGGCCTTGCGGCGCTGGCGCGAGAGCCTCAACCCGGCCAATTGCGGCTGCTGAAAGCGGCGGGATGCGCTCCGCGTCGCCGCGCTTTTCCGCCGCTTTTCTTCTCTACAGGCCGAGCACCTCGCGCAACCCGTAGAGCCCGGGCGGGCGCCCGACCACCCACAGCGCCGCCCGCACCGCCCCCTTGGCGTAAATCGAGCGGGTCGTTGCGCGATGGATGAATTCCAGGCGCTCGCCGTCGCCGGCAAAAATCACATGATGGTCGCCGATCGCATCGCCCCCGCGCAAGGCGGCAAAGCCGATGTCGCCCTTGCGGCGCGCCCCGGTGATGCCGTCGCGGGCGCGCTGCGCCACCTCGTCGAGGACGACCTCGCGGCCCTGTGCCACCGCCCGGCCGAGGGCAAGGGCGGTCCCCGACGGGGCGTCGATCTTGCCGCGGTGGTGCAATTCGAAGATCTCGACGTCCCAATCGGCGCCGAGCCGGCGCGCCACCTCCTCGACGACGACCAGCATCACGTTCATCCCGAGGCTCATGTTCGGCGCCCAGACGATCGGCACGCTGCGCGCGGCGCGTCGCACCACCTCGCCCTCTTCGGCCGACAATCCGGTCGTGCCGATCACCATCGGCCGGCCGAGGCTAGCGGCCAGCGCCGCATGCGCGGCGGTCGCGGCGGGCGAGGTGAATTCGATGGCGACGTCGCTGTCGCGCATCAGCTTTTCGACATTCTCGCCGACCGGGATGCCGATCCGCCCGATGCCGGCGAGTTCGCCGATGTCCTGATTGACATAGCCGCTGTCGGGCGCCTCGCTGCCGCCGGCAACGGCACAGTCTTCGGTCGCGGCGATCTCGGCGACAAGCCGCCTGCCCATGCGGCCGCCGCAGCCGACGACCCCCATCTTGGTCCTGGCCATCCCTGCCTCCCTGTGCTCGCTCGCAAGACGCTGACCGATCGGCCGGCAAAAGACAAGCCGGGCGGTTACGGCCCGGGCTGCGGGCGCCGGAGCCCCGTGCCGGGCACGACCGCCGCTGCGGATTGGGCGATGCGGCGCCCGCTGTTCCAGCGCTCCAGGATCGCGATGATCGCCGCCGTCAATACCGCCATCACGGCATCGGTCACCTCGGCCGACCGACCGGGCAGATAGATCTCGACATAGCTCGTGACCAGCAGGAGCGAGGCCACGACAAGAGTGGCATAGCGCAGCCGGAGCCCGGCTTTACACAGGATCCAGATGCAACTGCCGTACAGGAAGAATTTCTCAGCGAACACCTGGAGATTGACGGCGTACGATCCGCGGATCAGGCTTTTGAACGGGATCCATCCGAACGCCGCCGCAGCCGCGTGGAACTTAAAAGGCTCCAGGCGCAGGACCATGATCAGCGCGAGAAGAGCCGCGGCGGCGACGGCGGCGGCGCCGCGCCGATATTTCAGAAACGGCAGCGAGCAGACGACGGCCAGGGCCGCGCCGAGCAATTCGGGAACGGTCAGGACCAGGCCAACAATGACGATCTTGCCGAACAGAACGAACGCGCAGAAGAGCGGCGCGGCTTTGGCGTCGTTCGGCATCACCGCGCTGACGAGATAGCTCGTCGTCAACCACAATACAAAATAATGAAAGACCGCAAGCGGCGTCAGCGCCGGGGTCAAGAAAACCGGTTTAAGGCTCTGCCAGTATTTGTGGAGGTCGATCGTCGGAACATAGGGAAACAGGTGATATCCGAGCATTGCCGCAATCAGCATGACCGGAACGGGATGGAGGGAGATGTTGCGCAAAAGCCGGACGCGCCAGACGCCGTCGAGAACCGAGCCGGCGCCCACGCCCAGACCCGTGCCGAACGTGTTGAGATAGACGTCGGACAGGTTCGTCATCCGCCCCTGGTCGTAAAACTGCGCCAATTCGACGGACGTGCACAACACGAGGCCCGCGCAGGTGACGATCGCGAAACGCGACAGCGCCTCGCGCCGCAGGGCCAGGGTGCCGAACAGACCGAAGGGCATGTAAAGCAGGATGTTGGCGATAAGGTCGCCAAAGCCCGACGGCGGCTCGGCCCAACTCGCCGCCAGAGCCTGCCACGGGCCGCTATCGTTTTGCGGTATATGAAAGTCGTAGGGATAAAGCGAACCGTGCAGAATGATTATGACCATGATGACGGTCAGGATCACGAAATTCGGCCTGAACATGATCACCTGAACACTATGAGCACAGCTTCATCGCGCCTTGCGGCAATTTTGAGCGGGCAAGGCTGAACGATCGGGCGGCAAGAAACAAGCCGGGCGGCGGGCAAGGCCCGATCCGGCTGCGAGCGGCGCCCGGATGCGCCGCCATGCCGCCGCTCGCCGCAGCGTTGGCGAACAGTCGCCGCAGCCCCTCGCGTCACATGCCTTTCAGCCTCTCCGTAATGGTCCCGCGCGCCACTGTGAAGGCGAGGACGATACATTGCTTCTGCTGAAAGTTCCGAGCGGCGGGAAAATGGGTCCCGCCCCCGGGCTATCTTCGCTCGCAAGCGCCTGCGGTTGAACAGGATCGGCACCATCGCTGGTTCGCTCGGGGGGTCGCCGGGACGACAATGAGAGAAGCTGCCGACTTTCCGCCTCGATCTGGAGTCTTGCCCGGCCTCCCAGCGTATTCCACGGCCCGACCTGCCTTTGTGCCGGCAGGTATTTTACCCGGCTCTCACATCCTCTTCTGTGTTGGTAAAGCACAGATCGGGCTGTGGATGGTCGCCTGCCGTCGGCAATTCCGATGCCACATCGGCGTTGTTCGCACGCAGCCATGGCGCGATCGCCATTGCGGCGTACATCGCGATCCACGGCATCAGCGGATAGTGAAATCGAGACTGGCCACTGAAAACCAGCGAGATGGCCGTAAAATAGGCCACCAGCACCCATCCGGAAAGGGCCCAGGGAGAGAGACGGCGGAACCGCCGTGCAGCAGAGACCAGCGAGATCGCCGCAAGGGCCAGAAGAGCAAAATAGTACAATTGGTTGATGATTCGAATGAGGGAGAAAATCGGCTTGTACGCCGCAAAACCCGGATAGCCCCATTCGAACAGCCACTCGCCCTCACCATCGCGTGTCCACAGATACCACAGTTTCCGAGGTAGCAGCTCGGCAAACAGGAACGGGTGGCCCGCGATCCAATGCCATGCCTCGGCCCGCGCCAGCCGGTCCATTGCGACTTGCCGGCGCGGATCATGGGAGAGCGCATCGAGGAGCTCGTCCCGTTCTGCGCCGTCGCCTGTTGCGCTAGGGTTATTCCCGCCGAGCAAAGTCGGTCCACCATTTGTCGAAATCGGGATGAACGCCCCTAATACTTCGTAGTTTCTGATTGTCCACGGAGCGATGACGAGAAGCATGGCGATCACGACCCCGGCGACGCGGGGCATCAGCGTGCGAATCCGCGGACGCGGCCTCGCCAGCAACCACATGCCGCAGAGCAGCACAACCGGCAGCGGCGGGGTCTGCGCTTTGGTCAGGCTGGCTGCGCCGAAGACAATACCGGCAAACAGAGCCCAACCGATCCGCTCCTTGCTGAGCAGCCATACCGCCAACAATAACAGGAATTCATAGAAGGGTTCGGTCGCGAGCGCTGGAATATAGGCGATCTGGTTCGGATAAATGGCCAGCAACAGGACTACGATTCGCGCGACCAGGTGATCGCCGAAAAACCGTTGCGCTATGGCGACTGTGAGAAGAAAGGTCAGGGCAGCAAAGACGAGGTTGGCAAGCACCCCGACAAGAGCATGCGCGCCAAGCAGCCAGAACAGAATCCCGAGGAGGCCCGGCCATCCCACAGGCCAGAAGGCGGTCGGCACGCCGTTTTCCGAGTAGCCCTCGCCGGTCGCGATGGCAACCCCCCTTTCATAGTACCACAGGAAGTCGGAGGATTGGTGAGTCGGCGCCACGAACAGGATGGCGACTCGCAATCCCATATAGAAGAGGAAACACCAGAAAATAAAACCCTTATTCATTAGTAAAGAAAAGGCGCCATTTCGCAGGCCAACAAACGAGAAAAGCGTCGCCTTGGATAAGTAATTATCAGTCATAATTTTCATAATCCTGCTGATGAAATTTTGCAAGTTGTAAGTAGCATCACACCGATGCTATAAAAACCGAACTCAGTATTAATTTAACATAGTACCCAGATGTGAAAATATTAAAGACAACCCGATTAAACGCTGGTGGTGGGATCTTGCCAGTGGCAATTCTCCAAGCAGATTTTGCTTACTCTGCTCAACCCGCTCCTGAGCGCGGCTCCGTAGCCGTGATTGCGCTCATGCGCGATCACGCGGACATGATTATTCCTGGCTGCGATCTGCTCGGCGACAGCTTGTGTTCCATCGGTCGAGCCGTCGTTTACGAGGATAATTTCGTAATCGTCAATGTAAGGTGAGTCTTCGGCGACGCGGACGTTGTCCTCTATTGCTTCCTCTATATTCTCTTGTTCATTGTATGCCGGAAAAAAAATCGTGATTGAGATCGGTTTTTTCATGGGCGTGGCATTGTCTGGGTTTTTGGATTGCCGGCGCATCGAACCGCTTGGGACCCCAGGCGACCCGAGTTGGCACCGAGGATGGACGATCTTCGATCAGAATTTGATATAAATCAATACCTTTTACGAGATTCTCTGGAAGATAACATAACCTTTTGAAGAAATTTACGATTTTATAGTTAATACGTTGACTCTTCAGCGGAATCGGAGCGGAGTTTCACTCTCTTTTTTAAAGTATAGACTGTCAGCCTCTTGTCATGGTTTATGGCACCCATGCCGACTGCTGGGGGCACGCGGAGGCGTGCGGCCCTCGCCGACCGCCCCCTTTACCCTTTCGCCGTTTCCCCCGGACCGGTTTTTCGCTACACCCCTCCCCATGGCGCTGTTCCGCTCCGCCGCGACGGTCGGCTCGTACACGCTGTTGAGCCCCATTTTCGGCTTTGCCTTCGACATCCTGACTCCGGCCGTTCTCGGCGCCGGTCCGGTCGCCGACGCCTTTTTCGTCGTGCAGCACCGCCGCCCGGCTTGGCGGCCACGAAGATTTGATCTTGGGTGTTTTGAGCCATGGGCTTTGCGACGAGGCCGGGTAAGGAACCGGCCGCCGCGTTGCGCTCTTCAGGCTTTGAAAGCTCAGGCTCCAGACTCATTGCCAGTTGCAGGCAAGGCCTCGCTCTGGCCGCTATGTACACGCCCTGAAAGCATTGCGTTTTTTTGTAGCCGAGTCGGAGATGACCCGTGATTGCCACAGCCTCGAAGCCGCCGCTCATCGGCGTCAAGGTTCCCGGAATTCCTGACACGAGCGGCTGTTCTGCGGAAATCAAACGTACTGATCAGGACGGCAAGGATTGGTGCCCACCACATCGCATAATTGTCGCGATCGGTCGGGCCCGCGAGAAGCACGCAGATGACCACAATAACGAAGGCGTACAAGCGAGAGCGAAGCTCTGCCCGGACCCGCAGGCACCACAATGTCAACCCCATCCAGACCCCCAGCCCAGTCATTGCTGCCAGCGCTCCTAAAAAGTTAGGGGTCCCATAGCGCCATGTTGTTGGATCAACCGGCCGCACCAGGTTGAAAAGGATAATATTATTTGTAAACTGACGCGGTGCCCACAAGAAGAATACCAGTGCCGGCAGTAGTGCGATTACGATCCCCGCCATATAGGGAGACCGGTCCTTCCGTTGTGACGGAACGAGCAGAGTTGCCGCGACGATCCCAGGAAACGGCTTCATGCAAAGACTTACCCCGATGAGGAGACCCACAAGACCAGGCCGGTTGGGCCACAGCAGGAAGGCCCCTAAGATGGGGAGGAGAGCGGCAATATCGTTTGTCCCCATGGCGAGCGCATCGGCTGACAGGATAAAGCTGCTGACAAAAAGCAACACAGGGAAGCCGCACCATGTGGTCGAAAGGCGCCTTGCCAGCGCGAAGACCGCAACAAGGGTCCCACTATAAAACAGAATATTTGCCCACAGGATTCCATGTTTACCTAACGTGGCAACGAATGGCGCATAGGTTAGAATCATTAAAGGAAGATACTTGTATCCCCCAAAAGCTAAGTTGTGAACAGATGCTGCGCCAAGTATATCTATGTACATGGCATAGGGATTTCTGCCAGACCACAGTGCGGTAGCCGCTGTCACAGTCGTGGTGGCAATATCTTCCAGCTTGGGTACGATGAGTCCGCTGACAAAATTGCTCAACGGAAGCAACAGAGCTATGAGCAGAACGGTGGGCATCAGCATGGTGGGCGCTCGCCGCCTCGGCCTTGCGTCAAGACCCGAGGCCAATATCACAATACTGATGATAGCGTCGCCAAGGACCCTCACGTGGTATCGCCCGCCAAGGCTCAGAACAGCGTCGACAATCGGAACGAGAGCAAGCACTACGATGCAGCCGAACGTCAGATTGGCCGATGGGGAACGCGGGGAAGGTGAATAACCGGAACGGCGACGAGTGCAACCTACCTGGATGTCGGTGTGACTGATAAGGAATGCAGTAAAGGTAAACGCGAGCATCATCACCAAAAGAAGCGATCGGTAACCGCCCATTTTCCATTCCAACGAATTAAAAAGCACCATGAGCGCCAAGTAAACAGAGCCGGCAATAGCGCTCTCAGAGGTAATGCTAGCACGAAGGAATGGCATTTGAAAGCTCCGCAATAATAGGCAAAGACAAGCGTAATATATAATATAGTTATATTTATTTTATTTCACAAGTATATAGGTGAAACATAAATGTTGCGCTGTATGCATATATTCGAAACGAGTTAGCTCTAAAACACGTGTGAAAAATTGAGCGATCATCACCCGTTTATTGAGCCGGCCTGGGTCATCTTGAACCGCTCGGGACCTGAGCCGCGTATCCGGTCGGCCCAAGGCGGCAGAGCCTTCAACTTCACCCAGGCCGGCTCAATAAATAGCTGGAAATGTAGTATCAAGAGCCGCGCCGGACTCACTTCCGGCACCAGGTGAAGACCGAGGAGACGGCGTAGTTCCACACTACCCCAACCGCCGTCCCGGCCAGGCCGGACAGCCACCAGGTGTAATGCTGCGCAAATACCGCTGAGGCGACGCCGACATTGGCTGCCGCCCCCAGGCTGCACACCGCATAGAACGAGGCGAGACCGGAGAGAAATCGCTTTCCCGACAGGCGCCGGTCGCGATAGGTTATACCAACCTGATTAGATTTTGACCTGTTCGAGCCAGGGATAGGAGCACAGGGATCGGATGCGGCCGGTGTTAGCGAGCAGCCGGTTCCAGGCGTCGCAACAGGCGTCGATGATCTGCTCGGTGGTGTGGAAGAGGCA
>DATFCQ010000343.1:0-37226 GCA_035252905.1 Allostellaceae bacterium | reverse complement strand
AACAGGCAGCGGCCCTCGCCGGAACCGGCCGAGGCCGCGACGCGCAATCCGGCGCGGCGCTGCGCGCTTGGGGCGCCGCATTGGCGGCCGAGAGGCGCTTTGCCGAAGGTGCGCGCGTGTTGCGCCGGGCGCTGGAGCGTGATACGGGCGAGCCGGCGGCGCGCGACCTGCTGCAGCTCGGCACCCTTTATGTCCGGCAGCGGCGCTTTGCCGAGGCGCTGCCGCTGATCGAGCGGGCGGCGCTTGCCGATCAGACCCGGCTCGGCCCGGCGCATCCGTTCATCGCCGACGATTTCCACGCATTGGGGCTCGCCTATCTCGGCCTCCGCCGCCCGGCTGCCGCCACCGCGGCGCTGCGCTTTGCCGTCCGCCTATTGCGGCGCGGCGCCGGCAAGGGGACGCCGCGGCTCGCCTATGCCGAACTGACCCTCGCCCGCGCGCTGCACGAGGAAGGGCGCGAACAGGAGGCCAAGGCGCTGTTCGACGCCGCCCGGCCTATTCTCGGCAAGGCCGAAGAGGAGGAACGCCGGCGCGAGCGCCGGACCTGAGGCAGTCCGGGGGTTGCAGGACCGCCGCGGCGGTGCTAGGCGTCTCTAATGTCGCTCGTCCTCTACAATTCGCTGACGCGGCGCAAGGACCGGTTCGAGCCGCTCGAGCGCACTTCCGTCAGGCTCTATGTCTGCGGACCGACCGTCTACGACCGCGCCCATATCGGCAATGCCCGCGCCTTTGTCGTCTTCGACGTGCTCTATCGCCTGCTCCGCGACCTCTACGGCCGCGAGCACGTCCGCTATGTCCGCAACATCACCGACGTTGACGACAAGATCATCGCCGCCGTCCGCGACAATGGCGAGCCGATCCCGGAACTGACGGCGCGCACGACCGCGGCGTTCCACGAGGATCTGGCGGCGCTCGACACCCTGCCGCCCGACGTCGAGCCGCGCGCGACCGCTCACGTCCCGCAGATGATCGCGATGATCGAGCGATTGATCGCCAAAGGCCACGCCTACGAGGCCGAGGGCCACGTGCTGTTCGCGGTCGCCTCCGACCCCGATTACGGGCAATTGGCGCGGCGCAGCCCCGAGGAGATGCTGGCCGGCGCCCGCGTCGAGGTCGCGCCCTACAAGCGCGATCCCGGCGATTTTGTGCTGTGGAAGCCGAGCCCGCCGGACCTGCCGGGCTGGGACAGCCCGTGGGGGCGCGGTCGGCCGGGTTGGCACATCGAGTGCTCGGCGATGAGCGAGGCGCATCTCGGCGAGAGCTTCGACATTCACGGCGGCGGCCTCGACCTGATCTTCCCGCATCATGAGAACGAACTGGCGCAGAGCACCTGTGCGCATGACGGCAGGCCGTTTGTGCGCTTCTGGGTGCATAACGGCTTTCTCACCGTCGACGGCGCCAAGATGTCGAAGTCGCTCGGCAATTTCCGCACCGTGCGCGAAGTGCTGGATGAGGGGGTGCCGGGCGAAGCGATCCGTCTCGCGCTGCTGTCGACGCATTATCGCGACCCGCTCGACTGGACGGCCGACAAATTGCGCCAGGCGCGCCTTGCCCTCGACCGCTTCTACCGCGCGCTGACCCTGCCGCGCGACCCTGTATTCGAGCGCTTTGGCGAGGCCGAAGAGGCGCTCGCGCCGGTGCGCGCAGCGCTCGAAGACGATCTGAACACGCCGCTCGCGCTCTCCGAACTGCACGAATTGACGGCGCGGATCAACCGCACGAGTTCCGACGCCGAGCGCTCGGCCCTGCAGACTGCGCTCGAACAGGGCGGCCGGCTGATGGGGCTGCTCGCCCAGAACCCGCTCGACTGGCTGCAGGGCACGGCACCCATCCTCCCCCTTCAAGGAAGAATCACGGCCGGATCAGGAGGGAGGGCGCAACCGAGCCTCTTGGAACCCGAAAAGGAGCGGATCGAAAAGCGCATCGCCGCGCGCATGGAGATGCGGCGCCAGCGCCGCTACGCCGAAGCCGACCGCATCCGCGCCGAACTGGCGACAGAGGGGATCGTGCTCGAAGACAAGCCGGACGGCACGACGAGCTGGCGGAAGGAGTGAGCATGGCCGGGACCGATCGCCGCCGGGAAGCGGTGACGGGCGGCCCCGCGATCATCCTGGTCGAGCCGCAGCTCGGCGAGAATATCGGCACCGCGGCGCGGGCGATGATGAATTGCGGGCTCGACGATCTGCGGCTGGTGCGCCCGCGCGAGGGCTGGCCCTCGCCAAAGGCGCAGAGCGCGGCGAGCGGCGCCGATCGGGTATTGGAGAAGGCGCGGCTGTTCCCCGACACCGCGGCAGCGGTCGCCGGCCTCGCCCGTCTTTATGCGACGACCGCGCGCGACCGCCACATGGTGCGGCGCCAGGTGACGCCGCGCCAGGCCGCCCTCGAAATGCACGGGCATATCGCTGCGGGCGCGCCGTGCGGCGTGTTGTTCGGGCCGGAGCGCACCGGGCTCGTCAACGACGACGTCGCGCTCGCCGACACGGTTTTGACCGTGCCGCTGAACCCGGCCTTCTCGTCCTTGAACCTCGCCCAGGCGGTCCTGATCGTCGGCTACGAGTGGTTCACCGCGGCGGTTTCCTCGCCGCCCGAACGGCTGCGCACCGGCAAGAGCCGGCCGGCGGCCAAGGAGGAGCTGCTGAATTTCTTCGATCATCTCGAAGAGGCGCTGGAAATTTCCGGCTTTCTGCGCGACCGCGACAAGCGGCCGGTGATGGTGCGCAATCTCAGGAGCCTATTTCAGCGCGCGCAGTGCACCGAACAGGAGATCCGCACCCTGCACGGCGTCGTCACCGCCCTTGCCGGCCCGCGCCGCCGCGCCGAACCTGGCTAAGTGAGGAAAGCACCCGTATTACGGCATCGTGCAGAGTGTGTCGGTCTGGTAGCCCCAGCAGACGTTGAAATCCTCCGCGGGATCGGCAGCGGACGGGTTTGCGGTCTGTCCCCACGGGTCTTCGATCTGGATGGCGTTGGCGGTGACGGAAAGAGACGGGGGCTGACCATTCGCTCCCCGCGTCGCCGAGAAGCCGGCGGTGCCGAAATCGGCGAGCGGCAGAATGCCCCCGTCATACGGGGCCTCCTCGATCCACTCCGCCGAGAGCATCGAGGAGCCGTAGATCAGCTCCCTCGACCATGTCCAGGCCTGGGTCCGATCGGTCATCGTCAACTGCCAGATCTGCACCCAGCCCGACGAGCATAAGCCGACGCATTTGAGGCTCGCGCTGATCCTGTCGCCCGGCTTGACCCCATAGCGCGCGGGCAGCGGGACCTCGGGCTGCGGCAAGACCTCGTACCAGGCGTAGTATTGCGTCGTGCCGTCGGCTGCGACGTCCTGCTCGGTCCCGAGCTGGATTAGCGTATTATCGGCCTCAAAGCACGCGCTGTTCTCGCAGAAGCCGCCGATGCCGACCCAGTTCGCCGAATATTGCGGGGAGGAGGTCGTGTCGGTGGAGGGGCCGTAGCGGACGGTCGGAACGACCCAGCTCATCTGCGCCTCGGTGTATTTCTGCGCGGTCTGGAAATTGGCCAGCTCGTAGCCGGACCAGTTGTTACTGATCCATTCGTTGCGCAGACCGCGTTTGAGGCTGCCGTCGTGGTGACGGCGGACATGGATCGGCCCGTGCCGCGGCACCGGGGTCGATGGCGATTGCGGAAAAGCAAACAGCGCCAAGCCGGCCACGCCGACAAGAACCAGCCCGGCGACCCGAGCCGGCAAAAGAAAGTGCTTTGGCATCATCTCCCGCCCGCGTTTTGCAGGTGGCTTTATCTGTCACTTTGTACGCGACTTCAAAAACAACTACAAGAACAACTGTTCAAGATTCAAAGAAAACTCTAGGAATTTTACCCACCTTTCAAGGTTTGTTTTGTATTTACTTACTTCTGACTTGCAACCCTGTGCGGCTGCGGGCGAGGGCGCGACCGGCGATGCAGAGATCGCTCTTCCATCGCGGCGAAATGCTATGGTGGCGGAAAGGTTGAGCCCGACGGGAGGAACGGAGATGCCGCAATCGACTTATGAAGCCGCGCTGATCGTCGGTGCGGGACGGGGGTTGAGCGCCTCATTGGCGCGCCTGTTCGCCCGCGAGGGGCTGCAGGTGGCGCTTGCCGCGCGCGACGCGGACAAGCTCAAGCCGCTGTGCGAAGAGACCGGAGCCAGCGCCTTTGCCTGCGACGCGGTCGCGCCGGACCAGGTCGAGCGCCTGTTCACCGCGGTCGACGCCGAGATCGGCCCGCCCGATCTCGTCGTCTACAACGCCAGCGCCCGCGCGCGCGGCCCCCTTGTCGATCTCGTGCCGGACGAGGTCCGCCACGCGCTGATGGTGTCGGCCTTTGGCGGCTTTCTCGTCGCCCGGCAGGCGGCAAAGCGCATGCTGCCGAAAGGGAAAGGCGCGATCCTGTTCACCGGCGCCTCGGCCAGCGTCAAGGGCTATTCCCTGTCGGCTCCGTTCGCGATGGGCAAGTTCGCCCTGCGCGGGCTCGCGCAAAGTCTGGCGCGCGAGCTTTCGCCGCAGGGCATTCACATCGGCCACTTCGTCATCGACGGCGCGATCCGCAACCCGGGCCGCGTCGAGCCGCCCGACCAGCCCGACAGCATGCTCGATCCCGACGCGATCGCCGCCGCCTATTGGCAATTGATCAATCAGCCGCGCTCGGCATGGAGCTGGGAGATCGAATTGCGGCCCTGGGTCGAGCGCTTCTAGGGGGTGATCGCTATGGGGTGAAATCGGCGGAATGCCCCCGGCTTTCGCCGGGGTTTTCCGTCCTACGGTTTGGTGTAGGGCGGAAAAGCGCAGCGCACTCCGCCATTTCCCTCACGCAAACAGGCTGTAAGGAGGCGCCGATCTTTGCCGCCGAAGCGCGCTGGCTGCGCGACAGGCTCGATCGCTTTCCGGCGGAGCGGCTGTCGCCGTTGTTGAACCTCGGCAGCAGCGACACAAGGTTTCGCGAGGAGCGGCAGCCCTGGATCGCCGCGGAATTGTTCCGGCCGCTGGCCGCGCGCGGCGTTAAGGTCGTCCATGTCGATCTGCGTGCGGCCCCGGGCGTCGACGTCCGGGCCGATCTGACCGATCCCGCCGATGTTCCGCGCCTCAGGGCACTGCGCCCAAAAGCGCTGTTGTGCTGCAACCTGTTGGAACATGTGCGTGAGCCGGCGCGCCTCGCGCGCTGCGCGCTCGACCTCATCGACACGGGCGGGCTCGTCTTTGTGACTGTGCCGTTCAGCTATCCTCACCACGCCGACCCGATCGATACGATGTACCGGCCGAGCCCCGAAGAGGTCGCGCGGCTCTTTGCCGGCGCCCGCCTCTGCGAGGGCGCGATCCTCGATTCCGGGCTCTCCTACCGCGACGAGGTGCGGGCGCGCCCGTGGCTCTTATTGCGCCATCTCGCGCGCTTGCCGCTGCCTTTTCTGTCGCTGCGGCGCTGGCGCCGCTCGATGGCCAAGCTTTACTGGCTCGCCGCTCCGTACCGGATCACCTGTGCCGTTCTTGAAAAATAGTCTCTTTTCGAGACTATTATGGTTTCTCGATAGTATTCCGGAGCGCTGGCCGGGGAAATCCACCGCCTGTGGCCAAAAATCGTGTCAGCCATGCTGACTTTTAAGGCTGTTTGCTCTCGCCTCGCGGCCGCCGCGGCCCATATAACGGCGCGGTTCCAACCCGGCGGGCAGCATGGCGCAAAACCTGTTGAAGTTCGTCTCCTGCGACAAGGAGATGCCGGAGAAGCGCGCGGCGGCAGAGCGGCGCCGCGACTTCGACGAGATCTATGCCGAGTTCGACCCGGCGCGCGCCGCCCTGCAGGCCGGGCGCTGCTCGCAATGCGGCGTGCCGTTCTGTCAGGTGCATTGCCCGCTCTCCAACAACATCCCCGACTGGCTGATGCTGACCGCCGCAGGCCGGCTCGAAGAGGCTTACGAACTGGCCGCGGCGACCAACGACTTTCCCGAGATCTGCGGCCGCATCTGCCCGCAGGATCGCCTGTGCGAAGGCAATTGCGTGATCGACAAAGAGTTCGAGAGCGTGACGATCGGGGCAGTCGAGCGCTTCATCACCGAGACCGCCTTTGCCGAGGGCTGGGTCAGGCCGATCCGGCCGCGGCGCGAATTGGACCTGTCGGTCGGGATCATCGGCGCCGGCCCGGCCGGCCTCGCCGCCGCCGCGCAACTGCGCGGGAAGGGCTACAGGGTTACGATCTACGACCGCTACGACCGGGTCGGCGGGCTGTTGATCTATGGCATCCCCAATTTCAAGCTCGACAAAAAAGTCGTCGCGCGCCGGCATTGCCTGCTTGCGGAGAGCGGTGTCGCCTTCCGCCTCGAAACCGAGATCGGCCGCGACATTCCGCTCGACGAATTGCGCGACCGCCACGACGCCGTCTTGATCGCGACCGGCGTCTATAAGGCGCGCCGCCTCGCCTGCCCCGGGGCCGGGCTCGCCAACATCGTGCCGGCGATGGCCTATCTGACCGCGTCAAACCGCAAGGGGCTGGGCGACCGGGTCGCCGATTTCGACAACGGCATGCTCGACGCGCGGGGCAAGGACGTCGTCGTCATCGGCGGCGGCGACACGGCGATGGATTGCGTGCGTACCGCCGTGCGGCAGGGGGCCAAAAATGTGCGCTGCCTCTACCGCCGCGACCGCGCCAACATGCCGGGCTCGGCGCGCGAGGTGCATCACGCCGAGGAGGAAGGGGTCGAATTCATTTGGCTCTCGGCGCCGACCGCCTTTATCGGCAAGCGCAGAAAAAACCGCGTCGCGCGCGTCAAGGCGCAATCGATGCATCTCGGCATGCCCGACGCGACCGGCAGACAGGTGCCGCAGCCGGTCCTCGGCGCGAGCTTTGACTTCGACGCCGATCTCGTCATCGAGGCCTTGGGGTTCGACCCCGACGACCTGCCGGTGCTGTTCGACGCGCCCGAACTGGCGGTCACCCGCTCCGGCACCATCAAGATCGATTTCCGCACGATGATGACCTCATTGCCGGGGGTTTTCGCCGCCGGCGACATCGTGCGCGGCGCCGCGCTCGTGGTCTGGGCGATCCGCGACGGCCGCGACGTCGCCGAACGGATCCATCGCCATCTGTCGCGCCAGGCCGCGCCGGCCTTGGCGGCCGAATGAGGAGGGCGAGGATGACAGACCCGACTCGTCAGAACCCGAGAGGCGGTTGCGGCTGCAAGCCCTCACCCACCGGCCCCCGGATCAAGTCCGGGGCAGGCCCTGCGGGCCGGTCCACCCTCTCCCGCATTGCGGGAGAGGGTGCCGAACCTCGGCGAAAGCCGGGGGAGGCGGGTGAGGGCTCCATTGGCGAAGCGGAGATCGCTCTCCACCGCGCCAACGCCGCCCATCTCGCCGCCGCCGGGCTCTACGATCCGGGCGAAGAGCACGATGCCTGCGGCGTCGGTTTTATCGCCGCGATCGACGGACGGCCGCGGCGCGAGGTCGTCGCCCTGGCGATCGAAGCGCTCAAGGCCGTCTGGCACCGCGGCGCCGTCGACGCCGACGGCAAGACCGGCGACGGCGCCGGCATTCATGTCGAGATCCCGCAGGATTTTTTTCGCGAGCACGTCAAGGATATCGGGCACCAGCCGCGTCCGGGGGTCATCGCGGTCGGCATGATTTTTCTGCCGCGTACCGATCTCGACGGGCAGGAGCGCTGCCGCTCGATCGTCGAGACCGAGATCCTCAACGGCGGCCACGCGATCTATGGCTGGCGCCAGGTGCCGATCAATATCGACGTGATCGGCGACAAAGCCAATGCGACGCGCCCCGAGATCGAGCAGATCATGATCGCCGGCCCGCAGAACGTCGCCCCCGAAGATTTCGAGCGCGATCTCTACGTCCTGCGCCGCCGCATCGAAAAACGGGTGATCGCCGAGCAGGTCAAGGATTTCTACATCTGCTCATTGTCCTGCCGCTCGATCATCTACAAGGGGATGTTTCTCGCTGAGCAATTGACCGCGTTTTATCCGGACCTCATTGACGAGCGCTTTGCGTCGCGCTTTGCGATCTATCATCAGCGCTATTCGACCAACACCTTCCCAACCTGGCACCTGGCGCAGCCGTTCCGCATCCTCGCCCATAACGGCGAGATCAACACATTGCGCGGCAACATCAACTGGATGAAAAGCCACGAGACGCGCCTCGCCTCGGCGCTGTTTGCGCAGATCGAGGATCTGAAGCCGGTCATCCAGTCGGGCGGCTCGGATTCGGCGGCGCTCGACGCCGCCTTCGAGCTGCTGGTGCGCGCCGGCCGGCCCTTGCCGGCGGTCAAGACCCTGATGGTGCCCGAGGCGGTCGGCGACGGCGCCCACATGCCGCGCTCGCATCGCGACATGTATTCCTATTCGAACTCGGTCATGGAGCCGTGGGACGGGCCGGCGGCCCTGGCGATGACCGACGGGCATTGGGTGCTCGCCGGCATGGACCGGAACGGGCTGCGCCCATTGCGCTATGCCGTGACCGCCGGCGGGCTCCTCGTCGCCGGCTCGGAAGCCGGCATGATCCGCCTCGACGAGACCGGGATCGTCGAGAAGGGGCGGCTCGGCCCCGGCCAGATGATCGGCGTCGATCTCGATGCCGGTCGTCTCTACCGCGACCGCGAGATCAAGGATCTGATGGCGGCGCGCCGGCCCTATGGCGAATGGGTCAGGGAGATCACCCCGCTCGACAGCCTCATTCGCGAGGCGCGCGAAAGCGTCCTCTTCGAGCGCGACGAACTGCGCCGGCGCCAGGTCGCGGTCGGCTGGAGCCTCGAAGACCTCGAAATGATATTGCCGCCGATGATCGAGGACGGCAAGGAGGCGGTCGGCTCGATGGGCGACGACACGCCCTTGGCCGTGTTGTCCGACCGCAGCCGCGGATTGCATCATTTCTTCCGGCAGAATTTCAGCCAGGTCACCAACCCGCCGATCGATTCGTTGCGCGAGCGGCGGGTCATGACTTTGAAGACCCGGCTCGGCAACCTCGGCAACATCCTCGACGAGGACGAGAGCCAGTGCCGACTGTTGCAGCTCGACTCGCCGGTCCTGTCGAACGCCGAATTCGCGGCGATGAGCGCCTCGATGGCCGACACCGCAGCCGAGATCGACTGCACCTTCACCGTGCCGCCGGAACCGGACGATGACGGCATGCAGGACGGCATGGCCCTGCGCGAGGCGATCGCCCGCATCCGGCGCGAGGCCGAGGATGCGGTGCGCGGCGGCTGCATCCATGTGATCCTGTCGGACGAGCGGCTGGCGCCGGAGCGCGCGGCGATCCCGATGATACTGGCGACCGGGGCGGTGCATTCGCATCTGGTGCGCCAGCAATTGCGCACCTTCACCTCATTGAACGTCCGCTCCGCCGAATGTCTCGATATCCATTATTTCGCGGTCCTGATCGGCGTCGGAGCGACCACCGTCAACGCCTATCTGGCGCAGGAAACGATCGCCGAGCGCTGCCGCCGCGGCCTTGTCGCGGGCGGTTTCGAGAGGGCGCTCGCCCATTACAAGGAGGCGGTGGATCAGGGCCTGTTGAAGGTGATGTCGAAGATGGGCATTGCCGTCATTTCGTCCTATCGCGGCGCCTACAATTTCGAGGCGGTCGGATTGTCGCGCACATTGGTCGCCGATTTCTTTCCCGGCATGCCGAGCCGCATCTCCGGCATCGGCCTCGCCGGCATCGAGCGCAAGGCCCTCTCGTTGCACTACCGCGCCTTCGCCGAGGATTTTATCGCGCTGCCGGTCGGCGGCTTTTACCGCTACCGCCGCGGCGGCGAGCGCCACGCCTTCGACCCGAGCCTCATTCACACCCTGCAGAACGCGGTCGCGAACGACAGCTATGCGACCTACAAGCGCTATGCCGAGGCGGTGCGCCAACTGCCGCCGGCGGCGTTGCGCGACCTGTTGGATTTCAAACGGCCGGGCCCCCCGATCTCAGTCGACGAGGTCGAGTCGATCACCGAGATCCGGAAGCGCCTCGTCGCCCCCGGCATCTCGTTCGGCGCGCTCGGCGCCGAAGCGCACGAGACCCTGTCGATCGCGATGAACCGGATCGGCGCCAAATCCGACAGCGGCGAAGGCGGCGAGGACCCGGCGCGCTTGAAGCCGCGCGCCAATGGCGACAATCCCTCCTCGGCGATCAAGCAGGTCGCCTCCGGCCGGTTCGGCGTCACCGCCGAATACCTGGCCCATGCCCGCGAATTGGAGATCAAGATCTCGCAGGGCTCAAAGCCCGGCGAGGGCGGGCAATTGCCGGGTCTCAAGGTGAGCCCGATCATCGCCCGCCTGCGCCATTCGACGCCGGGCGTGTCGCTGATCTCGCCGCCGCCGCATCACGACATCTATTCGATCGAGGATCTGGCGCAACTGATCTACGATCTGAAGCAGGTCAACCCCGAGGCCAAGGTCTGCGTCAAGCTTGTCGCCCGCTCCGGCATCGGCACGATCGCCGCCGGCGTCGCCAAGGCCAGGGCCGACGTGATCCTGATTTCGGGTCATGCCGGCGGCACCGGGGCGAGCCCGCAAAGCTCGATCAAATTCGCCGGCGTGCCGTGGGAGATGGGCCTCTCCGAGGTGCATCAGGTCCTGGTGCTGAACCGGCTTCGGCACCGCGTGCGGCTTCGGGTCGACGGCGGGATCAAGACCGGGCGCGACGTCGTCATCGCCGCGATCCTCGGGGCCGAGGAGTTCGGGCTCGGCACCGCCTCCTTGGTGGCGATGGGCTGCATATTGGTGCGGCAATGCCATTCCAATACCTGTCCGGTCGGCATCTGCACCCAGGACGAGCGCCTGCGCGAGAAATTCACCGGCACGCCCGAGAAGGTCGTCAATCTGTTCAGCTTTGTCGCCGAGGAGGTGCGCGAGATCCTGGCGTCGCTCGGCGCCCGGTCACTCAACGAGATCGTCGGCCGCACGCATCTGTTGGCGCAAATCAGCCGCGGCAGCCCGCATCTCGACGATCTCGACCTGAACCCGATCCTGGCGCAGGCCGATCCCGGGGAATACCCGCGCTATTGCACATTGGAAGAGCGCAACGAGGTGCCGGACACGTTGGACGCGCAGATGCTGCGAGATCTGAAGCCGCTGTTCGACGCCGGCGAGAAGATGCAACTGACCTACAACGTCAGGAATACGCATCGCGCGGTCGGCACGCGGCTGTCTTCTCTGGTGACGCGACGCTTTGGCATGAAGGGATTGCAGCCGGGGCACATCACCGTGCGCTTGCGCGGCTCGGCCGGGCAGTCCCTGGGCGCCTTTGCCGTTGAGGGCTTGCGGCTCGAAGTCTTCGGCGACGCCAACGACTATGTCGGCAAGGGCCTGTCCGGCGGCACGATCGTCTTGCGCCCGCCGACCGCGAGCCCCTTGCTGTCGCATCAGAATGCGATCATCGGCAACACCGCTCTCTACGGCGCCACCGGCGGCAAAATGTTCGCCGCCGGGCAGGCGGGCGAGCGCTTTGCCGTCAGGAATTCCGGCGCCGAAACCGTCGTCGAGGGCTGCGGCTCGAACGGGTGCGAATACATCACCGGCGGCACGGCGGTGATCCTCGGGCCGGTCGGCGCCAATTTCGCGGCCGGCATGACCGGCGGCATGGCCTTTGTCTACGATCCCGAAGAGGGCTTTGCCAGCGTCGTCAACCCCGAGACGGTGATCTGGCAGCGCGTCGCGACGCCCCATTGGGGAGGGATATTGCGGGCGCTCGTCGAAGAGCACGCGCGCGAGACCCAGTCGCGCCTCGCCGCCAAACTCATCGCCGACTGGGACGAGGAACTGCCGCGCTTCTGGCAGGTGGTGCCGAAGGAGATGCTCACGCGCCTCGCCGAGCCGCTGTCCCCGCAGCCGGTTCGCGCACAGGCCGGAGGCGATTGAGCGCGGCCGCGCTCGATGCTCCGCGCGCTTGCGGCTCTCGATAAAGGCGCGCAGAACGTTGTTGATGCGGGTCTGGTAGCCCTTGCCCGTCGCTCTGAACCAGGCGAGCACATCGGCGTCGATGCGGATATTGACGTGCTCCTTGCGCGGCGGCAAACCCGCAACTGCACGGGTCCAATCCGGTTCCTCGTGCACGTCGTCGGGATCGGCGGCGATGCTCGCCTCCAGTTCCTCCTCGCTCATGGAATCGACCTTGGCCCAATCAGTACCGCTGTCGCCGCGCCGGCGCATGGTTTCGATCTCCTCAGCCGAAATGCGCCTGGTATCGCGCTCCTTCGCCATCGCGTGCCCTCCTCGCTGTGATGAGCCGAATGGCCTCGCCGCGTCACGTCCAAACGACAGCGACAAGCCGGTCGTCGATCTCGCCGACGCTCAGCCACCGCTCCTCCGCTCCGCGCGGCGAGGGCGCGGTGTAAAGCGGGCGGCCGTCGAACAGCGCTTGAGCATCGACAAAGTCGATGCCGCGCTCCCGCAGAACGGCGAGGCGCTTTGCCTCCCACCATTCGAAGTCCATCACGCCCGACGTGGTGACGAACGTGGATACGTACAAATTCCGGACGCATGCCCGTGACGGGTGGTGATGCGGCATGAAGATCGGCCCGCGGGACAGGCGGCGGCGCGGCGCTGTTTTCCAGGCGAGACGCTCGGCAATGAATGCAATCCCGGAGCCGCCGATGCCGCACGCTTTGCCTTCCGCGAACCCGAGAGCCGAGGCGCCGCCCCCAACCCCGCGCGATTTTCAATCGTGCGGGGACCCCAACGGCGCCGATCATAGCGGCAATCGGTTCCTAGCGATTGCCGCGACGCCGCTGCGTTGTTGGCGCGGCGAGCTGCCGCTTCCGGTGACCTATTGGGTGTGGGGGGTCGGCGGCAACGTCGCCTTCGCGCTCCTTCTGTGGCGCGCGCTGGCCGGGGCAGCTCGGGACAAGCGCGAGGCGCGCCGCGCCCGGCAGATCTATGGAGTCTCGCTGGTCTGGTTCGTCTTCGT
This sequence comes from Allostellaceae bacterium, assembly GCA_035252905.1. Classification (GTDB taxonomy): domain Bacteria; phylum Pseudomonadota; class Alphaproteobacteria; order ATCC43930; family CGMCC-115725; genus AP-15. The sequence continues at coordinate 24,336 of DATFCQ010000343.1, read as the reverse complement.
CTTTGGCGCGATCTGGCGCAGCGCCGGCCGCTATCAGGGACCGCCGCTCTGGGCCCTGCTGGCGCGGTCGGGCGTGTCGTCGGGCGTCTTGCGCATGGCGGTCGAATTCGCATTGGTTGCGTCGGTTTGAGGCGATGCCGGGATCTTCGGCGGCGGGGTCCAGGGAGCGCCCGCGCGTGCAGCGCCCGTTTGAAGGCAATTACGCCGCATCGCTGATGATCGCGATCCTGGCGCTCGTACCCTATGTGATCGTCAGCACCGCGATTGTACCCTATCGGTAAGAGGCAATGGCGGCGATCTGGCGCAGCGCTTTCCGCAGCGGCCGGCCTTTCTGTTGACCGAAAGGCTGTTCATCGCCGGCGCCGCATTTCGACCGGGATCATGCTGCTCCCGGCCTTGCTGCCGGTCATCCGGAATTTCCCGCCGGAGCGGCTGCCGATCACCGCGGCGGCGGTTAATCTCGGCTTTTTCGGCGCCGCCGCCGGCCCGCTGCTCGGCGGCGTGGTCGCCGCAGCCCACGCCTGGCGCTGGTTTCACGCCGGATTTGCCGGGCTCGGCGTCTGGTATTGGCGACGGCGCTCTTCACCCTGCCCGATCACCGGCGCCTGTTGGCGGCACTGCGCCGCCCGCCCCGCGGCGCCGAACAGGCCTCGTTGTAGAGGCGGTAGAGGCGCCGATTTCTCTATGCGATAATCCGGAGCGATCGCGGCTCATTTTCCCGGGAGGAGGGCGGCAATGACACAGGTTGGTGCGGGCAAATACAGCTACGAACTGATCCGCGATTTTCTCAAACCGCCCGCGGGCGAATCGTTCGGGCTGGTCAGCCGGGTGGCGAGCGATGCGCAGGACCGTATTTACGTGTTCCAGCGCAAGGATCCGCCGGTGGTGGTCTTCGACCGCGAGGGGAAATATCTGGGCGCCTGGGGCAGCGGCGAGGTTACGGATCCGCACGGTCTGAAAATCGTCGGCGACGTCGTCTATACGACCGACCGCTCCGACTCGGTCGCGAAATCGTTCACATTGGACGGCAAGCCCCTGCTGGAGCTTGGCCGGCGCGGCGTGCATTCCGACACGGGCTGCGAAGGGCCGCCCTGGCTCGCGCTGCGCGCGGCGGGGCCGTTCAACCATCCGACCGAGATGATGGCCCACCCTAACGGCGACCTCTATGTGACCGACGGGTACCGCAACGCCCGCGTGCACCGCTTTACCCGCGACGGCCGGCTCGTCAAGTCGTGGGGCGCGCCGGGCAAGGCCGAGGGCGAGTTCCACCTGCCTCACAGCCTCGCGATCGACCCTGACGGCAAGCTCTATGTGGCCGATCGCGCGAACAAGCGCATCCAGATCTTCTCGCCGGAGGGCGATTTCCTTGGCATGTGGACCGGCATGGGAGGCCCCAACGACATCACGCGCGGCCGCGACGGCAATTTCTATATTGCCGAGCAGGAAGACGGCGACAGACCCGCCTATGTCTCGGTCCGCGATGCCAACGGAACGGTGCTCGCCCGCATGGAGAGCCGTCATGTCCACGGCGTAGGCGTCGACTCGCGCGGCGATATCTACGCCGGATTGACCCAGGACCGCAGCGTCGACAAGTTCGTGCGCAGAGGCTGAGCCCCGCCCTGGAGCCGGCGAGCCTGAGCGACGCTCGCCGGCTCTCTCTGCGGGCTCGCCACCGGGCTTGTACGAAACCCTTCGACGGGGCGGATAAACCGGCTAGGCAGGATTCTGTTGGTTCATACGCACCGCAGCCCTGTCCCCCGTCATCCCGGCGAAGGCCGGGATCCATCCTTCCGCGCTACGAGCCGGTGCTCATGGGTACGAAAGTGCTGTGCCTGAAAGGTTCGGGGCAGCGGAGCCATGGGTCCCGGCCTTCGCCGGGACGACAAGGAGGATTGGACCGCGCATAACGATGTGTGTATCAACCTACGAAATCCTGCTTAGGCTTGAGGCGACGCGAAGCTGATCCGAACCGACAGAGGCCGAGGGAGAGCCCCATGCACGTAACCCGGCGTGATCTCACGGTAATGAGCGCGATTGCCCTTGGCGCATCGAGCCTGCTGCACGGCTCCGCGGCCCTTGCGGATCCGGCCGACGAGGCGGCGGTCAAACAGAAGGTCGAGGCGCTGCGCACGGCGCTATTGCAGGCGGACAAGGCGCAATTGGAGCAGCTTGCGGCCGATCAGCTGAGCTACGGTCATTCGAGCGGCAGGGTCCAGACAAAAGCCGAGTTCGTCAACGGCGTCATGACCCGGAAGGCCAAGGTCAAATCGCTCGATTTTCCCGATCTGACGATCGCGGTGGCCGGCGACGCCGCAATCGTGCGCCATGTCTATGCGTCCGAAGCCGAAACCGACGGCAAGCCCGTCCGTGTCAGGATCGGCGTCCTCGCGGTCTGGCAAAAACAGGACGGCACCTGGAAGCTTCTGGCGCGGCAGGGATACAAGCTGGCCTGACCCGCCGGTCTGCTGAAAGGCGCTCAACCAATCCGCCGCGGAGGATGCAGATGAAGCTCGGCGTAGCCCTCCCGATTGTCGACATCGGCGGTGAGCCGGCGACTCTGCGGGAATTCGCTCAGGCGGCAGAGGCGATCGGCTATCACGGCATCGCCGCTCCCGACCACGTGCTCGGCGTCAATGTCGCAAGCCGGCCCGGCTGGACCCAGGGCCGCGCCCGATCGAGCGACTGGTATCACGACCCGTTCGTGTTGTTCGGCTTTCTCGCCGGATGCACGGGCATCGCCGATTTCTCGACCCAGGTCCTGATCCTGGCGCAGCGTCAGACCGTGCTCGTCGCCAAACAGGCCGCCTGTCTCGACGTCCTCTCGGGCGGCCGGTTCCGTCTCGGCATCGGGATTGGGTGGAACGAGGTGGAGTTCGTCGGCCTCAACGAGAATTTTCACAATCGCGGCCGCCGCTCGGAAGAGCAGGTCGAAATCATGCGGGCGTTGTGGGCGCAGCCGCACATCACCTTCACGGGCAAATGGCACAGGATCGAGGACGCCGGCATCAATCCGCTGCCGCTCGGGCGCAAGATCCCGTTGTGGTACGGGGGACACGCGGACGTGACGCTGCGCCGCTGCGCCAGATGGGGCGACGGATGGATGCCGCTTGCCTATCCGCCCGGCGAGGACGCACGGACGGCCATCGCCGCATTGCAGCGCTACGCCGAGGAGGCCGGCCGCGATCCGGCGACGATCGGCATCGACACGCGGGTCTCGGCCGGCGCCGGCGCCGAGGCCGAATGGCGCGACCAGGTGCGGTTTTGGAAATCGATCGGTGTCACCCACCTGACCCTGGCCAATTACTACGAGAGCGGCCACCTTCATCGCATTCCCGGCCGCTCTCTCGGCGATCACGTCGCCGCAATGAAGCGGTATTGGAACGCGGTCGCCGATTTGCTCTGAGGCCTGTTTGGGTGAGGAAAGCGTCCCCTCGGCAAAAGTCCTTATTGCCCCAATAACAGCAGGGCATGTCCGTCGGGATCGCGAACCAGGGCCGCCGGCCGCCCCGCGTCGAGCATCACCATGCCCGCAGAGATGAAGCGGGTTTGCGCCGCGAGAAGTTTTTGCACGATCCCCGGAAGGTGGTCGATCTCGATCACCAGCCGCGTCGCCGCAGCGTCGTTGCTGTCCGGCAGCGCCGGCGCGGAGGGATGCGCGGCCGGGGAGCGGTAGCACAATAATTCAAGGTGCGGAGGCTGCGCGGCAGCGGGGGCGAGGGCCGTCACTTCGACCACGGGGTCGGCGACGCCGTCGAGCTGCTGCTGCTCCTGGCCCCGGTTGAGCGAGCCTCCGGTCACCGAAAATCCCAGGAAGCGACGATAGAAATCGAGGCTGCGCGCGCTGTCGGCGACGGTGATGGCAGAGTGATCGATGCCGAGGCAGGGGCCGTGCTCCGGCGGCTCCCGCCAGACCGTCGGCGCGTCGCCGGGCGGGAAGGCGAGGAGTTCGAGCGGATGACCTTCGGGATCGCGAAACTTGAAGGCGGTCACTCCGCCCGAACCGGCGGGCAGGCGTTGCGGCGCCGGTGTCGTGATCGGGGTCCAGCCACGGCATTGCGACAGCCGCGTATAGGCTTCCCGCATGTCCGAAACCACAATCGCGAAGTGCTGGAAGCGCGGATCGTTGCCGGCGACGTCGGGCGGGTAGGGCCGGCCCGGCCGGGCAAAGGCCAGGAGCTCGACGCTCTGCCGGCCGAGACCGAGACGGAGCCCGCGCGCCTCGGCACCTTTGAAGCCGACCAGTTGCGCGAACCTCTCGCCGCGGTAATGGGCAAGACCCGTCCGTGCAAATCCGAAGGCGGCGCCGTAAAAGGCTTCGAGACCCTCGGGATCGGCGGTCGTCAAGCCGATGCGGGCGATCCGGGTCACGGCCACTCCGCGCCGCGGCGATTGAGAAAGATCGCGTAGAGCGTATGCGAAGCGGCGATGAACAGGCGGTTCTTCCAATAGCCGCCGAACGCCACATTGGCGACGGTATGGGGCACGAGCACCTTGCCCAGCAATTTGCCGTCGGGATTGATGCAATGCACGCCATCGCCGGCGCTGCTCCACAGATTGCCGTCCTCGTCGACGCGCAACCCGTCGCAATAACCCGGCGCGATCTTGTGGAACACAGCGCCGCCCGAGAGCCGCTTGCCGTCCGCGGAGACGTCGAAGACGCGGATGTATTGGCGCGGGTTGTCCCGGGTCTGATCGCCGGTCTCGGCGACATAGAGCCGCCGCTCGTCCGGCGAGAAGGCGAGCCCGTTGGGACCGTCGAAATTATCCGCCATCAAGGCGATCGCGCCGGTTTCCGGGTCGTAGCGATAGAGGCCCGGCGGCTGCTCGGAAACCTGTCTGCCGCCTTCGTAATCGTTGGAAATTCCGTAGAGCGGGTCGGTGAACCAGATCGTGCCGTCGGATCTGACGACGACGTCGTTCGGGGCGTTGAGCCGCTTGCCGCCGTGGTGGGTGACGAGCGTCGTGACATGGCCGTCATATTCGGTGCGGGTGAGACAGCGCCCCCGGTGCGAGCAGGCGATCAATCGGCCCTGCCGGTCGCGCGTCTGTCCATTGGCGTAATCGGACGGAAAGCGAAACACCGAGACGCCGTCCTCCTCGCTCCAGCGCATCGTGCGGTTGCGCGGCAGGTCTTGGAACAGGAGGCAATTGGCGTCGCCCCACCACATTGGCCCCTCGACCCAGCGAAAGCCGCTCGCCAATTCTTCGAGCGGCGCATTGGCGAGCACGTAACGGGCAAACTGCCGGTCCTCGATCGCGAATCCTTCCATGCTCTCCTCCGGCCCCTTGCGACTATTCCGCCAAGTCCGGCGGATGAGCATGCAGCCGAGCCAAGGCGGCCATGATCCGTCGTCTGCTGCCCCTCACCCTCCCGCTGCGCGGGTCCCTCCCTTCCCCGTTTTGCGGGGAGAGGGCTGGGGTGAGGGGCTCCCCTATCGGCTCCGCAATCTCTGCTCGGCAACGCAGGATTAACGGAACGGGCAGGGCGAGGGCGCCGAGAGCGGGTCCTCGAACTGGACCAGCATCAACACCGCCGGCTCGCCGCCGACCGTGCCCGAGAGATGGCCTTTTTTGCCGTTCTCTTCCCGCGTGTTCTGGTCGGCGCCAAAGGAGATGTCGCCCGGGCCCATCTCGACCCGCTGGCCGTCCATCGATTCGACAAACCAGCGGCCGGACAGGGGGACGATCCATTGCGGCTTCGGGTTTTCGTGCCAGGTTCCGACCCAGCCGACCGGGAGGACGGTCAGCATGACCGTCGCCTCCGCCGTGGTCTTCTGTCCGAGCCATTGCGGGCTGGCCGGCGGACGGATCGGCTGCAACGTGAAATCGCCGATCACGCAGCGCGTCTGGCGGCTGACGCCGCGTTCGTCGGTCCACAAATGCCAATAAGTCACCTGCGGCGTCTGTTGCGTCGTCATGATGCCGTTCGCTCCCTGTAGGGACGTGACGAGCGCAGCGGGTGGGACAGAAAATCCTGCAGGCTGTCCGTATTGGTGCCGAAGGTGAGCAGCAGAAACCCGCCCGCTAGCGAGAAGTTCTTCAGGAAGTCCCAGAACAATTCGCGGCCCTGGCTGCGGCCGGGACGCCAGAAATCGCCCGGCTTCCAGAACCGTTTCCACAACAGGGCGGTGGTGCCGCAATACCCCGCCATGACCAGGGCGGCGAGGCGGTCGGCGGTTCCGGTCAGGATGGCGAGCGGCATCAGGGTTTCGACGCCGAGACCGGCAAAAATGGCAAGTTTCGCCGGACCCTCGGGTAACACCTCCCTGGCCTGCGCCACCGCGCCCTCGAAATTGAGGATTTTGTCGAGCGCGCTGAACGGAAAGAACAGGACCACGAGCTGGTAGCGGATCGCGGCGGCGGCGGCGGAGCGCGGGCTCATCCGGCGGCTTCCTCTCTGTTGCCCGGCGCGCGCCCGAACGCGCGCGTCACCTCCTGCGGAACAGCCGGCAAGATCGCGAGTTCCTGGCGCGAGAGGGCGGAACAAGCGCAAGAGGCTGGGCAAGAATTGGCGAGGAAAATCTGCATCGGCGACATGCGTGCTTCGAGACGCGCCCTAAAGGGCGCTCCTCAGCATGAGGATGTTCTTGATGGCATTGAGAAAGATCCTCATCCTGAGGTGCCTCGCGAAGCGAGGCCTCGAAGGACGTAGAGCGCCGATCCAGCGAAAATCCGAATTCTTGCCCAGCCTTGCAAGCCCATTCCGCCGATTTCGTTCAACCCAACCGTTCGAGCAGGTGATCGCTGACGCGCAGGGCGTTGGCGATGATGGTCAGGGACGGGTTGACGGCACCGATCGACACGAAAAAGCTGGCGTCGACGACATAGAGATTGTCGAGATCGTGCGCCTTGCAATGGAGATCGAGCGCCGAGGTTTTTGGATCGCGGCCAAAGCGGATCGTGCCCGCCTGGTGCGCTGTGCCGCCGATCGGGATCTCCTTGCCGAGATAGAGCGTGCGCGGCAACAACAGGCGGGGGTGGCAATCCATCGCCTGCAGCATCCCTTCGAGCTTGGCGCGCAGCCGCCTGTGGCCCTCCATATTGTTCTCGTTCAGGTCGAGGACGACCTTGCCGTCGGAACCGTACAGGATGCGATTGTTGGGGTCGGGCAGGTCCTCCGAGGTCAGCCAGAAATCGACCGCATGCCGGGCCATCACGTCGAACGGCATCTGCGGTAATAATGCGGTCCACGCCCCCGCCTCGGCCGCGATCGTCTCGCCATGCGACTTGCCCAGCATCTGGATGTGGCCGAGCGGATAGTCCCAGTCGTCGGCACCGAAATAATAGTCGTTGAGGGCCAATGTTTTCTGAAATTTCGTCGGGTTCTCGCGGCGCGACACCGCCATCAGGGCCGAATTGTTGTGGCGCATGTAATGGCGCCCGACGACGCCGGAGCTGTTGCCGAGGCCGTGCGGGTGCCGGTCATTGGCCGAACGCAACAGCAAGAGCGCCGAATTGAGGGCGCCGCAGGCGACGACGACAATGTCGGCGGCGTAGCTCTCGGTGAGGCCGGCGCGTTCGACATGGACCTTTGTCACCGTGCGGCCCGCCGTGTCGGTCTCGAGGCGGGTGACATAGGCATTGGTCAACAGGGTCAGGTTCGGGTATGCGAGCGCGGGTTCGACGCAGACGATCTGCGCGTCGGCCTTGCCGTTGACGAGACAGGGATAGCCGTCGAACGCGTCGCAGCGGACGCAGGCGCTGGTGTGGCGCGGCTTGCCGTTCTCCTCGTCGAGCAGGACGCCGACCGGCAGCGGAAAGGGGTGGTGGCCCTCCCGGCGCAAGGCCTCGTACAATTCGGCGATGCGCGGCTCGTGGGAGACCGGCGGGTAGCGGTAGGGGCGGCTCGCCGGCGGGTCGGTCGGGTCGACGCCGTGCTCGCCGTGCACGTGGTAGAGATGCTCGGCTTCGGAGTAGTAAGGCTCGAAATCCTCATAGCCGAGCGGCCAGGCCGGGGAGACGCCGCCGTGATGCTGGATCTCGCCGAAATCCTCCCGGCGCAGCCGGAACAGCGCCGCGCCGTAGACCTTGGTATTGCCGCCCACCCAATAATGGATGCCGGGATGAAAGGAACGGCCGTCCTTGCCGTACCACGTCTCCTTGGCCTGGTATTTGGCGTCGACAAAGACCGCGGTGGCGTCCCAATTGTCCCGCTCGCGGGGCAGAAAATCGCCGCGCTCCAACAACAGGATGCGCTTGCCGCTCGGGGCCAGGCGGTAGGCGAGCGTGCCGCCGCCGGCGCCGGTGCCGATGATGATCACATCATAACGTTCGCTGAACATGGGCAACTCTCGCGGGCGCTGTCATGGGACGGCGGGAGAGGGGCGGCGCGGCGCCGGCGCAACCGGCCGGGAGGGGCCGCGGCCGGTGATCAGCCGCGCGCCGCGGGCGTAGGTGCGCCAGGCCCACAGCCAGTTGATCAGCACCACCAGCCGATTGCGAAAGCCGATCAGAAAGTAGAGGTGGACGCCGCCCCATAAGAGCCATGCCACTCTCCCGGTGAACTGGAAGCCGCGCAGGTCGGCAACCGCGGCCGAGCGCCCGATCGTCGCCATCATGCCGTAATCGCGGTAGCGAAAGGCGGTTGCGGCCTTGTTTCCGGCGATGCGGTCGCGCAGCAGGGCGCCGACGTAGCGGCCCTCCTGCTTGGCCACCGCGGCGAGGCCCGGCAACGGCTTGCCGTCGGCGCCGAGCGCCCGCGCAACGTCGCCGACGACGAATATCCGGGGATGGCCGGGGACGGAGAAATCGGCGTTGACGTCGACGGCGCCGTGCCGGTCCGGCCGCACCCCGAGCCATTGGGCGACCGGCGTCGCCGCGACGCCGGCCCCCCAGATCACCGACCGCGCCGCGATCCGCCGCCCGTTCGCCACGACGCCCTCCGCGTCGATGTGCTCGACCCGCGCGTTGAGCCAGACCTCGATCCCCAGTTTCGCCAAGGCCTTCTCGGCGTATCGACCGAGCTTTGCGGGGAAGGCGCCGAGGAGTTCGGGGCCGGCCTCGATCAACAGGATGTGGGCCGAGGCGGGATCGATGCGGCGGAAGTCGCGTACCAGGGTCGCCTTGGCCAATTCCGCGACCGCCCCGGCCATTTCGACGCCGGTGGGGCCGCCGCCGACAACGACAAACGTCATCAAGGCGCGTCGCTCGCCATCGTCGGCGCACATTTCGGCCCGTTCGAAGGCGAGCAACAAGCGGCGGCGGATCTCCACCGCGTCGTCGAGGGTCTTGGGACCCGGCGCGAATGCGCGCCATGCGTCGTGACCGAAATAGTTGTATTGCGAGCCCGTCGTCAGGACGAGAAAGTCAAACCCGACGTCGCGGCCGCCGGCGGTGCGGACCCGGTGGCGCTCGACGTCGACGCCGACGACCTCGTCGAGCAGGACCTCGGTGTTCGCAGCGCGCAGCAGGCTGCGGATCGGCGCCGCCACATCGGCCGGAGAGAGCGCCGCCGTCGCGACCTGGTACAACAAGGGCTGGAATAGGCTGTAATTGTGGCGGTCGATCACCGTCACCCGGGCCGGGCTCTGCTGCAGCGCCCGCGCTGCTGCGAGCCCAGCGAAGCCGCCGCCGACGATCACCACCTCCGGCCGGCGGCGCGCCGCCGGCATTGCATCAGACTCCCGTCTCACCGCCGCCCGGACCTTTCTTCCGCCCAACGGGCGGGACCTCTGTGGTTGCAGAAACGCGGCAAGCCGGGAAATGGCGCCGCTTGTGCGGGAAAGGCGAGTAGGATGCTCCCGGCGGCACTCTGCGATTGCCCGGCGCCGTTCGCGAGGATGCGCGAAAAATCCAATTCGTCTCTGCTGGCGCCCGTTGCACCGCTGCGGCATGCTGAACAGGTGGCGCTGACAACGCCGACATAGCTCATCCCCCTGGCCGGGGGTGTGGCGGATACAAGAGCCCTTCAAGGTAAAGAAGCCCGCCGGTCCTATGTCCGGTTGTCAGCCCCCGGCGCCAGTGCCGATCGCTGGGAGGGCCTGACACGCTCAACCTGGGCACCAGACATGTGCGACGACTATCTCGTAGGCTCGCCCTATCTGCGGCAGCCGATCGAGCGAAGCTACCGCGATTTTCTCGAAGAGCAGATTTCCCGGCTTGAAGACGAGCGGCGGCGCATCGGCGACCAGCTTGTCCTGTTGCGCGAGGAGCGGGACCGCCTTGGCGAGCGGCGCTGAGAGCGCCGCTCAGCGGCGGCCGTGAATCAGCAGGGCGGCGGTATAGCCGAGGGCGACGCCCGCGAGCATCATCAGCAGCGGCTGCTCGTCGAACCGGCGGTATAAGGTTTTGGCGGCCTGGCTGCCGGCGGCCAGCATGTCGCCGGCCGTGCCGCTTCCCGCCGGCGTCGCCGCCTCCCCGGACGGCCTTCCCGCCGTCTCCGTAGTATCTGGATAAGCATCCCCGACTCTTTCGCCGACGGCTTCCGCGGCGATGGCGGCGGCGTTTTTCTGAGATCCGGCCGGCGTTGCATCCTGCCGGAGGGACTCCTCGGGCGGTTTTTCTACCCTGTCCCTCACAATCTCCGGGGTTGCGCTCCGGCCCCGCTCCCCGACCGCCTCGGCGGCAATGGCAGCGGCGCGTTCCCGCGATCCGGCCGGCGTTTCCGTCTGCCCGACAGAATCCTCGGGCGGCTCTTCCGTCCTGTCCGTTGCGGCGGCCAAGGTTGCGCTTCTGTCCTTCCCGGCGGGCGCCTCTGCGGCGAGAGTCCTACGCGGTTTGCGCTTCCTGTCGTCCATGATCTTCTCCCGTCAGATGAACATTGCCGAGACCGCGGACCCGGTCCAAATCCGTCCGACCCTTTCTCCCGGGATGCGGCATCTCCGCTTCGCCTCGGGCGCGTCAGAAGGTCGGGAGACCTCCCTTGCCCGGATCCCACTCCTTGCGGACCTGCTCTTCTACAGGCGTGCCGTCTGCGGTCGTGGGGCTGTGAACGGCGTGCTCGTCGTCAGGACGCTGTTTCCGATAAGCGTCCTCGACAAGGTGGTCGATGACGGCCTTGTCGCGCACATGACGCCGTTCTCTGCGCCCTCTCGGTGTCGCCATTTTGCTCCTCCCGTGCCGTGTGCGCGGCGTGGATGGAACTCAAACGTGGGAAGAAAAAGCCGGGTTCCTTTTTCGGCGAGGGAGCGGACATTACAGATTGAGGATGCAGGCCGTTGATACGACTCCATATGATGCCAAAAGCGCCGCTGCCGGGAGTTGCCGGGGCCAAAAATTGCCCCGACGCTGCGGCGAGAGCGGGAACGCCCTGGATCGCAAACAGAAAATCTACTCTAGGTTTTAAAAGCCCATTGGCTTTTCGCTTCACTCCTTGTTAATATCGGGAAGCCGGTCTCTCGGCCCGATCGCGCCGCCTATCTCCCCCATCGCGGTCGGTTGGAATGGGCTTGCCGGCGGGAGGCGCGGAAAAAACCGAGAGATGGCTCCGCGCCTCATAGGTGCGCGGTCCGCAGCCCGAAAGGCGATACGCTCTCTCGGCGCCGCCCCGCCGGACTTCGCGCCGCAATCGAGAGACAATTAGGCAAATATGAAAGCGATTTCCCTACTACTGCCTCCTTGGCAAAGGTTAGAATAGTTAATCGCAGCGTACGGCAAGAGGAGGACAGGCGGCTTTCCCCCCTTCTCGTTGCGAGATCGGGGCTTCGATGGGTGGGGGCGAGGTCCCCGCGCCCCTATTCCGGGCGATGCCGCGTGACCATCGCAATCGCAACGGAATAGGGGCGCAAATACACAGAACAAATATAGATATAGATACAGAAGAGACGACGGGAGGAGACCGCGCCTCTCGGCTCCCGATTCTGCCGTTGATCCATTGATGTCGCACCCCTTCCCCCGACGCAGGGGCGAGAGAGGCTATCGGCTCTCGGATGCCGGCGGCTTTCGCAGTCAGATCAAATTAAGCATCAATTTTGTGGAAATCCTCGGCGAGCTGGGATCAGATCGAGGCGGTTGACAAAGCGGTGATCCCGGAGATGTCCGACGGTGCCTGACCCCCTGACCGCAGGCGAACCCTGGGATCATCTTGTCGACTATGCATAGAAGGCCGCACAAGGGCAGAGATCCAGCGCCTTTAAGGCGCAAGGCTTTAACTTTCCTTACCGACGGATCGCCGACAGGAAGCAGAACCTTTAAGAAAAATTAACCGTCTCGAAGCCCAAGGTCGCTCCCGGGTGCGGAGCTTGTAGAGTGCTGGTGGCAGAGGAGAAAAGGGAATGATAAAGAACATGGCAAAAGAAAATAAGAGAACTGTTCGTCCAAAGACGTCAAAAGGCACTTATCATCAGGAAAAAAAAGACCGCTCTCTCCTTATGAATAAGATCAAGACAAAAATCAATCGGGCTTGGGCAATCTGAGAATTGCCAAATTCCTGGAAGGAGATACAAAGGGCCGGGGCCATCAGAAGATCGCGATAACGGTGATCTATAAGTGCAGGTGCCGCCCCGGCCGGCAAGCTCATTTGAGTAAAGAAAGCGGTGGAATGCGCTCCCCCCGGTTTTCGCCGGGGAGAGTGCATTCCGCCGACTTCGCGGCATGACGACGGCTCCAAGCGGCTTTCGGGACCGGGCCTGACCCGGGAGAAGCTCTCGCCGGGGTTTGGGCCGCCTCTTGATTGCCGGTGATTGCCAGGCTCGACATACGCCGCCGAGGGCGCTGCGCAAGCCTTGAGATTATGGCGGACCCGGCGAGATTCGAACTCACGGCCTCTGCCTTCGGAGGGCAGCGCTCTATCCAGCTGAGCTACGGGTCCCCGACCATGGCGGCCTGCGCTGGATACCCGAATTGTCCGGGACGGGCAAGGCCGATGGCGGTTTGCCGCTTGGCCCGCCCCGCGCGATCGGCGATGATCCGCGGCCTTTTGCGAGGGACTGGAAGGGGATGGAGCGGGAGAGCGTCGCGCTCGAAGAGCCGGATGGGACGGCGGCGCCGGAGGCGCTCGCAGCGCGCTTCGGACCCCTTTATCTGCACCGCCGGCTGGCGCTCGAAGCGGCCCACGAACTGCGCATGCAGAGCGCGAACCGCCCGTCCGGCGGGCGCCGCTTCTGGGAATCCCGGCTGTTGCGCGCCGCCTTGCACCTGTCCGGGTTCTATCGGCGCGGGCGCGCCAATGCCGCAAAGGTCGCCCTGCGCCGCAACCCGGTCGCGCTGGCGGCGCTGCCGCCGCGCTTCGACGGGTTTACGATCCTGCATCTGTCCGACCTGCACGTCGACATGAACGAGCCGGCGCTCATGCGCGCGATCGCTCTCCTCGGCGGGCTCGACTACGATCTGTGCGTATTGACCGGCGATTATCGCGGCCGCACTTGGGGCCCCTGGGTCGCGACGATGGCCGGGGTCGAGCGCCTGCGCCGGCATCTGCGCCCGCCGCTATACGCCGTGCTCGGCAACCACGACTCGATCCATATGGTGTCGGCCTTCGAGGCGCTCGGCATCCGCGTCCTCGTCAATGAGGCGGAAGTGCTTGCGCGCGGCGCGGAGCGCCTCTACCTCGCCGGCATTGACGACGCCCACAAATACCGGCTCGACGACATCGGCGCGGCCGCGGCGGGGATCCCGGCCGGCGCCTGTTCGATCCTGTTGTCGCACACCCCCGAAATCTACCGCGAGGCCGCGGCGGCCGGCTTTGACCTGATTTTGTGCGGTCACACCCACGGCGGACAGATCTGCCTGCCCGGCGCGGTTCCGGTGACGCTCGGCGGCGCCCTGCCGCGGCCGCTCGCGGCGGGACCGTGGCATTATCGCGGGATGGCCGGATACACCTCGACCGGTCTCGGCGCGTCGCTCGTGCCGGTCCGCTTCAACTGCCGGCCCGAGATCACCATGCACCGCCTCACCCGCGCCCTATCCGCGGGTCCGTGACAGGGAGAAGCCGATGCCCGCCATCCGCCTCGCCGAAGGTCTGTCGCTCCATTGCGCGGTCGACGATTTCCTGTGGCCGTGGCAGCGGCCGGTTCCGGTGGTCATGCTGCACGGCTTTGCCCGCAACGCCCAATTCTGGAACCGCTGGGTCCCGGCGATCGCCGAGACCCGCCGCGTCTATCGTCCGGAACTTCTCGGCTGCGGCGATTCGGACCCGTTGCCGGCGGAAACCAGGGTCTCGCCCGAGATGATCGCGCGCCAGATCCTCGCGGTGCTCGACGCCTTTGCCCTCGAAGGCGTGCACTGGGTCGGCGAATCCTCGGGCGGCATCGTCGGCCTCCTGATCGCCGCGCAATATCCCGAGCGCATCAAGAGCCTCGTCCTGTGCAACACCCCCTCGCGCATTTCCGATGAGATCCGGCGGATCTACGCGCTCGGCCATGCCGATGTCGGTGCCGCGATCCGCGCGCTCGGCACCGGTGAATGGTGCCGGCGGACCCTGTCGTACCGGCTCGACACCGCCCACGCGGGCGCCCCTTTATGCGACTGGGTCGTCGCCGAGATGGACAAGACGCAGCCCGCGGCGGCGGCGGCCTTGCACGAGTGCTTCGAGAGCGTCGACACGATGCCGCTGCTCGCCCGGGTGCGGGCGCCGACGCTGCTGCTCTGCGGCGACGGCAGCCCGATCGCCTCGGCGATGCAGCGGAAACTGGCCGAAACATTGCCGCACGGCCGGCTCCAACTCTTTGCCGGCTACGGGCACGGCATCAATCTGCTTCAGCCCGAGCGCTGCGCGCGGGCGGCGCTCGATTTCTGGGATTCGCTCGACCGGCCGGAACTCTGACCGCACTCCTTTCGACGCCAAACAGAGCGGCGCGTGCGCCGCGGTCGGCGCCCGAGAGCAGCGGCGCGGCCGGCATCGCGATCCAATGCGCGACGTCGGCGATGACGCGCGGCGCCTCGCGGTCGCGCAGCAGCATGTGATAGCCCTGCCGATAATAGGCGAGGCGCGCTTCCGGGTCTCTGATCCCGTCGACAAATCGGCGTATCGCTGCCGGCGGGATGATCGCGTCGCGGCGGCCGTAGAGGATAAGGAGCGGACCCTTGAAGCGGGGTGCTGCGGCGAGGGCCGCATCCATCAGATTAACGAGGCCCCAGATCGCGTCGACCCGCGTCGCCTTGATGACCAGCGGATCGCGCGCGAGAGCGCGCAGCATCGCGATGTTGTCGGACGGCAGGATGTGCAATTGCCGGCCGGTCAATGTCAGATTCGGCGCCACCCGCACCGCCGCCCACAGCAACAGACGGGGCAGGAGGCGCATTGTCGCCCGTCCCCACACCGCCGGTGCCGCCAGGACGACGCCGTCGGCGTCGGCCGGCGGCAGCCCCGCCGCGCCGGTCGCAGCAACAATCGCGACGGCGCCGCCCATGCTCTCGCCCAACAGATAGAGTGGGACCCCGGGATAGCGCCGCCGCAGGATTCGGCTCGCGGTCACGGCATCGGCCGCAAGTGCCTCGACCCCCCACCAGCGCCCGCGCCCGAAACCGGCGCCAAAGCCGCGCTGATCATAGGCGTAGGTGGCGATGCCCTGCTCTGCCCAGGCGACGGCAGGTCCGGCAAAGGCGTGGCTGTAATCGTTGAACCCGTGCAGGGCCAGGATGACCGCCCGCGGCGGCCCCGGCGGCAGCCAATGGCGCAGTGGCAGGCGCCTGCCGTCGGCGGTGACAAAGACGTCGCCGGCGAAATGCGGAGGGATGGCCGCCGACTCGGTTTGCCGGGGCAGAGCCGGGGCGCAGGCGGCGAGCGGCGACAGGACGGCGAGTGCAGCCAGCAGCCCGGCCCGGACCGCCGCGCAAAAGCGGATCATTGAATGTGCCGCGGCAATGCGTATCATTCCCTTGCTGCTTTGGTCAATTGCACGGGCCGGTTCGTCGGCCGCAAATCCTGATCCATGACGCCTTTTGAAACCATCACCGTCGACGGAAGGGTCGCCGCCTGCAACGGCGGCGGCGGGCCGCTCGGCCACCCGCGGGTCTATCTGAACCTGATGCCGGCCGGGGCGGTCGAGTGCCCCTATTGCTCGCGCCTTTATGTCAATCCCGCGATTGCGACGGTCGCGCACGGGGACGGCGAGGGCGCAACCGGCATACAGAGCCCCGCGGACAAGGAAGGGCCGCCCTATCCGGAGCCGCGGGCCGCGCCGCAGGCCGAAGCGGGCGGCTGAGGCGCCGGTGGACGAGATCGCCGCGGGCGCGCGGGAGGGGCCGTCCTCGCAGGAAGCGGCCGATTTTGTGCCGCATCACGTCTTTCTGATCGACGGGTCGGGGTTCATCTTCCGTGCCTATCATGCGCGGCACGGCGCGCCGCCGCTGCGCCGCAAGTCGGACGGCATGCCGACCGAGGTGGTGACCCTGTTCTGCAACATGCTTGACAAGGTCCGGCGCGAGACCGACGCCGACCACATCGCCGTCGTCTTCGACGCCTCCGGCACCAGCTTCCGCAACCGGATCTACGAGCAGTACAAGGCGCATCGGCCGCCGCCGCCCGAGGATCTGATCCCGCAATTCGCGCATGTCCGCCAGGCCGCCGAGGCTTTCAATATCTGCCAGATCGAACTGGAGGATTTCGAGGCCGATGACCTGATCGCCACCTATGCCCGCCATGCCGTTTCGGCCGGGGCCGAGGTGACCATCGTCTCTTCCGACAAGGATCTGATGCAGCTCGTCGGCGCGCGCGTCAAAATGCTCGACCCGATCAATTACCGGCCGATCGGCGAGGCCGAGGTGCGCGAGAAGTTCGGGGTTGGGCCCGACAAGGTCGTCGACGTCCAGGCGTTGTGCGGCGACAGCGTCGACAACGTCCCCGGGGTGCCGGGGATCGGGGTCAAGACGGCGGCCGAGCTGATCAACGCCTATGGCGATCTCGAAACCCTGCTCGCCCGTGCGCAGGAGATCAGGCAGCCGAAGCGGCGACAGTCCCTGATCGACTACGAGGAGCAGGCGCGGCTGTCGAAGGAACTGGTCAAGCTTGACGATCACGTGCCGCCGCCCTGTCCATTGTCGGCGCTCGCGGCCAGACCCTACGAACCCGAAAAGCTGTTCCCGTTCCTCGATGAGATGGAATTGCGGGCGCTCAAGACGCGCATCGCGCAGCGGCTTGCCGCGGCGGGTCCGGCGGCCCCGCAGGAGCGGCCGGAGCCGGTCATCCCCAAAATCCCGCCCTTCTCGACGCCCCGGACCTATGCGCTCGTCGACAGCACCGAGGGGCTCGACCGTTGGATCGAGGCGGCGCGGCAGGGCGGCGCCGTCGCGCTCTGGGCAGAGGCGAGCGCCCGACCCGGCCGGCGGCCGGAATTGTGCGGTCTCGCCCTTGCCCTCGCCCCTGGCCTCGCCGCCTATATCCCGCTCGCGCATCGCCCCGCGGATGACACGACGGCCCCGTCGTTGACGGCGACGGAGAGTGCCCTTGCCCTCACCCACCCAGCCCTCCGGGCTGGGTCCCCCCTCTCCCGCATTGCGGGAGAGGGTGCCGAGCGGAGCGAGGCGGGTGAGGGCAATACCCCGGGAACGGAGAAGCTGTCATTCGCAGACGCGCTCGCGCGGCTGAAGCCGCTTCTCGAAGACCGGGGCGTCTTAAAGATCGGCCACGACATGAAGACCGCGGCCGGGCTCCTGTTGCGCCACGGCATCGCGGCGGCGCCGTGGGACTGCACGATGCTGATGTCCTATGTGCTTGACGGCGGGCAGTTCGAGCACACGATCGAACATCTGACGCGGCGCACCTTCGCCCACGATCTCACGCCGATCAAGGAGCTGATCGGCACCGGCAAGAGCCTCATCCCCTTTGCCGGGGTGCCCCCCGAGCGGGCGCGCGACTTTGCCGCCGAGCGCGCCGACGCGGCCCTGCGCCTCCACGCGCTCCTGAAGGCGCGGCTCGTGCGCGAGCATATGACGGCGTTTTACGAGACGATCGAGCGGCCGCTGGTGCCGGTCGTGGCGGCAATGGAGGAGCACGGGGTCAAGGTCGACCGCGATGCGCTCGCCGAATTGTCGCGCGATTTCGAACGGCGCCTCGCCGCCCTCGAAGAGGCGGTCTACGCCGCGGTCGGCACCCGCTTCAACATCGGCTCGCCCAAGCAATTGGGCGAAATCCTGTTCGACAAGCTGGGCCTGCCGGGCGGCAAGAAGGGCAAGACCGGCGCCTACGGCACCGACGCCGCAATCCTCGAACAGGTGTCGCCCTGGCACGAGGCGCCGCGGCTCGTGCTCGAATGGCGGCAATTGGCCAAGCTCAAATCGACCTACGCCGATGCGCTGTGGGAACAGATCGACCGCGACACCGGTCGGGTGCACACCTCCTACGCGCTCGCGGTGACTGCGACCGGCCGGTTCTCCTCGCTCGAACCCAACCTGCAGAACATCCCGGTGCGTACCGAGGAGGGGCGGCGCATCCGCCGCGCCTTTGTCGCCGAACAGGGCCATGTCCTGCTGTCGGCGGATTACAGCCAGATCGAACTGCGCCTTGTCGCCCACGCCGCCGACGTGCCGGAATTGAAGGCCGCCTTTCGCGACGGCCTCGACATTCACGCCCTGACCGCGAGCCAGGTGTTCGGCGTGCCGATCGTCGGCATGGACCCGCTGACGCGGCGGCGGGCGAAGGCGATCAATTTCGGCATCATCTACGGCATCAGCCCGTTCGGGCTGGGGCAGCAGATCGGCGTGCCGCAGGCCGAAGCCGCCGCCTATATCCACGCCTATTTCGAGCGCTTTCCGGCGATCCGCGCCTATATGGAGCGGATCAAAGCCGATTGCCGGCGCAGCGGCTATGTCGAGACGATCTTCGGCCGCAAATGCTTCATTCCCGGCATCCGCGACCAGAACCCGATGCGCCGCGCCGGCGCCGAGCGCCAGGCGATCAACGCGCCGCTGCAGGGCTCGGCCGCCGACATCATCCGCCGGGCGATGGCGCGCATCCCCGCCGCCCTCGCCGGCGCCGGCCTCAACGGGCGCATGCTGCTGCAGGTGCACGACGAACTCTTGTTCGAAGTGCCCGAGCAGGAGGCGGAGGCCACCGCTCAGGTCGTCAAGGGCGTCATGGAAAGCGCCTGCGCGCCGCATTGCGAATTGTCGGTGCCGCTTGTCGTCGAGACCCATTGGGCCCCCGACTGGGACGCGGCGCATTAGTCTCGTCTCGACCGGCTCCGTCCCGGAGGCGGTCGGAACATCCCTCCCGGCTTCCCGTTCGCGCAAGATGGGTCTTGCACGGCTCAGCGCGTCCTGCGGCCCCGGCCGGACCGCTTCCGGCGGCGCCGGCGAGGGGCGCCGGCGCCGCATCCTGCTCGTCGCCACGATGCGCAACGAGGGCCCCTTCATCCTCGAATGGGTCGCCTATCATTTGGCGATCGGGTTCACCGACATCGTGATCTGCACCAACGATTGCGTCGACGGCTCGTCGGAGCTGCTCGATCGGCTGCAGGACTGCGCGCCGGTCATTCATCTGCGCAATCCGGCCGGTCCCGGAGAGAAGCCGCAGCTCGCCGCCTATGCCCGGGCCGAGCGCTTGCCGGTCATCGCCGCGGCGGACTGGGCGATGGTGCTCGATGCCGACGAGTTCCTGAACATCCATGTCGGAGAGGGCGCCGTGCCGGATCTGATTGCGGCCGTCCCTGACGCCACCGCCTTTCTGATCAACTGGCGCATCTTCGGCAATTCCGGGCATCGGGAATGGCGTCCCGGCTTTGTCACCGGCCGTTTCACCCGGGCGGCGCGGCGAGCCGATCCGGTCAACGGGTCGTTCAAGACCCTGTTCACCCGGATCGACGCCTATCAGTGCCGGCTATTGCCGCACCAGCCGCGCTATCCGCGGCCGGAGCGGCTGCCCGAACTCTGCTACGTAAACGGGGCGGGGGCGGTTCTGCCGCGCTATTTCTGCGACGAATCGCGGGGCGGTTTTCTGCAGTCGGAGCCCGGCACGGTGTCGTGGAAACTGGCACAGATCAATCACTACAACACGCGCTCGTGGGAGGATTACCTGGTCAAGCACCAGCGCGGCGGCGGTCTCGACATCTCTTGGGAGCGGGAGGAGTGCTGGCGCGTGTTCAACAAGAACGATGAGAGCGATTTCAGCATCGCCGCCAAATTACCGGCGGCGCGCGCGGTGTTCCGCGATCTATGGGCCGATCCCGAAGTGCGCCGGGGACACCGGCGCTGCTGCGCCTTGTACCGCCGCCACGTCGCCGCGCTGAAGGAATGTCTCTGATCCCGTTCACCTTCGGCATCCCGCTGATCGCACGCGCCGCGGCGCGCGACTGGGAACGCATCGAAGCGCTGTTCTCTCTGACGGCGGCCTCATTGCAGGCCCAGACTGACCGCGATTTTCGCGTCGTCATCGCCGGGCATGACCGGCCGCGGGCGGCGCTCGACGCCCGCTTCTCTTTTCTGCAGGCCGATTGGCCGGCCGAGCCGGTGCGGGCGGACAACCGCGACAGCGGGCGCAAAAAATATGCGATCAATGCGCAGGTGCGCGACGGCGGCGGCGGGCTGTTGATGTTTCTCGACGCCGACGACTGGGTCGACGCGCGCCTTGTCGCCACCGCCCGCGCCCGGATCGGGCTGCGGCTGAGCGGTGGTCTGATCGAGACCGGCTTTGCCGTCGACTTCCGCACGCTGCGTGCCGCGCCCCTGCCGCATCCGCGGATTTTTTGCGGCGGGTTCCATCGTCTGTGCGGTTCGAGCACGGTCCTGCGCCTCGCCCCCGACGACCCCGACCCGCTGCGCCGCGATCCCTACCAAATCCTGCACGAGCATTACCGCTGGATCGAGGCCGCGCAGGAATATGGCCTCTCGCTGGCGCCCTTACCGGTGTCGGGCGGCTATGTGATCAACACTGCCGAGAATCACTCGGAAATTCACGGTCCCTATGCCGCGTGGCGGCGCGACTTTGCCCGCGCCGTCGGCCGCGAAGGCGCGGCGATCGACGCCGCTTTCGCCGCCCGTTTCGGCCTGAGCCTGGAAGACGTCCGCGCGGCGTCGCGGCAATAACAGACATTGCACGGCTCCGCCGTCGCGCGCACTCTGAGACCATGACTCCGGCCTCCGCCTTCCCGCCCGATCCCGACCATTGCCGCCGGGCCGAGACCTGGTTCCACGGGCTGCGCGATCGGCTCGTCGCGGCTTTCGAGGCAATCGAGGATGAATTCGCCGGCGAGCAGCCGCAGCCCGCCCGCTTTGTGCGGCGGGAGTGGCAGCGTCCAGGCGGCGGCGGCGGAACGATGGCGCTGATGCACGGCCGCGTGTTCGAGAAGATCGGGGTCAATGTCTCGGCCGCCTTTGGCGAATTCTCGCCCGAATTCCGCGCCGCGATCCCCGGGGCGGCCGAGGATCCGCGGTTCTGGGCGGGCGGGATCTCGCTCGTCTCCCATCCGTGCTCGCCGCTCATACCGGCGGCGCATTTCAACACCCGCCATATCGTTACGACCCGCTCGTGGTTCGGCGGCGGCGCCGATCTGACGCCGATCTATCCCGATGAGAATGCTGCTGACGAATTTCATGCGGCCTTGGCCGCCGCCTGCGCCGGCTACGAGCACGACGCCTATGCCCGCTTCAAGGCTTGGTGCGACAAATATTTTTTTCTGCCTCACCGGGGCGAGCCGCGCGGCGCCGGCGGGATCTTTTTCGATTATCTCGATAGCGGCGAATGGGAGCGTGACTTCGCCTTTGTGCGCGCCTTGGGCGAATCTTTTCTCATTGTCTACCCAGCGATCGTGCGCGCCCGCATGCGGCTTTCGTGGGGTGCGGAACAGCGGCGCTACCAGCTCGTGCGCCGGGGCCGCTATGTCGAGTTCAACTTGCTCTACGATCGCGGCACCTTGTTCGGCTTCAAGACCGGCGGCGACGTCGAGGCGATTTTGATGTCGCTGCCGCCGCTCGTCGCCTGGCCGTAGGCCGCCGCTCACACCTGCTGGATCGCCGACACTACCCAGGGGTCGCCGCGGCGGCGCATAAAGGTCCAGATCTCCTCGGCCTCGACCGGTACGCGCGGGCTGCCCGAGACGAGATAATCGGGGTCGCCCGGGGAGCGCCCGAGCCGGACCCGGTAATCAAAGGCACGCCAGCGCATATAGGCGGTGGCGTATTGCCGGTCGCCCTCCTCCCAGCTCTCGCTCAATTCGCCTTTCAACAGCACGACGTCGGACACGACGTTGCGCACGCCTTCGGTGGCGTTGCGGGAGAGCTCCGCGGCAAACCAGCGCCGCATCTCCGGGGTCGTAAGCTGCGAGAGGCGCGCGAGGTCGGCGTTGCTCCAGGCGTCCTGGATCGCCGCATGCAATTTTTGGAAGGCGTCGAGATCGGCATCGGGCAGTGCGATGTCGCGGCCGCGGTCGGGCGGCGCCGGCGCGGCATGGCGCGGCGCGACCAGCGGGCCGCTGAACAATGTCGCCGAGGCCGCGCTGCGGCGCGGTCCCCACCACCCGCGCGCACTCCACAGCAGGAACACCAGCACAATCAGGAGGCTGAGCCCGAAGAGCCCGCCATGCCCGAACAGAAAGGCGCCGAGGAGGCCGCCGAACAGTCCGGTCAAAAAGAAATGGCGTGCGGTCGGGCCGGCAGAGGCCGGCGCTGGGGTGCGGGTATAGCTATGCAAGGGCTGCCCGATACCGGGCTCGTGGGTGCGCGCGCCCCGGCTGCCAATGCTCATATGGGCGCCGCCATGGGTGAAGCCGGCCCGCGCTTCTGCAGCGGCCGGAAGAAAAAGGTTCACACACAACAGCAGCGCTGCGATAAGGCACAAGCCCAACGGCGCCTTCGACATGATGTTTCCGCCTGCAGTCGACGAAGAGGCTCCTTATACGCGAGGGCGGACCGTCGCGGAAGTCTTCCGAGGCTCCGGCCCTCTCGCGCAATCCGCGAGAATCGCTTGATTCTCGGCACCTGCGCTCCCAAATGGACGGCATTCGATACCCGTCCGGGCGCCGCGCGCGGGCCTCTTCGGGTATTCTCGCTCACCGAGGAGAAAGACGAATGTCGCGAGTATCGCTGTTCAGCTCGCCGCTGCTGTTGGGGTTCGAGCATTTCGAGCGCGCGCTCGACCGGGTCAGCAAGATTTCGAGCGACGGATACCCTCCTTACAATGTCGAACAGCTCGGCGAGAACGCATTGCGCATCACGCTCGCCGTGGCCGGCTTTACGATGAGCGATCTGTCGATCACGATCGAGGACAACCAGCTCGTCGTCCGCGGCAAGCAGAAAGACGACGGCACGCGGGTCTATTTGCATCGCGGCATCGCGGCGCGGCAGTTCCAGCGCTCCTTTGTCCTCGCCGAGGGGATCGAGGTCAGCGGCGCTTGGCTCGACAACGGGCTCTTGCACATCGACCTGGTGCGTCCCGAACCCGAGCCGCGCGTGCGCACGGTCGAAATCAGAGAGGGCGAAATCAGAGAGGGCGAGATCAGGGACGGCGTGAGCGACGGCTCCGGAACCGCCGCCCAGGAGGCGAGAAGATGAGCGAAATCGAACGCATCCGCCAAATGTCGCGCCAGGAATTGGCGCTGTTCGGAGTCCAGGACATGGCCTATGTCAAGGCAGTCGTCATCGACGGGACAGCCGGTTATGCGGTCCATGCCGCCGACGGCACCGCGATCGCCGTGCTTTCCGACCGCGACACTGCTTTTGCCATGCTGCGGCAGCACGACCTCGAACCGATGAGCGTGCATTGAAAGGCGGCGGAATGCGCCCCGCTGCGCGGTGCTTTTCCGCCCTACACCAAATGACACCGAATCATGAACCGTAGGGCGGAAAAGCGGAGCGCATTCCGCCGAATTTGCTCAGGCTCCGTCGCCGGCGGCGTAATCGGCCAGCAGCGCATAGAGCGCATCGGCCTTGTCGGTCCCGCGCAGCTTTTCGCACATCGCCCGATCCCGCAGCAGCCGGGAAATGCGCGCCAGCGCCGTCAGATGGTCGGTGCCGGCATCCTCCGGCGCCAGCAGCATAAAAATCAGATCGACCGGCCGATCGTCGATCGCTTCGAACGCGATCGGGCGTTCGAGCCGGGCGAAGATCCCGTACAATCGGGTGAGCCCTTTCAATTTGCCGTGCGGGATCGCGGTCCCATTGCCGATTCCGGTGGTGCCGAGCCGTTCGCGCTCGACGAGAACGTCATAGATCGCCCGGTCGCTCGCCCCGGTCAGCGCCGCGGCGCGCTTGGCGAGCTCCTGCAAGGCATGCTTCTTGCCGGTCGCGCGGAGCTGCGCGACGACGCTCCTCGGCGTGATCAGATCGGCAATCTCCATCGGCGGACCCGCCCTATGTGCCCCGGCCCGCTTCAGCGCGCCGGCGGCAGCCGCGCCCGGCCGGGACCGAGCGGCTTGCCGGCGACGGCGAGCTGCATCGGCGCGACCTCCTGCGCGCAGGAGCGTCGCGGCGGCCTCGGAGCCAACCCGATCCGCCCGCAGCGGTCGCGCACGCTACGCTAGGCACCGC
>DATFCQ010000342.1:0-5450 GCA_035252905.1 Allostellaceae bacterium | reverse complement strand
GCACTGGCCCGTGCCAGGGCGCGCACGCCGTTCGCGCTGGTGCATAGCACCGCCTGCACGCCGGCAAGGTCGAGCGGCGCGGCGGCGCGGTCCTCGATCTCGATCAGCGGCTCGATCATTGCCTCGACGCCGCGCGATCGGAGCGCCGCCGCCAATGCTTCCGACTCGGCCCGCGGTCGGGTCACGAGGGCGCGCCGCGCCGCCGCCGGAGTCATCGCCGGCCCGGCACCGGACCTGATCCGGGGCCGGGAGCCGGGGTTCGACTCGCGCCGCGGCGTGCGGCATAATCCGGTCCGCCGCGGGCCCGCTGCCGAGAGAGGTTCATGTTCGATTGTCCGGCATGGTCCTATGATACCCCTCCTCGCGCGCGGGAGGGCGAGGGGCCACACAGAGCGAGACCGCGCCCGTCGTCAACCCCAAACTCTCGGCGGGCGGGAGGCGGCCGGCGATGAGCGCTGCACTGCTCGCTTTGGCTCTGCTGCTCCCGGCGGCGGATCCGCCGCCGCATGGGCCGCCGGAACCGACGGCAACGGTCCTGCACTTGCGCGAGACGGCCGAGAAGAGCCTCGTGCCCGACCGATTGCGCGTCGTCTTGCGCGCCGAAGAAAGCGGGACCGATCCGCGCACCGTGCAGGCCGCGATCAACCAGCACATGGCGGCGGCGCTCGCCAGGGCGCGGCAGGTCGCCGGCGTCGCGGCCGAAACCGGCGATTATGCGCTGTTTCAGGAGACCCCGAGCGGTGCGCCGCCGCGCTGGCGCGGCAGCCAGTCGCTGATCCTCCTCGGCGAGGGTGCGCCGCAGATGTTGAAGCTCGCCGGCGCGTTGCAGTCCGACGGGCTGGTCATGTCGGCGCTCGCCTATGAGGTGTCGCCCGAAGCTCTGCGCGGCGCCGAAGAGGATCTGACCGCCGAGGCGCTGGCCGCGCTCGACCGCCGCGCCGCTGCAATCGCCGATCGCATGCATCTGAGGGTCCTGCGCTATCGCGATCTGACCGTCGGCAACGCCGAGACCGGGGTGCGGCCTCTGCCGCGCGCCGCGATGATGGGAACGGCCCTGGCGGCGCCGGTCGCCGCGCCCGGCCGGGAGCAGGTGCAGCTCACGGTTTCGGCCGATCTGGTGCTCGGGCCGCCGCGCCCGTGAAGGCGCGTCAATGCGCCGCCGGCGGGGCGGAACGCCGCATGATCTCCTGGTAGAGTTCGTCGGTTTCGCTCTGGATGCGGCGCGTGTCGGCGTCGTTGCCCTGCCGCACGTCCGACTGCGTCGGCTGGCGGTGCGCCGCGCCGAGACCCGCCGGGCCGGGCGGCGGGAGCGTCCCCATGCCCGGATTGCCCGGAGTCGCCGGGCTCTGGGGCATTTGCGCATCCGCCGCGGCGGCGCCGAGGGCGAGGGCTGCGGCGAGAACAATAAAGCGGACAGCCATTGCGACGTTCCCGCCGATGCCGGCAAAGTTGTCCTGATGATACTGCCCGATCCGCCGCTCCTCGTCATCTCCGATCGCGCGCAGGCGCGCCGGCCGCTCACCGCCATTGCCGAGGCCGCCTTTCGCGGCGGTTGCCGCTGGTTCAGCCTGCGCGAGAAGGACCTGCCGGAGGGCAAACGCCGCGCCCTGCTCGCCGCGCTCGTCGCGCTCGGCCGCCGCTTTGGCGCGGTCGTCGCCGTGCACGAGGACGTCGCCGCAGCGGCGGCAACCGGCGCCGCCGGAGTGCATCTGCCCTCCGGCGCCGACCCCGCCGCCGCGCGCGCCCTGCTGCCCGGCGCGCTGATCGGAGCCTCCGCCCATGCCGTAGCGGAGGCGGAGGCGCTATTGCGGAACGGGGCGGATTACGTAACCCTGAGCCCGATTTTTGCGAGCGCGAGCAAACCCGGCTACGGCCCGGCGCTGGGCTGCGAGAGCCTTGCCGTCGCCGCCGGCGCGGGCCCGGTCGTCGCCCTCGGCGGCATCACCGCTGAGAACGCAGCTTCCTGTCTGGCCGCCGGAGCGCGCGGCGTCGCGGTCATGGGCGAGGTCATGCGGGCCGCCGACCCGCGCCTGACAGTCGAACGGTTATTGCATAGTCTTATCTGACGAGACTAGCGAAACCATCTCTGCGGGAACGAAATTGTAACGACTTCCGTATTATGCCCTGAGGCAGTACGGAGGTTCCGGGTGAGAAGACTGTTCGTTGCCGTGTTGGCCGCCTCTCTCTTCGGCGGTGCCGTGACAATGCAGCCGGCGGAGGCGGCGTGCTGGCGCATCCCCCACGGATGGCGTTGCGTTCGCCACCGGGTCATCGTGCGCCATCGATGGTGGCATCGCCATTATCATCATTGGCGGCATCGCTACTGGTAAGCCGGATCGAGAGCTGGCTGAACCGCCGGCTCCCGAATGTCACCGCGGCGCGAGTAGTACAGGATCAAACGGACCCCGACCGCCGTTATAGGTGCGAGACAGTTTAGGAGGTGCGCTATGAAGAAGCTTCTTCTTGCGGGCGTCGCGGCGGCGACTCTGGCGGCCGGCGGCGTCGGCCTGAGCCAGCCGGCGCACGCGGCCTGGCGCTGCTGGTGGACCGGGCCGGTCCGCCACTGTCATTGGATTGGCCATCCGGGCTGGCGCTATCACCATCCGGGGTGGTGGTACCGCTAAGAGAAGCGGTCTGCGGCAGCCGGCGGACCGCCGGCTGCCGCCTTCAAGCCGTTGCAGCAAGGGCGCCGCAACCCCGCGCAAGCGGGGCGGCGCCCTTCTGTTGCGCTGCAACCGGCCGCGCTGCGACGGTCAGCCCTTGATAGTCCGGCCGGCGCTGGTGCCGGCGATCTTGCCGAAGACCGAGCCCGAGACCAGGCCGGTGCCGCCGGGATAATTGAAGTAGAAAAGACCGCCGACCAGCTCGCCTGCCGCATAGAGGCCGGGGATCGGCTTCAATGCGGTGTCGAGCACCCGCCCGTCATTGTCGATGCGCAGCCCGCCAAAGGTGAAGGTGACGCCGCAGGTCGTGCAATAGGCTTCGTAAGGCGGGGTGTCGAGCTCGACCGCCCAATTGGTCTTGGGCGGATCGATGCCGTTCGTGCCGCGCCCGTCCTTGACCGTCGGATTGAACGGCACGTTCTTTTGCACCGCCGCGTTGAAGGCGCGCACGGTCTCGATAAAGCGGGCTTTGTCGACCGGGGCGTATTCGGCCATCTTGTCGGCCAATTCCTCGATTGTCCCCGCCGTGACCTTGGTGACGCGGCGGATGCGGTATTCGTCGCGCTGCAGATGGACTGTCTTCTGGTCGAAAATCTGCCAGGCGAACTGATGCGGCTGTTCGAGGATCAGTCTGCCGTATTTGGCATAGGTGTAATTGCGGAAATCGGCGCCCTCGTCGCAGAAGCGCCGGCCCTCGGCGTTGACCATGACCGCGAACGGATAGCTGTGCTTCTGGAAATTGTCGCCGACCGAGAGGTCGCCGAATTCGGGGGCGTTGTAGTCCCAGCCGACGGCATGGCAGCCGGACCAGTTGCCGTAAGGGATGGCGCCGATTTCGAGCGCCATCTTGATGCCGTTGCCGGTGTTGAAGCGGGTGCCGCGCACCTTGGCGAGATCCCAGCCGGGCCCGAGATAGCGCGTGCGCATCTCGGCATTGGCCTCGAACCCGCCGCAGGCGAGGATGACGGCCTTGGCCGCGATCCGGGTGGTCTTGCCTTCGACAGTGGCGACGACGCCGTGGACGCCGTCGTCGTCGGCGATCAAGCGGTCGCCGCGCGCCTCGTAGGCGATCTGGATCTGGCGCTGCTCGGCCGCCTTGTAGAGACCCTCGACGAGACCCGGCCCGCCGCCCCAGGCTTCGAGCGCGAGCCCGCCCCAGAACACGAACCGGCCCTCGTGCTTGAAGGCTTGGCGCGCATACATCGGGGCAAAGCGGACGCCCTGACTGCGCATCCATAACAGGGTCTCGTGGCTCTTGGTGATCAACAGTTCGGCCATGTCGGGGTTGCTGCGGTAATCGGTCAACCGGCCGAGGTCGTCGTAATACTGGTCTTGCGTGTAGGTGCCGAAATCGCTGGTGTTGAGCTCGGTCTCGGACAGGTCGCAGAGCTTCAGGAGATCCTCGACCCCGTTATAGACAAAGCGCATCGCCCCTGCGGTATAGCGGCTGTTGCCGCCGCGCTCGTCAAACGGCGCGGCTTCGAGGACGAGCACCCGCGCTCCTTCGCCGCGCGCCGCCAGCGCCGCGCACATCCCGGCATTGCCGGCTCCGACGACGACGACATCGAATTCGCCCGCGATCATGCCCTACTCCCTGATCCCGTTGCCGGGCAACGAGTAGCGCGGGGACGCGGGGCATGGCAAGCCCGCCGCCGCGGGGCCGCGCAAGCAGGGCGGGATCGCAGGGGCCGGGCGTCCGACCCGTAGGGAAGAGAGTAGGCATCGTAAGGAGGTAGACGGCCACAGGCTAGCCGCATACGCGATATTCTGCTAGTGTCGCTCGCCGGACCGGTGGCCAGGAGCGGTCAAATGAAATTTAAAATTGCCGTACATTCCACTATAGCCGTTGGTTTCGCACTTTCGATAGCTGCCTGTACTCCTCCCGGCCCCCCAGTATACACTGGCCCCGGCTGTCTCATGTACATCTATGCACTGCCCAACCTTCGAGGATACGCGCTCCCTGTAAGGGACGATACTGCAGAATTGTCTTCCGAATGGAGCAAATCGGCCGCATCGGCGCAAGTCGTTTACGGGACATGGCGGCTGTATACCCAGCCGAATTATCAGGGCTTCATGGGAGACTTCAGGGCGCATACCGATATCATGCGGCTCAAACCCTTGCATCAACTCGGCTCGCTGGAATGCATCATGGCGGAGCCGCCGCCTCCGCCGCCCCCGCCCAAATATTGAAGCTTGCAGGGTGACCGACGAGCCTGCCTGAGTCGCCAAATGGCAGCGCAAGGCAAGAGTGTCCATCGCCGCCCCTTTTCTCGTCACCCTGGCGAATGCCCTAGGGTGTGCGCATGTCTCTAAAATGAAAGATATTTCAATGATTTATCCGTCGTCCCCGCGCAGGCGGGGACCCAGGGGCCAGTGACGGAAAGTCCGATATTCGGCCCAGGCTTCCCGCTTTCGCGGGAATGACGGCAAAAGATATGGAGACATGTGCATCCCCTAGGGCGAATGCCAGCGTCGGCACACATCTTTGTCTCGCCGTATTGCAACAGTTACTTACATTCGTCATGCCCGGACTTGTTCCGGGCATCCATGCCTTTCCGTGCCTCAAGTATTCGCAAGAACGGCACCGCGTGGATGCCCACGGATCAAGTCCGTGGGCTGAAGGCCCACGGGTCAGGCCCGGGCATGGTAAGCGGGGCAAAACCCGTGGCCGCGGACATTTCCGGTTTGCCCGAGGCGGAGATACCTGATTGATTGAGGAATGCCGCCCCCGGACCTTGATGCGCTTTCGACCGCCGAGCTGAAGGCTCTGGTGATTGCGTTGCTGGG
>DATFCQ010000341.1:0-3966 GCA_035252905.1 Allostellaceae bacterium | reverse complement strand
CAATACTGTTCACTTACCTGCCTAACAGCGCTATCCTGCCCCCGGTTCGAGCAGGAGAGCGGCGATGGCGCGAACGGTTGCCACCCTTCCGGCGGGGGCGCGGATCACCGATTACATCAGCCTGGGTGTGATCACCAAGACCTTCCCGCTGACCACCGTGCGTTCGGTGCTGGCGGCGAGCGGCAAGGCCAGCCTGCGCGAGCGCGATCTGCCGGCGCCTGTGGTGATGTATTACGTGATCGCCCTGGCGCTTTTCATGCAGGTCTCCTATCGCGAGGTGCTGCGCTGCCTCTTGGAGGGCTTGCAATGGCTGCGCGATCCCACAGCCCCGCTCAAGGTAGCGGGCAAGTCGGGCATCTCGCAGGCGCGCACGCGGCTTGGCTGGGAAGCCGTGCGCCAGCTTCATGACGCGGTGGTGCGGCCGATCGCGGTGCCCGCCACCCGGGGCGCGTGGTATCGCTCGTGGCGCCTGGTCAGCCTCGACGGCAGCACGCTGGATGTTGCCGACGAGGCGGCGAACGCGGCGGCCTTTGGCCGGCCCGGCAGCAGCCGCGGCGGCAGCGCCTATCCGCAGATCCGCTTTGTCTCCCTGGTCGAGAACGGCACGCATGTGTTGTTCGCCAGCCAGATGGCGGACTGCACAACGGGCGAAACCACGCTGGCACGGGACGTGCTGGCCGGCTTGCAAAAGGGCATGCTGTGCCTGGCCGACCGCCAGTTCTTTGGCTTTGAGTTGTGGCAGCAGGCCTGCGCCACCGGCGCCGAACTGCTATGGCGGATCAAGAAGAACATCCGCCTGCCCTGCGCCAAGCGCCTGCCCGACGGCTCCTACCTGAGCCATCTCTACTCCTGCGAACGGGATCGCCGGCACAAGGCGGGCGGCGTGCCAGTGCGCGTCATCGAATACCGCTTGGAGGGGGTGGCCGGGGCCGAGCCGCTCTATCGGCTGGTCACCACGATCCTCGGCCCTGACCAGGCCCCAGCTCGGGAATTGGCCGCGCTCTATCATGAGCGCTGGGAAATCGAGACCGCGCTCGACGAACTGAAGACCCATCTGCGCGGCGCCCGCATCGTGCTGCGCAGCAAAACCCCCGATCTCGTGCGTCAGGAGTTCTATGGGCTGATCCTGGCGCATTTTGCCATCCGCGGCTTGATGCACGAGGCCGCCTTGCGGGCCGACGAGGATCCCGATCGGCTCTCCTTTCTCCATGCCGTGCGCGTCGTGCGCCGCAAACTGGCCGCCTTCGGCGCCCTTCCCCCCTCGGCAACGGGTGGCATTCCATGACGCGGTGCTCGCCGAAATCCTGCAGGAGCGCGTCGTCTCCAGCCGAAACCGTCGCAACCCACGCGGGGTCAAGCGCAAGATGAGCAACTTCCCGATCCGCCGCAAAACCGCCCGGGCCTTGCCCCCGATCAATCTCGCCCAGGCCATCCAGATCGCTATATGAACAGCATTGGGGTCGGTCGCGAACTTCAGGTCCGTGTAATACCGAGACGAGCCGTCCGGGTGCTCGTCGTTGACCGGCCAGGGGATGCCCGAGCCCTCGCTCAGCCTGGCGTAGGAGAGGCCCGAGTAGTCGCAGGGCCGACCCCGCGTACACTCCCGCCACGCGTTGAACGCGCCCTCCGAATCCGTCCATTTGACCAGCGCCGCGCCGTCCTTGTCGCGGAAGTCCATGCGCCGGGCGAAGTCGAGGAAGATGTCGAGGTCGGGCCTTGCCTCCCCCGGCGGCTCGATCGCCTTGTGGTTGATATGGACGGTGCGGCTCACATTGGTGGAGCACCCGGTCTTCTCGCCCCAGATGGCCGCCGGCAGCACCACGTCGGCCATCTCCGCCGTCTCGGTCATGAAGGCGTCCTGCACGATCACGAACACGCCCTGCTTGCGCAGGATCGCGCGCAGCCGGTTCAGGTCCGGGATGGACACCGCCGGGTTCGTGCCGATGATCCACAGCACGCGGATGGAGCCGGTCTCGGCGTAGTGAAAGATTTGCAGCGCGTGGGTGGGCGGGCCCCAGTTCGGGATGGTGGCCGGGTCCACATTCCACAGCCTGGCGATCTCCTCGATGTGACGCGGGTTATCAAAGTTCCGGAAGCCCGGCAGATCGCCGCCCATCCCGGTCTCGCGATCGTTCTGGGCTGTGGGCTGGCCGTTCATCTGCAGCACGCCGCAGCCGGGCCGGCCGATACGGCCCAGCACCAGGTTGACGTTGTTGACCTGAACGCCGCGGCCGTGCCCTGGTTGGACTGGTAGACGCCCTTCAGGCAGCTCGACAGCAGCATCTTGGAACGACCGATCATGTCCGCGGCCTGGCGGAGCTGATCCGCAGGTATGCGTGCGATCTCGGCGACGCGCTCGGGCGTGTAGCCGGCCACCGTGCGGGCCAGGTCGTCGAAGCCGAGCGTGTGCGCGTCGATGAAGGCCCGGTCGGCGTGACCCCCTTCGATCAATTGCCGGATCAGGCCGTTCAGCACGGCGACATTGGTGCCAAGCCGAGGCCGGATGTGAAGATCCGCCTCGGCCGTCGTCGGCGTGCGGCGGGGGTCGATCGCGACCATGTGCGACGGCACATCCGCCCGCCTGCGGTCGAGCACCCGCGCCCACAGCACCGTAGCGGTCATGGCCATGTCGTGGCCGACGAGCAGGAAGCAGTCCGTGACGTCGATGTCGTCGTAGGCGCCGGGCTGCCCGTCGGTTCCGAACGATTCCTTCAGCGCAGTGCCGGCCGTCGCCGTGCACAAGCGCGTATTGCCGTCGATGTGCAATGTGCCGATGCCGGCCCTCCCGATCACGCTTAGCGTGTAGTTTTCCTCGGCAAAGAGCTGGCCCGAGGTGTAGAAGCCGATCGAGCCGGCTGTGCAGCGCTCCTTCGCGTCCCTGATGCGGCGGACGATCAGGTCCATCGCCTCGTCCCAGCTTGCGGGATCGAGCCGGTCGCCATGGCGGACCAGAGGATGGGTCAGTCGGTCCGGACTGGCGTTGGCGACCCAGGCGTAAAGTCCCTTGGGGCCGAGACGGCCGCGGTTGACCACGTCCACCGCGCGCCCGCGCACGCCGACGATGCGCCCGCCCGGCTGATCGTTCTTGACGCCGATGTCGATGCCGCAGCCGTTCGAGCATAGGAAGCAGGAGGCCTGGACCCAGCGGTCCGGGTCCTCGTCCGCGTTCTGATCCACCCGGATCGGCCAGTGCGGACCCGCCTGCGGCGTGCGCGGCCCCCAGATGTCGGCGATGCTGTCCCGCGTGGCGGGCATAGGACGCTCCACAGTTGAATGATCTCGGCGGTTCACGTCTGACAGACGACAACGAGCCGTTGGGGCGGCCGATCGAAACCCGCCGCCCCACCCTCGCCTTATTGTGCGGCCGCGCGGGCCTCGTCGCGTCGTACCGGCTGCAATAGGAGGCCGAGCGGGCTCGCCGTCACCCGGACCGTGTCGTCGTCGCGGATCTCACCGGCAAGGATTTTCTCGGCGAGCGGGTTCTGCAATTCCCGCTGGATCACCCGCCGCAACGGCCGGGCGCCGTAGACCGGGTCGTATCCGGCCTTGGCCAGCCACGCCTTTGCCTCGGGATCGACATCGAGACGGATCTTGCGATCGTCGATCAGCCGCTGCAACCGGGCCAGCTGGATATCGACGATGCCGGCCATGTCCGCGCGCGACAGGCGACGGAACAGCAGGATCTCGTCGAGCCGGTTCAGGAACTCGGGCCGGAAGGCGGCGCGCACCATGTCCATGACCTGGCTGCGGACAGACTCGATGCTGCGGTCTTCCGGCAGGCTTGCGAGAAGATCGCCGCCGAGGTTCGAGGTCAATATGATCAAGGTGTTGCGGAAATCGACGGTGCGCCCCTGCCCGTCGGTCAGCCGCCCGTCGTCGAGCACCTGCAACAGCACATTGAAGACGTCGGGATGCGCTTTTTCGACCTCGTCAAACAGGATCACCTGATAGGGCCGGCGCCGCACC
>DATFCQ010000340.1:0-14828 GCA_035252905.1 Allostellaceae bacterium | reverse complement strand
GTGCCGTCGGGCGAGTCGTCGTCGACATAGAGGACTTCCCAGGCGATCCCGGCCAGCGCCGCGTCGAGCCGCGCCAGCAGCGGTTCGACATTGGCGCGCTCGTTGTAGGTCGGCACGATGATCGCGAGTTCCGGGGTGGCCATCGGCCCGGGAGCCGTGAGGGGCGCAGTCTGCGCGGGAAGAGCGACAATACCCGCCGGTGCAGTCGCGGACGGGTCTGGGTTCGCCAAAGTCGCGGCCGTCCTCGCCGTCTCACGGGGCTCGGAGGATACTTGTGATGTCATCCGGTTATCCCTCTTGGGCGAGTTGGCCAACCGATTTCTCCCTTTCCGCCCGGGGGTGAAGCTGACAGGGGTAGGTATGGCGGATCGCCGGCGGTGCGCTCGCCCCCTCCCACCCCTCCCCATCAAGGGGGGGGCTCAAGCGCCAGTTGAGTCTTTCAGGGGCCTGCATGGCAGTCGTTCGCTTCGTCTGGACAGCATTGGCCCTGGCCCCAGTCAATTCATCTATTTATCGCTTTGGATTTCCTGACAATCCGCCCGGAAGGGATGACGGCCAGGATGCCTCACCAGGGGCTCGTCAGTCCAGAAATTTCCCTGCAAATTTCTTTGACATAGATCAATTTGATTTCCGGAAAGCTTTGCTTGTATAATTCTTATCCAGGTTGAATTTATCTCCTGCCTTGGATATTGTTAATGTTAGCTGTTGCCATTCAAGGCGGCAAGTCAGGTTTTACGGCGTTGGACGTGCGGCATCCTCCCGGATGCCGAGCGGCGGGGGCGCGACGGCGGCGCCAAGCCGCGCCGCAATGCGCCGGCTGGCCAGCCCGTCGCCGTAGGGGTTGCGCACGCGGCTCATCCGCAGATAGAGCGCCTCATCGTCGAGCAGCCGCTCCATCGCCTCGTAAAGCCGCCTCTCGTCGGTCCCGACCACCAGTGCCGAGCCCGCCTCGACCGCCTCCGGCCGCTCGGTCCGCTCGCGCGTGACCAGGACCGGCTTGCCGAGCGAGGGCGCTTCCTCCTGGATGCCGCCGGAATCGGTCACGACAAAGCGGCATCGCTTCAGCAGCAGAGCGAGCTCCGGGTAATCCACCGGCTCGACCAGCCTGACGTTGTGGCGCTGCCGCAGCGGTTCGGCCGCCCGCCGCACGCTCGGGTTCAGATGCATCGGGAAAATCACGGCGACGTCCGGACGCCGGGCGATCCGGGCCACCGCCCGGAACATCCGCGCCAGACCGCCGTCAAAGCTCTCGCGGCGATGGCCGGTCACCAGGATCAGACGCTTGCCGGCGAGGTGCGAGCCCAGGGACCTATCGATCCTGCAGGCCAGATCGGGATCCCCATCGATGCGCTGCAGAACCCATAACAGGGCGTCGATCCCGGTATTGCCGGTCACGAGGATGCTCTCCGCCGGGATCCCTTCCTGCAACAGATTGCGGCGCGCCCGCTCGGTCGGCGCAAAATGCAGATCGGCAAGGTGGCCGGCGAGTTTCCGGTTCGCCTCCTCGGGCCACGGCGCGTAGAGGTTCCCGGTGCGCAGCCCGGCTTCGACATGGGCGACCGGGATGCGATGATAAAGCGCGGCCAGCGCCCCGGCCAGGGTCGAGGTCGTGTCGCCCTGGACGATGACCCGATCGGGACGAAACTCATCGAGAACCGTGCTGACACCCGACAGGATCGCCGCCGTGGCATAGGCCAAGGACTGGTTCGGACGCATGACGTCGAGGTTCCAGTGCGGCCGGATCTCAAACAGGTCGAGGACCTGAGCCAGCATTTCGCGATGCTGGCCGGTCACGCAGATCTTGCAGGTAAAGTCGGCCTGCGCTGAAAGCTCGCGGATCAGCGGGGCAAGCTTGATCGCTTCCGGCCGTGTCCCGAAAACGAAGAGGAGGTTCATGTCGTGCCAAATTCTTCGGATGGGGAGGGCGAAAGCCGATCGACGCCGTGCCGATATCGGGGGAGAGAGCGGTTTTGACCGCCCGTTGCGACAGCGGGCGGCATCGGCCAGGCCCGGGATACGCCGACGCGCCGGCGGAGCGACCCGACCATCCGCCCGAGATCGTGACGGCAGAGGGTCAGGAGACCGGGGAGCCGCCGCGGGTTGACGATCAGGAGCCCGACTCGCTGCCGCCGCTGCCCCGCCCACAGCCGCTTATACGGGTCGTCGCCGCGGCCGAAATCGATCTCCTCGATCCCTTCCTGCAAAAGCCGGGCGATCATCTCCGCGGTCAATACGGTGCCCGGCGAGAGTGCGCGGTGCGCCTCGTCATGGGCCAGCTTCATCACGGTTGCCCCGCTTCCGGCAACGATCCACAATTGCGCCGCGATCGGCGTTTCCCCCCGCCAGCAGATCCCGAGGCGCAAGGCCTGTTCCCGGGCGGCTTCCTGCATCAGGCCGGCATTGAAACGGGGAAACGGCTCGGGCTCTTTCCAGCTGCGCCGATAGACCGCTTCATAGGCGGCGATGCCGCGCGGCAGGTCTTCGGGCGTCGCGACAATTTCGAAGCGGACCTCGCCGGCGCGATGCATACGCCGGCCGCGGCGGCGCAGCAACTCGCGCAGATGTCCTGGCCGCGCGGCGAGATAGTCCTGCCAGGTCCGGCCACCGATCGGCTCGTACCAATTGCCGAAATGGTCGAAACGGCGGATCGCCAGACCGGCCGAAGAGAGGCCGTCGACAAAGGCGCCGAGCGCCGGCCATTCGGGCGGCAGGCAGTCGATCCGCACCAGGGATTGCTGCGCACACAGATGTCCGACCTCGACGCCGAGCCGACGCGCAATTGCGCCGGCGTGCTCCCCGGTCGCGATCAGCGGCCGGAAAAGGCAGGTGTAGCAGTTGGTCAGGCTGGCGAGACCGCCCTTTGCGCCGCTCTGCAACGGCAGGATCGCCGCCGCCTCGCGGTCCCGCAACAGAACGCTGAAGAGGGCCCGGGTTCCCGGCGGGAGCCCGTTTGCGATCATATTGCGAAGCCATGCTCTGCCCAGCGAGAAGTTGCGCTCGGCGGCGAACAGGGCGGCGCAGCTCGCCGGCAGGGAGTCGATCCCAAGACAGCGCGTCGCGGTCATCGGGACCGTCTCCGCAGGCATCGGCGGAGGGTTACCGCGAAACCGCGGCAGCAGGGATCGAGCCTCTCCGGACACTGGTCTTGGCCCTGTCGACGGCTCCCATCCAGGACAATGTGGCCGCGAGCCCCCGGCGCAGATCGATCGGGTCGGGAAGGGCGAGATGGCGGCGCGCCAGGCTGCCGTCCCCCCAGGAATTGATGATCTCGCCGGGTCGTGCCGGCCGGAAGCGGATCTCGGGCTCGCGGCCGCACAGCTCCGCGATCAGCCGCGCCAAATCCCCGACCGAGGTTTGCGTTCCGGAGCATATGTTGAAGACCGCGGGCCGCGGGGTCGCGGCTTTCATCGCCGCAATGAGGGCCGTCACCACATCGCTGACAAAGACGAAATCCCGCGTCTGCCGTCCGTCGCCGAAGATCTCGACAGGCTCGTCGCGCCGCAGCCGGTCGCAGAATTTCGAGATGACGCCGGAATAGGGGGACAGCGGATGCTGACGCGGCCCGTAGACATTGAAGAATCTGAGGCCGACGGTCGGCACTCCATACACTTCGGAGGCGACGCGGGCGTGCAATTCGCAGCCCAATTTGTCCGCGCCATAGGCCGAGCGCGGCCGCGCCGCCGCGGTTTCCCGGAGCGGCAGGCTGCGGCAATCGCCGTAGACGGCGGCGGAGGAGGCGTAGACGACCGGAAGGGGACGGCGCCGCATCCGGCGGGCGGCGTCAAAGACGGCGATCGCGCCCGACAGGTTGGTGCGATGGGCGCCCAGCCAGTCGCGCGTGCTGCGTTCGACCGAGGCGACCGCAGCCAGATGGAAACAGCCCTCGACGTCCTCCATTGCGGCGTAGACCGCCGCCGAATCGGCCACGCTGCCCTGCAGAAGCGCCGCGTCTGGCGGCACATTGTCGGGCGATCCGGTCGACAGGTCGTCGAGGATGCGCACCTGGGCGCCGCTCTCGATCAGAGCTTCGCAGAGATGGGATCCGATAAAGCCGCAGCCGCCGGTCACGAGGTAGAGCCCCATGCGTCGATTTGCCCTCGATTGCGCCATGCCGAGCAGAAGGTCGAACCGCGGGCGAAAGATGCGGTGCCGGAGGCAGCGGCGCAAGGCTCGAACGCGGTCCGCCGGCTCCTTGCCCGACGGAGAACATTTTCCTTAACGATCTTTAATTTAAATTTGCTTAATCCCGTTCTCGATGCACCGCTCGGACCGCTCTCGGCCCGGGCTGTCACAGCGCGCCGATCGGGCTCTCGGGTTCGGGCTCACCGACTTCCTCGGGAACCTCGGGAACGTCATAGGCTTCCAGATGGCAGTTCCACGAGCACGAATCGGGCTTGCGCCACAGCATCTTATTGCGGATTTCCCGCATCTTCGGGCCATTGTAGATCTCGGCAAAGCTCTGCTCGCGAAGATTGCCCATGTTGTGCCACGAGCAGATCCGGTAATCGCCGTTCCATGAGATGATCGCCTGAAACCAGGGCAGCATGCAGTATGGATTGGCCTCTTTGGGCCGGCTTATCCGCGTGCCGTCGGTCGTGCAGCTTTTGCCGGACGGGTCACGTTCCGGGATCGGATCGGGCAGAAAAAGATCGAGGCCTGCCGCCGCCGCGACCTTTTTCGCCTCCGCGGCCATGCCGTTGAAGAGATCGCGATAGGCGATTTCCTCCCTGTACGAGCTGTCCGCGCCGCCATAGGCCGTCAGGTGGCGCACATGGAGGCTCTGTGCTCCGCGCTTCACCGCAAACTCGGCCATTGCCGGCAATTCGCGGATATTGCTTTCCATGCAGGTGAAATTGATCCGTATCGCCGGCTTTGTCGTCCCTGCCTCCTTCTTCATCGCCACCAGAAGGTCGAGGTTCTCCAAGAGGCGCTCCCATTTGCCGCCGCGGCGAATGGCCTCGTAAGTCGGGGCCGTCGCACCATCGATCGAGAAGATGATTTCCGACAGCCCGGTATCGAGGCATGCCGTGATCACCTCTTTGCGCAACAGCTGCCCATTGGTGCAGAACGAGGTGAACGGCACCTTGTATTCGCCGGCTATGCGGAGGAACTCGGCAAACTGCTTGTTCATCAGCGGCTCGGTCGCGCAGCTCAGATAGAGAAACCGCGTTTTCGGAAATACGTCCTCGGCAATCTTGCGAAACAGCGGGAGATCCATCTGCTCCCGCTTGCGATGGTAATCAAACGAGTAGTAGCACATTTTGCAGCGCAGATTGCACAGATTGATCGTGTCCATGCGCACGACCAGATGACGCAACCCGCTCCATCGCAACGCGTTGAACGCAACAGTCTTGACCTTGCGATTGTTTACCCGACGATGAGCCTTAACCAGAGTTTCGGGGTTTAACATCGGGGCTCCTCGTGAAAATAAAATTTGGACGCTGCACGGCTAATGTCGTCGTCCTCTACCACATTCCCAGATTAAATTCAATTGCAGCTATCAGAAACGCAGATCAACAACCGGCTGCCGCGGCGGCAAGATGCTCCTCGACATCGATTGGGCCATTGCGATGTTTCCGCCGATCGATGGTCGGCAGAGATTAAAATCTGTTAAAGACCATTTGAAAAATCCGCGCATGCCGGGTTGTGCAGCAAAAGCCGCCGGACGGCCCGCGCGGCGCACGGGCCTGTGCGCGGCAGACGAGGGCCGCGGCCGGTCCGCCGGCTCTCCATGCCGACGAGCCGGATATTCCTTTATCTTGACGAATGTGACGTTTTCGCTGATAAGGCAATAGACGTTCCGGGGACCGACCGATACCCGTATCCTGCGGCCCGGCATGCGTGGAGCCGTTTTTCCGATGGAATTTATCAAGACGCCGCTCAGTGGTGCCTGTCTCATCGATCTCGACAAGCGCGGCGACGAACGCGGCTTTTTCGCCCGGTTCTTTTGCGAGCGGGAATTTGCCGAGCACGGACTCGAAACCCGCTTTGTCCAGATCAACACTTCGCTCAGCGTCGAAGCGGGAACCCTCAGAGGAATGCATTACCAATTGGCGCCGGCGGCCGAGGTCAAGGTGGTGCGCTGCCTTGCCGGCGCGCTGTGGGACGCGATCCTCGATCTGCGGCCGGGTTCACCCACCTTCGGCCAGTGGTTCGGCGCCGAACTGACGGCCGAGAATCGCCGCATGATGTATGTGCCGCAGGGGTTCGCCCACGGCTTTCTGACCCTCGCCCCGAATACCGAGGCGCTCTATCTGGTCTCGGCCTTTTATGCCCCGACCCAAGAGCGCGGCGTGCGCTGGAACGATCCGCGCTTTGCCATCGCCTGGCCGCGTCCGCCGCGGGTCATCTCGGACAAGGACGCGGGCCAGCGCGACTTCGACCCGGCCCATCATCTCAGCGTTGTGGAGCCGGCATGAGAGTGCTGCTCTCCGGCGCCAGCTCGTTTACCGGCTACTGGTTTGCCCGCGCCCTCGCCGAAGCCGGGCATGACGTGACCGCGGCGCTGAGCAGTCCGGACGCAGCCGGCTATTCCGGCATCCGGGCCGAGCGCGTGCGGCGGCTGCGCGCGGTCGCTCGGACCGTGTTCGCCGCTCCGATGGGGTCGGAAGCGCTGTTTGCGGCGATCCGCGAGGCGCCGTTCGACGTGTTCTGTCATCACTGGGCCGAGGCGCGCAACTACCGCAGCCCCGATTACGATGTGCTGGCGGCGGTCGGCGCGGCGACGAACCGGTTTGTCGATGTGCTGCGCGCGCTCGCCGAGCGGGGCTGTAGCCATCTTGTCCTGACCGGCACCTTCTCCGAGGAGGAGGAAGGCGCCGGCGAACGGCCGTTGCGTTCCTTCAATCCCTACAGCCTCGCCAAGTCGCTGACCTGGCGTTATGTCCGGTATTATTGCGAGCGCGAGGGCATGGGCCTCGGTAAAGTTGTCCTCCCCAACCCATTTGGCCCTTACGAGGAGCCGCGCTTCACCGATTATCTGATGCGCAGCTGGTACCGCGGAGAGCGGGCAAGGGTGATGACGCCGCGCTATGTGCGCGACAATATCCATGTCGACCTATTGGCCAAGGCCTATGCCGCCTATGTCGGGAGCTGCCGCGGACCGGGGGCGGCGCCGCATCTCTCGCCGAGCGGCTATCCTGAAGCGCAGGGCGCCTTCGCCCGGCGCGTCGCCGCGGCGATGACGGCGCGGCTCGGCCTCGACTGCGCCCTCGAACTGGTTGACCAACGCGAGTTTGCGGAGCCTGTGATACGAATCGGCACCGACATTCCCGATGCCGCCGCTCTTGGATGGAGCGAGGAGGCGGCATGGGACGGCTTTGCCGAATACTATCGGGCCCGCTACGCCGGAGGCCGATAAGCGACCCCCGGCTCGATCGGCATGACTCTGGGGAGACGCGGTGATGAAAGCAGTCCTGCTTGCCGGCGGCAAGGGCTCCCGGCTCGCTGAAGAGACGAACCTCCGCCCAAAACCGATGATCGAGATCGGCGGCAAGCCGATCCTCTGGCATATCATGAAAATCTACAGCCATTACGGGGTTAACGATTTTATCATCTGCCTCGGATACAAGGGTTACGTGATCAAAGAATACTTCTATAACTACTATCTGCATAGCGCCGACGTCAGTATCGACATGCAGAGGAACGCCGTCGAATACCACAACAGCCGCAGCGAGCCGTGGCATGTGACCCTGGTCGACACCGGCGACGAGACGATGACCGGCGGCCGGGTCAAGCGGATCGTGCCTTATCTCGACCAGGACGAGACGTTCTGCATGACGTACGGCGACGGGGTCGCCGATATCGACATCCCCGCGCTGATCACATTCCACAAAAAGATGAAGGTAGACTGCACGATGACGATCGTGCGGCCGCCGGCGCGCTTTGGCAGCGTTGTCGCCGAGTCCGGCAAGGTCACCCGCTTTGTCGAAAAATCGCAGGCCGACGAGGGTTTCATCAATGGCGGGTTCTTTGTGGTGTCGCGCCGCGCTTGCGACTACATCGACGGCGACGACACGGTCTGGGAACTGGGCCCGGTCGAACGGCTGACCGCGGAGAGGCGTCTCGCCGCCTATCGCCATACCGGCTTCTGGCAGCCGATGGACACGCTCCGCGAGAAGACCCAGCTCGAAGCCCTGTGGGAGAGCGGCCGAGCCCCCTGGAAGGTGTGGCGCTAGCCGGCACAGCGAGGAGTGACGGGGGCCTTTGATGAAGATTATCGTCACCGGTCATCTCGGCTTTATCGGGCCGGTCGTGGTGCGCCTGCTGAAGGAGGCCGGGCATCGGGTGACCGGTCTCGACATCGGCTATTTCCGCGAATGTCTGCCGCCCGGCAGCAGGGCGGTTGCGCCCGACCGCGAGATCGTCCGCGACATCCGCGAGGTCGAGGCCGGCGACCTCGACGGCGCCGACGCGATCATTCATCTCGCGGCTTTGTCCAACGATCCTATGGGCGAACTCGATCCGGAACTGACCTACGACATCAACCACCGCTCGTCGGTGCGCCTGGCAAAGCTGGCCCGGCAAGCGGGGGTCGGCCGCTTTGTCTTTTCGTCTTCGTGCTCGATCTACGGCGCGGCGGGTGGCGAGGGGGCGCTCGACGAGACGGCGCCGTTCAACCCGGTCTCGGCCTATGCCGTCTCGAAGGTGCGCACCGAAGCCGATCTCGCCGAACTGGCCGATGCCGGCTTCTCGCCGGTCTATCTGCGCAATGCGACGGCTTATGGCGTCAGCCCGCGCATCCGCTTTGATCTCGTCGTCAACAATCTGATGGGCTGGGCGCAGACGACGGGGACGATCCGCGTGCTCTCCGACGGCACGCCGTGGCGGCCGCTCGTTCATATCGAGGACATCGCCCGCGCTGCACTCGCCGCGGTGACGGCGCCGCGCGCGGCGGTGCACAACCAGCCGTTCAACATCGGCCGCAGCGACGCCAATTACCAGGTGCGCGACATCGCGCACGCAGTGCAGCGCGCGGTTCCCCGGGCGCGCGTCGAGATCACCGGCGAGACCGGCGGCGACCTGCGCTCCTACCGGGTCGATTTCACCAAGGCTGTGGAGGGCCTGCCCGGCTTTGCGCCGCAGTGGGATCTGGAGCGCGGCTGCGCCGAACTGGTGCGCTGGTTTCACGACGAGGGGGTGCGCGACGACGGTTTCCAGGGGCGCCTCTACATCCGCCTGAAGCAATTGCAGCACCTGCGCGACACCGGCCGCATCGACCAGCGGCTGCGGCCTCATGCGCCGCTGTAGCCGCCCGTGAGCACCTTGATGGACCCGCTGGTCAGCGTCATCATTCCCTGTTTCAACGCCGCGAAGACGATCGAGACCACGATCGCATCGGTGCGCCGTCAGACCTATCCCAATATCGAGATCATCGCCATCGACAATTGCAGCACGGACGGGACGCTCGAGATCCTGAGGCGCGAGGAAGCCCATGGTCTGCGCGTAATCGCGAGAGACCGTAACAGCGGCGGCCCGTCCGCTCCGCGGAACAACGGGATCGCGGCGGCAAAAGGCGAATTTCTCGCCTTTATCGACGCTGACGACGAATGGCATCCGGACAAGCTGCGGCGGCAGATCGCGGTCATTGCGGGGCGGGAGGACATGACGATGATCGGCTGTCGGGCCGAAGATCTCATGCCCGACGGCAGTCGGGTGCCGGTGAACCCGGACCACACCCCGCCCGTCGGCCGCGAGGCGTGGCGCAGGATGCTGCGCGAGAGCTTTTACGTGCCGAGCGTCGTCGTCGCCCGCTCCGAAACCGTCCGCCGCATCGGCGGCTTTGACGAGACCCTTCTGTCGGGCGAGGACGACCAGGATTTCTGGATCCGTCTGGCGCTCGCGGGCGAGGTCGGTTGTCTCGACCAGGTCCTCACGACCATGCGCGATCACGCGGACAACATGAGCAAGCGCGTCTTTTCGCGCCAGCACGAGACGGTCCTGCCGATGGTCCTCGCGCATTGCCGCGCCCTGCGCGGGCGCCTGTCGCACAGGGAGCTGCGCGACATTCTTGGCGCGCGCTACACTCAGGTCGGGCGCAATGTATACCTGTCGCACCCGGCGATCGGGGCGCGGCTGCTGGGGCGGGCGATTGCCCTGGGAGCCGAGCCCTTGACGAATCTCTGGTATCTGGTCAGCGCGTCGCCCGTGGGCCGATGGGCCAAGCAGCGTGTCTTTGGCAAGGAGGGTGTCCTCCACCCGGCGCCGCTGTCCGGGGTTCGGATGCCGCCGCCCGATTGACGCGGCCGAGCCCGCGACCGGCCGATGCGAATGCCGCTATGCTCCCGCGTCATAATAAGCGACGAGCAAGCGACAACTAGGCCGGGTCGACAGGCGGGCGCGCGAATCTCGCCAGAAAGGTCGTTTGACAGAGGCCTGCCAGCAGGCGCAGCAGATCGCGCTCGGCGCCTTCGGGCCGCCCCTGGGCCAGCCAGAGGCCCAGTAATGCGGCCGTGTAGAGCAATGCGCCCGCACCGGCGGCGATGATCAGATTGTGCGCGGCACCGACGGCTCCCGCCGCGCCCGGCGCCCAGCCGAGGCCGAGGCCGGCGAGAGCGCCGGCCATCACCGCTGTCGCGACCAGACAGCGCCACGTCTGCTTGAGCAATGCGCCGATCCCGCTGCCGATGCGGCGGCTCAAGGTGACGAGGTAAAGGAGCTGCTTCGTTGCGGTGGCGAGGATGACGGCGAGCGCTGCGCCCTTCAGACCGAACGCGCTGACGAACCCGACGAGCAGGGGGGCCTTGACGCAAAGAGCCGCGGTCCACAGGTGGAAGTTGAGGTGCGGCTTGCCCTCGGCCTTGAACAGCGCCTCCGCCATATAGACGGGTGCGTAGATCGCGCCGGCGAGCGCCAGGATCTGCACCAGCGGGATCGCAGCCAGCCATTTCGTTCCGAGCGCGAGCCGAACCAGAGGATCGGCGACGAGCGAGATGCCGATCCCGGCCGGCACGGTCAGGACCATCGCGATCGCCAGAACGCGCAGATAGGCCTGCGGGGCGCCGCGGCCGGTCCGGTGGGCCTCCGAGAACC
The DNA here is from genome assembly GCA_035252905.1 of Allostellaceae bacterium. GTDB lineage: Bacteria > Pseudomonadota > Alphaproteobacteria > ATCC43930 > CGMCC-115725 > AP-15. Next base: position 3,797 of record DATFCQ010000340.1, on the reverse strand, counting down.
CGGAGAACAGCGCCCGGTTGAGCGGCAGCACCAGCTCGCTGACGGGCAAGGCGCCGATTTCCCAACCGATCGCGAAGATGCCGACGGCGGTGGCGCCGAGGAGCCGCCCGATGACGATGCTGTCGATCTTGTCCCAGGCCATATAAACCAGGCCGCCCGCCCACACCCAGATCGAGAACCCGATGATCCGGCGCCATCCCCGCAATGTCAGGTGCGGGCGATAAGGCGACATCATGTAGCTCTGGATCATGCGCACCAGGCTGGTCGACAGGATCCCGATAACGATCGCCCAGTAATTGCGCCACAGCACCGCGAACGCGATGGTCAATACCACGCCGATGATGCGCGCGATCACCCGCAGCTGGAACTCTTTGTGAAAGGCGAGGTCGCGCTGGAAATCGACAATACCGATGTTCTCGAAGGCGAGGATGAACGCGCTGACCGACAGGGCCAGCATAACCGGCGCCAAGCGCGGCTCGGAAAAGAAGTCTGCAACCGGCCAGGCGGCGCCGGCAACGATCGCCGCCGTGCCCAGGCCGCGCAGCCAGTTCATCGTAAACGCCGTGTCGTACATCTCGCGATCCGGTGCGGGCTCGCGAACGAGGGCTTCCTGCGGGCCGAGCGAGCTCAGCGCGTCGATCGCGCCAATAAACCCCATGGCCAGGGCGACAAGCCCGAAATCCGCAGGGGAGAGAAGGCGAACGAGGACAAGCGTGCTGATGAGCCCGAGATTGCGGGTGGCAAAGCGCCAGCCGACCACCCAGCCGGCGCTCTTCGCCGTCTTTGCCGCCAGCGAAGCCGGCGTGCTGCGATCTTTGGCGTTATCCTGCTGGGCGCTGGCGCGCATAGATATCCCCGGGTATCGATGATCTTAATTGCTGTGCAGAACGCCGGACACCGCGTGCCGGCAGCCGGCAGGAGCGCACTGCGCCTGCCGGCCTTTTCACCAGAACGCATTGCGCCGGAAGACGCAGGCCATGATCCTGCGCCGCAGATCACCGGCCCTTTGTCGCCCGGGGCGTGGATCGGTCGGATCGGGTCGGTTGGGACGGCGCTGCAGCAGCCGATCCGCCCTGGCATGACCAAACACTCATTTGACTCTCCGAGCAATCCATCATAAAATGCATACAGAGGTAATGTTGGCTTCTAGCCTTTAATAATTTAGGACAATTTATCCGATGAGTCCAGGGGGCACTGCGAATGCTTCAACCCTGCAAAATTTGGATTTGATTTCGAGCGGCATGGCTGACATGCGGCTCGGTTTTGAGACGATCGGAAATGCGACGCTCGTGTTTTACGAAAACGGGCGGGCGGTTCTGGCTACCGATCCATGGCTCAAGGGGACGTGCTATTTTGGCAGCTGGGCCTTGGACCGGCCGCTGACCGCGCGGGAGACGGCCGCCGTCATTGCCGCCGACTACATCTGGATCTCGCATGGTCATCCCGATCATCTCCACCCGGAATCGCTGGCGCTGTTGCCGCGCGGCAAAAAGATCCTGCTGCCGGATCATTATACCTGCGAAATCCGCGACAGCCTGCAGGGGTTGGGGTTCGACGTTACGGTGCTGCGCTATCGTCAATGGCAGCAATTGTCGCCCCATCTGCGCTGCCTCTGTCTCGACAACGAGAACCAGGACGCCATCCTGATCGTCGAGGCCGGCGCCTCGTTGATCGTCAATCTCAACGACTCGCCGCTGTGCGGGGAGGAGCGGTTCCTGCGCACCCTGATCCGCCGCTACGACCGCCGCAACACCTACCTGGCGCGGCTGTGCGCGATCGACGCCGACATGCTTAATTTTGTCGACAGCGAGGGGCGGCGCCTGACCGAGCCCCCCGAGCGGCACAAGCCGGGCATGGTGTGGGCGACGGCCCGCCTGGCTGCGCGGCTGGGCATCGGCAATTTTGTCTGCTCCTCCTCGCAACACCTCTATGTCCGACCCGACAGCAAATGGGCCAATCCCTACCGCATCCTGTGGGAGGACATAGAGCGGCACTGGTCGCGGCCGCAGATCCGGGTCCTGGAGCCATTTGTCGTCGTCGATGTGGAGACGGGCCGTTACGAACGCAAACACCCCACCCAGCAATCGGACGAGAGCCGGATTTCCGACAGTACCGGCGATGACGACTATTCCGAACCCCTGAGCGCGACGGACTGGTCGCGCATCGTCGCATTCTTTGGCCGATTTGCATTGCTGCGCTCTCGTTTCGATTATCTCGAATTCGTTGTCGGCGGCGAGCGGCACCGCCTCTGGCTCGCTGCAGGCCGCGCCGGGCGGAGAGGGCGTCCCTGGCGCGGCCTGGCCTTCCACGTCCCGCGCGCCGCGCTGATGGCGGCGGTGGAATGCGGCTATTTCGACGATCTTCTGATCGGCAACTTCATGAAGACCGAATTGCACAACGCCAAACTTTATCCGCACTTCACCCCTGTGGTCGCCAAACTCGGCGGCAATGCCAAGGTCTTCACCAGGGCCGAATTGCGCGCCTTCAAATGGCGCTATTTCCGACGCAACCCCGGCGGCTACATCCTCTGGCACCTCGAACAGCGGCGCGAGCGATGGATCGACGGCGCGCGTCTCCTGGCCGATTATTTCGGCGTCAAGGGCCCGCTGAAACTGCTCTACCGGAAAATTCTGGCGGACCCGGTCCGGTGACACAGGACGGCAACGGCGTCGCGGCGAGCGGGTACAGGCCGTCGCAGCCGCGCAGCTTTGTCCATTTTGCGGGATTGACCGCTCCGCTGCTGCTGGTCGTCGTCGACACCGAGGAAGGCTTCGACTGGTCGGCGCCGTTCAGCACCGAGAAGCACACCGTCTCGGCGATGCAGCGTATCCCTCTGTGCCAATCCTTGTTCGAGCGTTTCGGCGTCCGCCCGACTTACGTCGTCGATTATCCGATCGCGAGCCAGGCCGGCGCCTCTCGCGAACTCAGAGAGCTGGCCGAAGGCGGGCGCTGCGTCATCGGCAGCCAATTGCACCCCTGGGTCAACCCGCCCATCGTCGAGCTGCTGAACCGCCACAATTCCTTCCCCGGCAATTTGCCGTTCGATCTGGAATTGGAGAAGATTCGCGTTCTCACCGACAGCATCGCCGAGAATCTCGGCGTCACCCCGCGCATCTACAAGGCAGGCCGCTACGGCGTCGGCCCCAACACGGCGGCAATTTTGCGGCAACTGGATTATTGCGTCGACATGAGCGTTCACTCACGACGCACCTACCACGAAGAAGGCGGTCCCGATTTTCGGGCGATCCCGCCGATCCCCTTTTGGCTTGACGGCGCCGAACAGATATTGGAAATCCCGCTGACCTGCGACTATTACGGGTTGTTCCGCCGGTGGGGAGATCGTGTTTATCACGATTGGCTGAACGCGGCACTCGGCCACAGCCTGCATCTTCCCGGGGTCAGCGCCCGGCTCGGATTGTTGAACCGCGTCAGCATCTCGCCGGAAGGCTACCCCCTCAAAGAGGCAAAGCAGCTGACGAATGCCTTGATCGATCGCGGCGTCAAAGTCTTCACCTTGGCCTTTCACAGCCCGTCGCTGGAGCCGGGCAACACGCCTTACGTCCGCTCGCAACGGGATCTCGACAGACTGCTGGCTTGGCTGGCGCAGTATATCGAATTCTTCCTCGGCAAACTGGGCGGCAAGCCGTCGACGCCGCTCGACCTGTGGACGCTGGCACAGCAGGACGGGATCGCCGTCCGTTGCCCCGAAGCGCGGCGGAACGCCGACCGCCCGGATGTCGTGCGGCGCCCACAGAGGACGGGCCCTCCCTCCGTCCGGACCGCACACCAGCCGCCGG
>DATFCQ010000339.1:0-39841 GCA_035252905.1 Allostellaceae bacterium | reverse complement strand
CTCCCCGCATGCGGGGAGAGGGCCGGGGTGAGGGGCATCTAAGCCGGCACCTCGACAAGGCGGTCGACGAAAATGCCGGGGGTGACGATGACTTCCGGGTCGAGTTCGCCCAATTCGACGATATGGCGCACCTGGGCGATCGCGAGATCGGCCGCCATCGCCATCGTCGGGTTGAAATTGCGTGCCGATTTGCGATAGACGAGGTTGCCCCAGCGGTCGCCGCGCTCGGCGGCAAGCAGGGCGACATCGCCCTTCAGGGGCTTTTCCAACACATAGGTGCGTCCGTCGATGTCGCGGTGCTCCTTGCCTTCGGCCAGCCGCGTGCCGACCGAGACCGGCGAATAATAGCCGCCGAGCCCGGCCGCGGCGCAGCGCATGCGTTCGGATATCGTGCCCTGCGGCACCAGTTCAAGCTCGATCTTGCCCTGCGCATAAAGCTCCTCGAAGACGACCGAGCCCGAGCTGCGCGGGAACGAGCAGATGATCCTGCGCACCTGTCCGGCGGCGAGCAAGGCCGCGAGCCCGCGCCGCCCGGTTCCGGCATTGTTGGCGACGATCGTCAGATCGCGCGCGCCCTGCAGGGCCAGCGCCTCGCACAGCGCATCGGGCAAGCCGGCGCCGCCAAAACCGGCGCATAACACGACCGAGCCGTCGCGGATCCCGGAGACCGCCTCGGCGAGGGTTTTGACCCGCTTGTCGATCATCGTGCGAACGCTCCCGCTTTAGAATGCCACCGCGTCGCCGCCCTTCAAGTGCAGCAAGGCGCGGGCCTCGTCCGGAGTGGCGACGGCGAGCGATAGGTTTTCGAGGATCGCGCGGATTGCGCGGACCTGGTCGGCATTACTGCTGGCGAGCTTGCCGCGCCCGACCCACAAGGAATCTTCGAGGCCGACCCGGACATTGCCGCCCATGATCGCGCCCATCGTGACGAGCGGCAATTGGTGCCGGCCGGCGGCGAGGATCGACCAGGCGTAGTCGTTGCCGAACAATTTGTCGGCGATGCGCTTCATATGGGCGAGGTTTTCCGGATCGGCGCCGATCCCGCCCAAGATGCCGAAAATCGTCTGTACGAACAGCGGCGGTTTGACTAGGCCACGATCGAGAAAATGCGCGAGGTTATAGAGGTGCCCGACATCATAGCACTCGAACTCGAAGCGGGTGCCGCAGCCTTCTCCCAGCTCCTTCAGGATGCGCTCGATGTCGGCGAAAGTATTGCGAAAGATGAAATCCCGTGTCATTTCGAGATGGCGGGGTTCCCATTCATATTTCCAGTCCTTGTAGCGGGACAGCATCGGGTAGAGCCCGAAATTCATCGAGCCCATGTTGAGCGAGCACATCTCCGGCTTGGCGCGCAAGGGAGCGGCGAGCCGCTCGTCGAGGCTCATGCCGTGGCCGCCGCCGGTCGTGATGTTGACGACCGCGCTCGTCGCCTGCTTGATGCGCGGCAGAAATTGCATGAACACGCCGGGGTCGGGGGTCGGCCTTCCGTCCTTCGGGTCGCGCGCATGCAGATGCAGGATCGCGGCGCCGGCTTCGGCGGCGGCGATCGCGTCGCGGGCGATCTCGTCCGGGGTCAGCGGCAGATAGGGGCTCATCGTCGGGGTATGGATCGAGCCCGTAACGGCGCAGGTGATGACGACCTTGCTGGAGAGCGGCATCTGCATCCTCGCGGCCTTATGGGGCCCCTATAATGACCGAGTCCGGGCACAATTGGCGCATCTTTTTCCGGCCAATCGCGCCCTTGCCGGCGCCGCAACACATGATTGAGCCCTGCATTTCGCAATGCTACGAATACCGCGAATCTGGAGCAAGGCGCCATGACCAGCCCGATCCGCACAATCCCGACAATGTGCCCGATGAACTGTCATCCGACCTTGTGCGGCATGCTTGTCGATGTCCGGGACGGCGTGCTGCAGGGCGTCAGGGGCGACAGGGATAATCCCGACAGCCAGGGTTTCCTGTGCGTACGCGGCCAGGCTTCGCGCGACATCATCGGCAACCCGAAGCGGCTGCGGAAGCCGTTGATCCGCAAGCGCCGCGGCGAGGACGCCTGGCGGGAAGCAGGCTGGGACGAAGCCCTCGACCTGATCGCCGGCCAGATCGCCGCGGCCGGTCGCGAAGCGACGGCCCTGTGGGGCTGCCACGGCAACCTCGCCAACGGCTATGGCCCCCATACCGGCAGCCAGATGCTCGCCCGCTTCGCCAATCTCTATGGCTGCCAGTATTGGAGCGCGGCGATGATCTGCTGGGGCCTCGGCGGTTTCGGCCTCGGCCTCACCGGCACGATCGAGATCAACACCAAGGAGGACATGGGGGCGAATTCCCAATTGATCGTCCTGTGGGGGGCCAATCTCGTAAGCCAGCCCAATACCGCGCGGCACGTGATGGCCGCGAAACGGCGCGGAGCGAGGATCGTGACGATCGATGTCCGATGGACCGAGGCCGCCGCCCGCTCGGACGAGGTCCTGTTGATCCGCCCCGGCTCGGACGCGGCCTTGGCCCTCGCCATGATGCAGGTGATCATCGCCGAGGAATTGTACGACGGCGATTTCATCGCCGGGCACACGCTGGGCTTTGCCGAACTCTCTCGGCACGTCCGCCTCTTCACCCCCGAATGGGCGGCACGGGAGACCGGCATTGCGGCCGATCGCGTCGTCGCGTTTGCCCGCGCCTATGTGACCACCAAGCCGGCCATGATCGTCCTCGGCGGAAGTTCCCTGCACAAAGGCGCCAACAGCTGGTACGGCGCGCGCGCCGTCTCCTGTCTGCCGGCACTCGTCGGCAGCTACGGCCTTGCCGGTGGCGGGCTGGGCCCGCGCCACGGCGCCGCAGCGCACGGCGCCGGCTTTGCGTCGATCGCGGCCGCCGATAGGCGCCCGCCCGGGAGCTATGTCTCCGACCAGATGTCCGAGATCACCGCGGCGCTCTGCGGCGGCAGGGTGCGCGTATTGCTGCTCTTCGGCACCAACATGCTCTCGTCCTATGCGGATTCCGGACGCGTCGCCGCTGCGCTGGACAGGCTCGACCTCGTCGTCTGTCACGAATTGTTCATGAACGAGACGACGCGTCGCCTCGCCGATGTCGTGCTTCCCGGCACCGCCTGGCTCGAAGACGTCGGCTGCAAGGCGACGCACACGCACCTCTACCTGATGGACCGGATTCTGGAGCCCGAAGGCGAGGCCCGGCCAACTCAGGATGTCTTGAAGGGGCTCGCCGAGCGGCTCGCAATCGACGATTTCTACCCCTGGGCCTCGCAGGAAGAACTGCTCGACGCCATCCTCGACCATCCGGCGACTGGGCAGGCGACAATCGCGTCGCTGCGTGCGCAGGGCGGCAGAAGGGCGCTGAAGGTTTCGCCTGTCGCCTATCCGACCCGCCGGTTTCACACGCCATCGGGCAAGGTCGAGTTCTATTCCGCGCAGGCCGAGAGGGCCGGCTTGCCGCCCTTGCCGGTCTATCAGGCGCGGCCCGATGCGCTTGCACCGGATGCCGCCGGCTATCCGCTGACGCTGTGCCAGGGCCGGACATTGATGCAGTTTCACGCCTTTTACGATCACGGTCAGGCGCTGCCGATATTGGCCGAGCGCGACCCGGGGCCGCAGCTTTGGATCTCGCCGAATGACGCAATGCGGCGAGATCTGGCGGAGGGGGACACGATCCGCGTCTACAACCGTCGCGGCGCCTTTGCGGCCACGGCGCACGTCACCGAACGCATACCGCCGGGCGTTGTCTGGATGCGCGACGGTTGCCCCGGCCTGAACCGGGTCACCTCCGGCAACCCGGCCTTGCCGAAGGAGGCGCTCGGCCTCTTTCCCTTTACTGTGGGCCAGGCCGAATACGCAGCTATGGTCGAGGTCGAGGCAGCGCCTTCCGCTGCCGCTACCCTTGCGTCCGGATAAATGCCTTGACCCTGGGATAGATCTCGCTCTGCCACCGGCGGCCGTGGAAGACGCCGTAATGGCCGACTTTGGGCTGCAGATGGTGGGACCTTTTTGCCTCCGGGAGGCTGCGGCAGAGTTTATGCGCCGCGGCGGTCTGGCCGACCGCGCAGATGTCGTCGCGCTCGCCCTCGACCGTCAACAGCGCCGTCCGCTCGATCGCCACCGGTTCGACGAGCCGCCCGTCGACGCGGAAGCGGCCCTGGGACAGATCGTGATCGTGGAATACCCGCTTGATCGTCTGCAGGTAGAAGTCTGCCGGCAGATCCATGACCGAGGCGTATTCCTTGTAGAAGGTGCGGATTGCCGCCGCGCTGTCGCCATCGCCATCGACGAGGTGGCGGAACATCTTCCAATGCGCCTCAACATGGCGGTCGAGGTTCATGCTGAGAAACCCGGCGAGCTGCAGAAAGCCCGGATAGACGCGACGAAACGCGCCGGGGTAGCGCGCCGGCACCGTCGTGATGACGGTGCGCTCGAACCAGGCGAGCGAGTGTGCGGTGGCGAAGCGGTTGACCGCCGTCGGGTTCTCCCGCGTATCGATCGGTCCGCCCATCAAGATCATCGAGGCCGGCTGGCAGGGGTCACCCTCCGCCGCCAACAGCGATACGGCGGCGAGGACCGGAACCGAGGGCTGGCAGACCGCCATCACATGCAAGGGCGGGCCGAGCTGGCGGATGAAACGGATCAACAGCCCGACAAAATCGTCAAGATCGAAGCGGCCGTGCAGCAATGGCACGTTGCGCGCATTCGCCCAGTCGGTCAGATACACGTTGTGGTCGGGCAACAAGGTCTCGACCGTACCGCGCAACAGGGTCGGGAAATGCCCGGACAGCGGCGCCACGACCAGCACGGTCGGCTCGTCGCGATCGATTTCCTTGCGGAAGTGCAACAATCTGCAGAACGGATGGGATGCAGCGACCTCCTCGCAAACGGCAATTTCGGTGTCGTCGATCGTCACCCTGCGGATGTCGAAATCGGGGCGCTCATGCGACATGCCGGCATTCGACAACATCTCCATCGCCGCCGCCGCGCCGCGCAACAATGGGCTGTCGCCAAACAGCGGCTGCGATTGCCCGAGCCAGCCCGAGAACGTCGCTGCAAAGAGCCGGAGCTGAGAGAGCGCGTCACTGTGAGCCTGATAAGCGTAGTACAGCATTGCTCCTCGATCTGCGTGCGTCCCGCCCGGGAGAAAAGCCTGCGAGTCGAAACGGCGTGCGCTTCGGTCCACTCATGGGCGAGACATCCCATCGCAAAACGACCGTATTTTCAATGCTATATTTAGAATGATTAAAATTTAGGCAAGAGGTGTGCGCCCGGCCTCTGCTTACCTGGGAGCGTCGGGACCAGACGGCGGCGATGCCAGAAGGGGAGTGCTCTCCCGGCACGTTTTGCCTATTTCAGAGGCGAGACGAGCTGCGAATCCCGAAAACCACCGGGTCAGCGCGGCGAGGCCGCCACGCCGCCGCGCAATTCATGGACGACAACGCCGGAGATCCGGGGCGGCGGGGCGAGCCAGAGCGGATGGGTGAGGCTGGTTGCGACGTCGTTCTCCCCGGCTTTCCAGCGGCGCATCAGCGCGGCAGCCGAAAAGTCGGTCATCCTCTCGGCGAGACCGGTCGCATTCCCCTCGTGGACGAGATGCAGGATTGTCATCGTCGCCTCGCTCGCCTCGGCGAGGCAGCGGCGGATGTCAAGCTCGCTGCGCAGCGCCGGCGGCAGGCGCTCGCCTAACAAGGCCACCATCCGGCGCAGATCGTGGGTGCGCCGCATCGCCCCGATCTCGCGGGCGATGCGGCTGGTCCCGCCGCGGCCGCCGGGGGCGGGGTCATAGCCGTCGACGACAAAGCACAGCGTATCCGCCGGACGGGCCTCGTCGAGAGCTGACAATGTAACGGCGCCTCCGCCGTAAAGCTGCCGTCCGATCTCGACCGGCGGCAGGCCGGGCAGCGGCGTGCCGGCAAGGACGTGTTCGGGACCGAGTTCGTGGCGGTCGTTGTCGAAAAAGGTTTCCGCTCCGGTGGTAGAATTGACCGCTCCGAGGACGACGCGCAGCGCACCGGAATTGACCCGGTCGAAATCGACGGTCGCGCCGATCAAGGCGCGCAGATCCGCGACCGAGACCACCGCATCCCGCGGGGGCGGCACGGCGGCCCTATCAGGGGTGCGGCGTACGCGCCAGCGCCGCCAAGCGGTGCGTACGCAGGTGCCGGGGGTTTGCGGGCCTGCCTGCCCCGCCAGCCGGCTCAATTCACCCCAGAACTGGCGCAGCCGAAAGGCGCGCCGGTGCGGCGGATTGCCGGCGATGATCGCGGCGTTGACGGCGCCGATCGCGGTGCCGGCGAGCCAATGCGGGCGCACGCCGTTTGCTTCGAGGGCGGCGCAGGCTCCCGCCTGATAGGCACCCAGCGCGGCGCCGCCCGACAGGATGAGCGCGATCCGCTCGAAACGGGCCAGGTTCTTGTCCGCTCGCCCTCGCACCACGACCCGCTCCCTTCTCCTGCCGGTGCCGCACCATCCGCTTTACAACGTGCCTGAATAAGCGCCCCCGTCGAGCAGCAGGTTCTGCCCGGTGATGAACCCCGCCTGCGCACTGCACAGAAAAGCGCAGGCGGCGCCGAATTCCTCGGCGGTGCCGAACCGGCCGGCCGGGTTCTGTTGCTGCCGTTCCCGCCGCACCTCGTCGAGACTGCGGTGCGAGCGCTCGGCCACGGCCACAATGTTCGAGCGCAGCCGGTCGGTATCGAAGGGCCCTGGCAGCAGATTGTTGATCGTGACGTTGTGGCGCACGGTCTTGCGGGCGATGCCGGCGACAAAGCCGGTCAATCCGGCGCGCGCTCCGTTCGACAGACCGAGGATGTCGATCGGCGCCTTGACCGCGCTTGAGGTGATATTGACGATGCGTCCGAAGCGCCGCGCGATCATGCCGTCCACCACCGCTCTGATCAGCTCGATCGGGGTCAGCATATTGGCGTCAAGCGCCTTCAGCCAATCGGCGCGTTCCCAGTCGCGAAAATCGCCGGGCGGCGGCCCGCCGGCGTTGTTGACCAGGATATCGGGCTCGGGGCAGGCGGCAAGCGCGGCCCGGCGCCCTTCTGGCGTCGTGATGTCGGCGACCACCGGGGTCACTTCGGCCCCGGTTTCCTTGCGGATCTCCTCGGCCGTGCGGTGGAGCGCCTCGGTGCCGCGGGCGAGGATGACGACGGCGACCCCCTCGCCCGCAAGCGCCATTGCGCAACCGCGACCCAGCCCCTTGCTAGCGGCGCAGACAATGGCCCTTCTCCCCGCGATGCCGAAATTCATGTCCGCTCTCCCGCTCTGTGCCGCCCGTCATCATAAGAGGTCGCGATCGGGCGTCCAGTGCGGAAATCGGGAGCGTGGACGCCCCGCCCGCAAGGCGACTGGCAGGCGGGCGGCTTGCGCTTCATCAGGTGATCGGGATCTCGATATGGGTTCGGAAGCCGGCGCGTTCACGCATACGATCGTACCAGGCCCTGAGGTTTTTCAGCGGCGGCCGTTCGATCGGAAAGGCGTGCCAGCGATAAACCAGAGTTCCGAGCGCGATCTCGGCCAAGGTCAGCGCGCCGCCTGCGAGATAGGGTCGGCCTTCGAGCGCGTCGTCGACGATCGTCCAGGCTTCGAGCGCGCGGCGCCGCGCCGCCTCGATGGCCGCAGGATCGCGCTGCTCAGGTCGGGTGCGAATAAGGCCGAACAGCAATTGTCCCATCGGCGGACCCGCCGTCGACAATTGCCAATCCATCCAGCGCTCGACGAGCGCGCGTTCCCGGGGCGCGCTCGGGTAAAGCCGTTCGCCCTGGTGGGTGACGGCAAGATAGCGGCAGATCGTGTTCGACTCCCACAGAATGAGGTCGCCGTCCTGGACCGTCGGCACCAGACCGTTCGGGTTCAGCTCCAGATATCTGGGATCGCGGTTGCCGCCGAACGGGCCGCCGAGATCCACCCGCTCGAACGGAATGTCGAGCTCGCTGCAGCACCACAGCACTTTCTGCACATTCGAGGAAGTTGTCCGTCCCCAAATCTTGAGCATGCCCCTCTCCCTTGCGACGGCCATCCTGCGCCGCCCCCGGCAGCGGACTGCGGCGCAGGGCGGAACCGTGTATAGTCGATCGCCGCAGCACGCAAGGAGAGGGAGGAATGATCCGACCGATCGCGGCCGCACTGATCGGGCTGGCGCTCACCCCCGGCCCGGCTGCGGCCAGCCAGCAGGGCGAGAACGCTCTCAAAAACTGGAAACGAATGGATTCTTGCGCCCAGCAGGCGCAGACCGCTCATCCCGACTATACCGCAGCCTCCAACGAGGCGCGCGAGGCGGCGCTGAAGACCTGCCTCGAAAACGGCAGCCTGCCGCCGCGCCAACCGCTCTCGCCGCCGCCGTCGCGGTAGCAGGGCGGCCGCCTTAGCCTTCCTCTCTCCCCTTGCGGGACGGGAGACGCGGCGAGGAAGGGTGCGTCGCCGACAAGGCAGGATTGGTCATCGTCCACAGGATGACCTGCCGGGCGAGCGTGTCGAACGCGGCAGCAAAGGCGGTGACGATGTCCGGCACGGTGTTTGCCCGCGCCGGCTTCCGCGCCGCGAGGGTAGTGTCGGCAATGATCTCGCCCGCCGGCATCCTGACCAACTGTAGCACGACCTTCAGCCAGACCGTCGGCGGGCCGCCGGCTGCGCCGTAATCGGCCTCGAAACGGCGGATCTCGCTTTTCAGGATGAAATCCGCGTGCAGTCCGATCGAGTCGCGGCCGACCGCGGTGATCGTATGGCTGTTCTCGAACGATTCGATAAGCGCCGTCTGGACCAGGGTCGGAACGCGGTCGGTCCATTCCGAATCGGCAAAATAATCAAGCGATATCGGAGAGCGGGACAGCGCGATGCGGCGCGTGTCGAGCCCCGCCGGCGCCTCCGGTACCGCCACCAGCAATTGCACCGAGACATGCGGCAGGCCCGCCGGAAAGGCGTCGGCCGCGGGGAGTCGGTAGAGGTCCGGCGCCGGACCGGTCAACAGACGCGTGCATCCTCCCGCGACCAGCAATATCGCCGGAGCCAGCATGCGGCGCGATAGGTGGAACTGCCGGCCTGTTCTCACGGCCGGTACCCGTCGCGCCGGTCGCCGAGCAGGAAGCGGGTCGGGTTTTGTTCGATCTCGCTCGTCAACCGCGAGAGACCCGCGACGAATTGCTGGGTCTGCGCGAGCAATGCGTTGACCTGCGTCAAGGTCCGCTGGGTGAAGTCGCGCAGCCCCGGGCGGTTCTCGTTGACCATGGTCTGGATCTGCCGGTTGGTCTCGCCAAGGTTTTTGGCCAATTGATCAAAATCGCCAAGCGTCCTGGCTGCCTGGGCCTGCAACCCTTGGGGGCCGGAAAGCCCTCGATCGGCCTTCGCGAACAGCGCTTTGAGGGTGTCGACGGCGTCCTCGGCGCCGGTGATCAGCGCGTTCAACTGCTGGGCCCGGTCGGCGAGGATCTGGGTCAGGGTGTGCACGTTCTGCAGGCTGTCGCTGATCGCTTTCCGGTTGCGCTGGTCGAGAAGCGCGTTCAGGTTGTCGGCGGCGTCGGTCAGCTTTTCGAGTAGGCGCGGCGTGCGCGAATACAGGCGTTCGAGGGCCGAGCGTTCGGAGGCGATCACCGGATAGCGCTGACCCGGTTTCGCGATCAATACCGGAGCCCCCTGCGTGCCGCCGCGGATCTGGATCAGAGATACGCCGCTCAACAAATTGGGGACAAGCTCGGCCTGGGCATCGGTCTTAATCACGGTGTTCTTGTCGATCTCGACCGTGACCTGCACTTCCTCGACATTGGCAGGGTTGAGGCGGATGTTCGAGACGCGGCCGACGCGCACGCCGTTGTAGAGGACCGCGCCGCCTTCGTTGAGCCCGGTCACCGCTCCCTTGAAATAGATGTCGTAGAGCTTGTACTGGCCGTGCCCCAGCTCGACCCGGCCCAGCCACAGCACGGCCCCAAAGGCAAGAAAGACGACCGCCAGGACAAAACTGCCGACAGCGACGTAATGGGCTCGGGTTTCCATGCGCACTCTCGTTACAAACGGCCGGCAAGGCGGAGGGGCGAGGCGGCGGAAGCCGCCCCGGGCGGGAGCGCCGCTCGTCCGCGCGGGCCGTGAAAATACGCGCGGATCCAGGGATGCGGGTCGTCGAGCAATTGCTCGAGGGTGCCGACGCGAACCTTCTTGTCGACCAACACGGCGATGCGGTCGCAGCTCGCGACGAGGGTGTCGAGATCGTGGGTTACCATAAAGACCGTGAGCCCGAGACCGGACTGCAGGTCGCGGATCAGACGATCGAACTCGGCGGCGGCGATCGGATCGAGGCCGGCAGTTGGCTCGTCGAGAAACAGGATCTCCGGGTCGAGCGCGAGCGCGCGCGCAAGCCCCGCGCGCTTTCTCATCCCGCCCGACAATTCGGCCGGGTATTTCTGCCCGGCCTCCTCGGCGAGCCCGACCATGCCGATCTTGAGCGCGGCGATCTCGTCCATCAGCTGCGCCGGCATCGCGCAATGTTCCTTGAGCGGCACCTCGATGTTCTGGGCGACGGTCAGCGAGCTGAACAGCGCCCCGTCCTGGAACAGAACCCCCCAGCGCCGTTCGAGCCGGCGCAGCGCGCGATCGTCGAGCGTCGCAACATCCTGTCCGAAGACCTCGATCCGGCCGCTGTGCGGCCGGTTGAGCCCGATGATCGTGCGCAATAACACCGATTTGCCGCTGCCTGAGCCGCCGACGACGCCGAGCACCTCGCCGGCAAAGACCTCGAGATCGAGGCCGTCATGAACCGTCTGATGCCCGAAACGGTTGACGAGTCCCGCAATGCGGATGACCGTTTCGCTGTGACGCGCTGGCATGCTCAGATCTGCAGGATCGAAAAGAGGATCGAAAACGCTGCGTCGCTGACGATGACGAGAAAGATCGCCTCCACCACTGAGAGCGTGGTCTGTCGGCCGACGCTTTCGGCGCTGCGCCCGACGCGCAAGCCCTCATAGCAGCCAACCAGCGCGATGATCACGGCAAAAAATGGGGATTTGATGATGCCGATCCAGAATGTCCAGCCGCCAAGCGCGGATTGCAGCTGATGCAGGAATTGCGGGACGGTGATGCCGAGCGCACCCCATGTCATCAGCCAGCCGCCGAGGAGGCCGGCAAAATCGGCATAGAGGGCCAGCATCGGCAAGGTCAGCAACAGCGCAAACAGCCGCGGGATCACGAGCACCTCGATCGGGTCGAGCCCGATCGCGCGCAGGGCGTCGATCTCCTCGTTGACGCGCATCGTGCCGAGCTGGGCAGTGAAGGCGCTGCCCGAGCGGCCGGCCAGGATGATCGCGGTCATCAATACCGCCAATTCGCGCAGGATCCCGACGCCGAGAAGATTGACCGTGTAGATCTCGGCACCGAACCGGTGAAGCTGGTCGGCTCCCTGAAAGGCGATGACGATGCCGATCAGAAACGACAGCAGGCCGACGATCGGCAACGCGTCGACCCCGGTGCGCTCCATCTGCACAAGGATCGCCTTGACCCGCAGCCGGCGCGGATCGCGCAAGACCGCGCCGGCGGTTGTAGCGACGAGGCCGAGAAATCCAAGGATGCCGTAGCCTCGGGCCAGGAGCCCGATCGTCACCTCGCCGATCCGTGCGACAAACCCGGCGAGGGTGTGATGCGCCGGCCGAGGATGAGGGACAGGACGGACCGCGCCGCCGGCCCGGACCTGCGCAAACAGTGGCGCGAAGCCCGGGTGCAGGTTCCTGATTTCGACTTCGTTGCCGCGCGCCAGCAGATCGTTCTCGGTGCGCAATACAAGCCAGGCGCCGGCGGTGTCGAGCCGGTCGATCCCGGCGAGGTCCAGGGTTACGCGCCGGCCTCGCGGCAGGTCGAGGGCAGAAAGATCGCGGTCAAGTTCAGCGGCGGTCGCAACCAGCCACCGTCCCGCCGCGGCAAATACGAGCGTTTCCCCTTCCTCGGCGGCGGCGAGGGTTGCCGTGCCCGAAGCCATGCAAACCTATATCGGCAAGCCCGGCTCGACGCCGGCCGCAAGGGCTTTCCAATGACGCGAAAAGCGGTTATGCCGCGCTCGTCTGCCGAGGATGAAGCGCATGGATCTGAAAGAGCACATCCGATCGATACCCGATTTCCCGAAGCCCGGAATCCTGTTCTACGACATCTCCCCTCTGCTCGCCCATCCGCTCGCCTGGCACCACACCGTCGAGCGGCTCGCCGCGGCGCTGCGGCCCTTTGCCCCCGACCTCTTGATCGGCATCGAATCGCGCGGCTTTCTTGTCGCTGCCCCGCTCGCCTATGCGCTCGGCCACGGCTTCGCAATGGTACGCAAGCGCGGCAAATTGCCCGGCAACACGGTGCGCTATACCTATGATCTCGAATACGGCAACGACACGATCGAGATCCAGCAGGATGCGGTCGCCCGAGGGCAGCGCGTCGTCGTCGTCGACGATCTCCTGGCAACCGGAGGAACGATGCAGGCGGCGATCAATCTCGTCCGCCTACAAGGAGGGATCGTCGTTGCCGCAGCCTGTATCATCGAGCTGAGCTTTCTCCGAGGACGCGAGCGCATCGACGCCCCGTTCACGTCGATGATCGCCTTCGATTCGTAGGGCGAGGAAGCGCCCGTCTTCCGCCGCCTCGCTTGTTCGGCGGAAGACGCCTCCCCGGGCCTGAAGGCTGTTCCGCCCTGCAGCGCTAATCGCCCGGCGCTCCGAGGCTGCGGCCGATCACGGCATAGAGCGGATCGCCGCCGCCCGGCGGGATTCGGTGGAGGCAGCGGATGTCGGTCCAATTGCCGGCTTCGGCGAAATAGTGGGCAATCAGACAGAGATGCCCGGCATCATCGAGCAGGCGCCAACAGGCGATTCCGGGGGTCGGCAGAAAGCGGCTGGAAAAGGTGACGACCAGCGGCGCGCCCGGCTTCAGCACCCGGCCGACGTCGCGTATCACCTCGCCGGGTCGCGTCAGATGTTGCAGCGCGGCGCACATCGCCGCGCCGTCAAACTCGCCGGTGACAAAAGGCAAATGCGGATTGCCGTTAAGGTCCTGGACATGCCATTCGTCGAGAAAGGGGTTTTCCGCCATCTCGCCCGCGTCCCTGCCGACCCCGACGACGCGGGCATAGCAGATTTCCGGCGGAAGATGGCTCATCTCTCCCGACATCAGATCGAGGATCGCTCCGCCTGCCGGCAGCGTTGTACGATAGAGATCGGTCATGGCTGCGATGGCCGCGGCATCGACGAGCGGCTGCGGCAGCTCAGGCTCGGGCCCGTTCGCCAGCAGTCCGTGATATGCGGGTCGAATCAGCGGATGGGGCACAGTCTCTCCCGTCTCGAGCTGATTTGCCTCGTCTCAGATAAGACTTTGGCGGCGCGCGGTCCAGAGTAGCAGCACATGTTTTGATGCCCTTCCTCCGCTAATCGGCCAGAACCTGCTCGGGGGCGAGCAACGGCAGCCCGAGATCGCGCGCCACCGCCGGATGGGTCACCCGGCCGCGACAGACATTGAGCCCGTCGCGCAGGTGCGGATCCGTGGACAGCGCCCTTTGCCAGCCGTGGTCGGCGATGGCCAGCACATAAGGGAGCGTTGCGTTGTTGAGCGCGAAGGTCGAGGTGCGGGCGACCGCGCCCGGCATGTTGGTGACGCAGTAGTGCACCACCCCTTCGTCGAGGTAGGTGGGAGCGTCGTGCGTGGTCGGCCGGCTCGTCTCGACGCAGCCGCCCTGGTCGATCGCGACATCGACGATAACGGCGCCCCGCTTCATCGTCCGCACCAGTTCGCGGCTGACCAGTCTGGGCGTCGCCCCGCCGGGGACGAGAACAGCGCCGATCACCAGATCGGCGGCGCCGACCTCGCGCTCGATCGTCTCGATCGTCGCGAACAAGGTGTGCAGCCGGGCGCCGAACTGCATGTCGAGCTCGTTGAGCCGCGGCAGCGATTTGTCGATGACGGTGACGTAAGCCTCCATCCCCATCGCCATGCGTGCCGCATTGGTGCCGGCCACCCCGCCGCCGAGGATCACGACCTTGGCCGCGGCGACGCCGGGAACGCCGCCGAGCAGCACGCCGATGCCGCCCTGTTCCTTTTCCAGGCAATGTGCGCCGACCTGGATGGCCATGCGCCCGGCCACTTCGCTCATCGGCGCCAGCAGCGGCAGGCCGCCGCGCGCATCGGTCACCGTTTCATAGGCAATCGCAACCGCCCCTGAGCGCATCAACCCTTCGGTCTGATCGCGGTCGGCAGCAAGATGGAGATAGGTGAACAGGATCTGACCGCCGCGCAAGGATGCGATCTCATGAGCTTGCGGTTCCTTAACCTTGACGATCATCTGGGCCGCCGCAAAGAGGTCAGCGGCATTCGCGACAGTGCGGGCGCCGGCGGCGCTGTAGGCGGAGTCGTCAAACCCGATCCCGCCGCCGGCGCCGGTTTCGACGACCACCTCGTGGCCGTGATGCACCAGTTCGCGCACGCTCGCCGGCACCAGGCCGACGCGGTGCTCGTGGCTCTTCACCTCTTTTGGGACGCCGATCAGCATAGCCTCGATATACGATCGCGTCCTGCCGGGCGGTAGCGGCAAATCGGAATTTTTGCCCGATCGAATATTCGGCTTTGGCGAGGGGCGCGGCATCGCGTCGCGCTGGAACCGCTTGACGCCGAAGGGCATAGACGGCGCGCCGGCTTAGTCGGATGGTGCACATCGCAACCTGCCGCCCAGAGCCGCCGATGGCCGTCCTCTTTACCGCTTTTCTGATCTACCTCGCGATCGGAGCCGTGCTGTTCGCCCATCCGCGCGGTCCGGTCGCGCTGCCGGATTTCGACTGGAAGCGGCAGATCGGCGTGTTCCGCGACAGCCTGCCGGAGGTGCTGGGCTGGCCGCTCGCTTTGTGGCAGTGGTTGCGCTAGACTCGCTCAACCGAGCAATTGCCGCATCGCCTCGTCGGCGAGCGACAATGATGCGGTCAGCCCCGGCGATTCGATCCCGTAGAAATTGACGAGTCCGGGGACGCCGTGCACGGCCTGCCCCTGTACGACAAAATCGGCGGCGGGCTCGCCTGGTCCGCTGATCTTCGGGCGAATCCCGGCATAGCCAGGCTGAAGTGCGCCGCCCCGCAACCCCGGC
The DNA here is from genome assembly GCA_035252905.1 of Allostellaceae bacterium. Classification (GTDB taxonomy): domain Bacteria; phylum Pseudomonadota; class Alphaproteobacteria; order ATCC43930; family CGMCC-115725; genus AP-15. Next base: position 24,769 of record DATFCQ010000339.1, on the reverse strand, counting down.
CAATAGCGGCGCACCGCGGCGTAAAACGAATTGCCGCGGACCGGGTCGACCGCATAATCGGCCGTCGCGACCCATTCGATGTCCGGTCCAAAGCGGGCTTGTCCGGCAAGGTCGAGCGTCAGATGGGTACCGAGACCGCCCGGCACCGGGACCGGATAGATCAGATGCCGGAACGGGGCGCGCCCGGCCAGGGTAAAGTAGACGCCGCGGCAAAAATAGGCGGGCGGGATCGTCGGCGGCGGGATCCCGGCGATCGCCCGGGCCAGGGCCGGTGCATAAAGCCCCGCCGCGTTGACGAGAATGCGGCAACGGAGCGCCGTCGGCTCGGCGCCGCCGATGGCGAGTTCGAAACCGCCCTCGCATACTCGGCCGCCCTCGACCAGGGTGCGCAAGACGGTCATCGCACCGGCTGCTTCCGCCTCGCCCTGAAAGGCCAGCATTAGGGCATGGCTGTCGATGATTCCGGTGGAGGGCGACAACAGGGCGGCGACGCAGGAGATTTCCGGTTCGAGGCGGCGCACCGACGCGGCGTCGAGCCATTCGAGGTCAAGGACGCCGTTGGCCCGGGCGGCGGCGGCGATCCTTTCAAGCCCGCCGATCTCGGCCTGATCGGTCGCGACGATCAATTTGCCGAGCCGGGCATGAGGCACGCCGTGCTCGCGGCAATAGGCATAGAGCCGATGCCGTCCGGCGACGCAGCTGCGCGCCTTGAGGCTCCCCTCAGGGTAATAGAGCCCGCCATGGATGACTTCGCTGTTGCGCGAGGAGGTCTCGAACCCGATTGTCGGGGCGCGGTCGAGGATGAGCACCGAACGGCCGGCGAGCGCCAGAGCACGCGCCGCAGCGAGCCCGATCACTCCAGCCCCGATCACGACGCATTCGATCTCGTCCACTCTTTCCTCCATCGGCGCCGCCGGCATCCTGCGCAAAGCGGAGGATTGCGGCAAGGTTCTGCTCCCTATGTGCCGGTTTCTTCCCTTGTTCCTCTTGCCGGCGAAGAGACGATGTGGTCAGGTTCGCTCGCCGAGGCTCATTTGCTGCAACAGCGCCTCCGCTCCAGGGCGATTGACGAGGATCGGCTTGGCCTCGGTCCGGATTGTTGCCGGCATCGATGCCTGGGGCGAGCCGGCAGGCGAACGTATCTGGATCTGGGCCGCCGCCGCCGTGCTCGCTTTCCCGGACCTAGAACTCCGGGAAAGCGTTGTCGTCTGCCGGCGGGTCGCCGTTCCCTATATCCCCGGTTTTCTCTCGGCCGGCACAAACTGCCGGGACCGGATCGCGGCGCATGGACGCCGCTCGTTGAAAAGAGCGAAACCGTCGGCGCGGTCCTGCGTACCCGCTCGCATACGCGGCCGGTCTTCGTTTCGGTGGGTCATTGCGTCAGCCTACGCACGGCTATCGGTTATGTCCTGCATTGCACACCCGCCTTCCGTCTGCCGGAGCCGATCCGTTTGGCCGATCGTCTCTCTCGCGTCTTTTGATGAAGCGGCCATACCGCGATGCCCCGACTCAATCTGCGAGACCGCTGCGCCCGCCGTTGGATCGGGTCCGGATACTTGCCGGCAGCGCGCGCTTTCGTCTTCTGGTATGAGCGGGCTCTCGGAAGGGGCTACCATCATCGACACGTTCCGGTGACGGAAGACCCTCAATGCGCTCAGGAGGGCAGCGATGGGTGATTTCGCGCTCGGTCAGCCGGTGCCGCGGTTCGAGGATCCGCGGTTGTTGCGGGGCGGCGGTCGCTATGTCGACGACATGGTATTGCCGCGGATGGCGTTCGGCCATGTGCTGCGCTCGCTCCACGCGCACGCGCGGATCCGTGCGATCGACACGACGGCCGCCAGGGCCGCGCCGGGCGTGCTCGCCGTATTGACCGGCGCGGATTGGGAGAAATCGGGCTGGCGCGACCTGCCGACGGCCGCAGGGAACCGTCAGCGCGACGGCTCCCTCGCCTATCGGCCGTACTACCCGGCACTGGTCAAGGATCGCGTCCGCTGGGTCGGCGACTATGTCACTCTCGTCGTTGCCGAGACCCGCCATCAGGCGATGGACGCTGCGGAGCTGATCGCGGTCGACTACGAGCCGCTGCCCGCGGTCGTCTCGACGGCGGATGCGGCACGGCCCGGCATGCCGCTGGTCTGGGAGAAGTGCCCCGACAACATCTGCTTTGTCTACCGCGAAGGCGATGAGGCGGCGACCGCCGCCGCCTTTGCCGGCGCTGCGCACGTCGTCAAGCGCCAATTCCTCATCAACCGCGTGACCGCCGCGGCGATGGAGCCACGCGGCGCGATCGGCGACTACAACGCCGCCGAGGGCCGCTATACGATCTATACGACCTTGCAGCGCACCCACTCCTATCGCGCCGAGCTGGCGCACATTCTGAGGGTGCCGGAGAGCCGCGTGCGCGTCGTCGCCGGCGACATCGGCGGCAGTTTTGGCATGAAGTCGGCGATCTACAACGAGGTGGCGCTGGTCTTGCTTGCCTCGCACGTAACGGGGCGGCCGGTCAAGTGGACGAGCACCCGTTCAGAGGCTTTTCTCGGCGATGCCCAGGCGCGCGACAATGTCACCGAGGCCGAGCTGGCGCTCGACCGCGAGGGCCGTTTTCTCGGCTTCCGGGTCAGGACGACCGCCGCTGTCGGCGCCTATCCTCAGGCCGGCTCCAATGCCTTCGTCAACAATCTCGGGACCTTGGCCGGGGTATACCGCACGCCGGCGGCCTATGCCGAGGTCACAGCCGTCTACACCCACACCAACCCGATGCGGGCCTATCGCGGCAACGGGCGGCCCGAGGCCGGCTATGTCATCGAGCGGATGGTCGACGAGGCCGCCCGCGAGCTTGGCATCGACCCAGTCGAATTGCGCCGGCGCAACATGATCCCGCCCGAAGCGATGCCGTTCAAATCGAGCCTGACCTTTACTTATGACTGCGGCGAATTCGAAAAGTGCCTCGACAGAGCGCTCGAACTCGCCGACGCCGCCGACTTTGAGCGCCGTCGCGCCGAGTCGCAGCGGCGCGGGAAATTGCGCGGCCTGGGCCTCTCCAATACGATCGAGCGCGCCGCGGCCGGCGGCTTCGAGGCAGCCGAGATCCGCTTCGACCGCACCGGCACTGTGACCTTGGTGTCGGGCTCGATCACCCAGGGCCAGGGCCACGAGACCGTCTATAAGCAGCTCTTGTGCGACCGCCTCGGCCTTCACCCCGACCAGGTGCATTACGTGCAAGGCGATACCGACAAAGTGGCGATCGGCGAAGGCACCGGCGGCTCGCGCTCGGCCTCTCTCGGCGGCTCGGCCGTCCATCTCGCAACCGAGCGGATCGTCACCAAGGCGAAGGCGATCGCCGCGCGCATCCTCAGCGCCGAGGCCGGGGAGGTCAATTTCGCCGACGGCCTCTTCTCCGCCCCGCGCTCCAACCGGACCTTAACGATTGGCGAGGTCGCCAGGGAATCATTTGACCCGCCGAACCTGCCCGAAGGCATGGATCTGGGCCTGATTGCCGGGGCCACCTTCAGCTGCCAGGAACAGAATTTCCCGAACGGCTGTCATGTCTGCGAGCTTGAAATCGATGCGGAGACCGGGGCGGTCGAGATTCTGCGCTATAGCGTCGTCGACGATGTCGGCACGGTGCTGAACCCGTTATTGCTCGAAGGCCAGATCCGCGGCGGCATCGTACAGGGCGTGGGTCAGGTATTAATGGAAGACATCCGCTTCGACCCCGCCTCGGGCCAACTGTTGACCGGCACATTCATGGATTACGCGATGCCGCGCGCGGGCGATCTCTCAGCGATCGATTGCGAGAGCCATCCGGTCCCGACCAAGACCAACCCATTGGGCGTCAAAGGCGCGGGCGAAGCTGGCAATGTCGGCGCATTGCCGGCGGTCGGCAACGCCCTTATCAACGCGCTCTCCCCGCTCGGCGTCCGCCACATCGAGATGCCGGCCACCCCGGAGCGCCTCTGACGCGCCATCCGTGCGGCGAAGAGCGGGTGATGATATCTGCCGCAAGGAGACGCGATGAACCGTCGGGATGCGATTGGGGTCATGGCCGCCCCACTGCTCGCGCTCCTCGTGCCGATGACACCTGCTGCGGGGGCGGGCAGGCGGCCATGGTATCGGATTCCGACGGTCATGGTGGTCGGTGCCCCCGACGACCCGCGCCTGCCGCTCGTCCGCGACGCCGTCGCGTTCTGGAACCGTATCCTCGGGCAGATCGGCTCGGGCTTCCGCCTCGTCCGATTTCGCGGATTGCCGGTATCGTGCCGACCGATCTCTTGACCGCGCTGAGCGCGGACGTAATTGATCGGGGCGAGAGACCGCTGTTGCCGGAGAGTCTGCGCGCCATGCAGGGCGACATCATTGTCGCGCTCTCCGAGGCGAGCTTCATTTCATTTGCCATGCGTTGGCCAGAACAGAACAAGGCGTTAGTGGCTATCAGAAGCGAGCGCGTCTATCCCATGATGCTGCCCAACGTCGCACGCAACGTGATCGCGCACGAGTTCGGTCACGCGCTCGGCCTGGGCCATAACAACGACCCCGCGATGCTGATGTGCGGCCGCCCGGCCCCGTGTCGGCCCGCTCTGTTCCGGTCGGCGAGCGAGCATTATTTTCCGCTGACGGCCGAAGAAAAGGCGCTGTTGCTGCAATTCTATCCGGCCGACTGGCGCCAAGGGTAGAATCCGCCGCGAGAGTACGAATCTCCGCTCTAGCCTCTGTTGTGCCTATGGTCCGGCGGCCAGAATGGTCTGCGCCGCTTTCCGTCCGCTGGCCTCTGCCTTCGCGTGCGGCCGCAAGCAGCGCGATTTCGGCCAGCAGGGGGAGCAGCACGGCCAAGTCCATATGTGGCGACGCGTCCCAATGACTGGTCCGCTTTATCAGCGGCAGTCATTCGGATGACCGACCAGGTCTGCCGTGACCCGGCTCCGGGAGGATCACCGCCGCCGATGATTGCAAGCGAATATAGGTTGTCATTGCAATGAGCGCAGCAACGAAGCAATCTCGACGGAGCGAAGCAATAGCGGCGAGGGGTACGCGATGGATCGCAGCGACTATGACGTGATCGTCGTCGGGGCCGGGAACGCCGCGACCTGCGCCGCCCTGTCGGCGCGCGAGCACGGCGCGCGGGTATTGATGCTCGAAATCGCGCCCGAGGAGCAGCGCGCCGGCAACTCCGCCTTTACCGGCGGCGCCTTTCGCGTCGTCTATCACGGGGCGGAGGACCTGGCGCGGCTGATCCCCGACATGAACGAGACCGAACTCAGGGACGTCGATTTCGGCACCTACAGCGAGGCGCAGTATTTCGATGACATGGGCCGGCTGACCCAATACCGCTGCGACCCCGACCTCACCGAGACCCTGATCAGGCGCAGCTTCGAGACCGGGCTGTGGATGCGCGAGAAGGGCGTGCGCTTCCAGTTGGGGCTCGGCCGCCAGGCGTTCCGCGTTGACGGCCGATTCAAGTTCTGGGGCGGGCTCGCCTGCCACATCTGGGGCGGCGGCAAGGAATTGATGAAGGCCCTGCACGCGCGCGCCGCGTGGGACGGGATCGAGATCCTGTACGAGACGCCGGCGATCGGGCTCCTGGCCGGCGGCCGCGGCGTCGCGGGCGTGCGCCTGCGCCATCGCGGCCGCATTCTCGAAGTGCGCACTCGGGCGGTCGTGCTCGCCTGTGGCGGGTTCGAGGCCAATCCCGAGATGCGGGCGCGCTATCTCGGCCCCACAATTGGGACCTCGTCAAGGTGCGCGGCTCACGCTTCAACACCGGGCAGGGATTGCGCATGGCTCTGGAACTGGGCGCCGCCGCCGCCGGCCATTGGACGGGCGCGCATTCCGTCGCCTGGGATCTGAACGCGCCGCCCTTCGGGGATCTCGACATCGGCGACCGCTTTCAGAAGCACAATTATCCGTTCGGCATCGTCGTCAACGCCAGGGGCGAGCGCTTTCTCGACGAGGGGCTCGACTTCCACAGCTACACTTACGCGAAATACGGCGGCGAGATCCTGAACCAGCCGGGCCTCTTCGCCTGGCAAATCTTCGACCAGAAGGTCGCGCACCTATTGCGCGAGGAATACCGCATCCCGCGCATCACGAAGGAGAAAGCCGACAGTTTCGAGGAACTGGCGCCGCGGCTCGAAGGCATCGACGCTGCCGGTTTTCTCGCTACGGTGCGGGCGTTCAATGCAGCGCCGCGCCCGGATCTCCCGTTCAACCCGAACCTCCGCGACGGGCTCAGGACGACCGGCCTCGCGATCGACAAGACCAACTGGGCGCAGCGCCTCGACCATCCGCCCTATGAGGCCTATGCGGTGACGACCGGCATCGCCTTCACCTTCGGCGGCTTGAAGGTCACGCCCGAAGCCGAGGTCGAAGACATCACCGGCCCCCCGATCCCCGGCCTCTATGCGGCGGGCGAGATCGTCGGCGGCCTCTATTATCACAATTACGCGAGCGGCACCGGGCTGATGGCGGGTGCCGTCTTCGGCCGCATCGCCGGCCGCAATGCGGCGGGATCAGGGTCGCCCGCTGCCGTCGCGGGCGGATAATGCCGGGATAGCGCCGATCCCCCTCCCCGCGAAAGCCGGATCCATCGGCCTAAGCCGCCGACGCCGCGATTACGGCTTCCCGAACGTGGCGATGCGATCGATGCGGCAGACGAAGAGCACCCGCTTTTCGTCGATCTTCGGATCGCGCAGCGCATAGGGCGGAGGATTGCCGGTGTATTTTGTCCAGATCCGGTCGAGCTGCCGGGTAACGTATTCGCCGCCAGGCTCCCATTCCCGCAGTTCCCGCTCCGCCGTGTGCCTGATCTGAACCCAGTGATAGGGATTTTCGGGATTGACCAGGAGGCTGGTCATCCGGGGATTGCGACGGATCCATTCGCACTTGCTGCGGTGGGAGGCGGTGTTCACCAGGACCTTATCGTCCTCGTAGTCGAACCACATCGGGGTGAGGCTCGGCCGCCCGTCCGGCCCGATCACGCCGAGAGTCTGGGTAATCGGTCGGTCAAGCAGTTGCCGGTAGATCGGATCGAGATCGTTCAAGCCGGCCGCGCGCCTGCGCTCGCCGACCGCGAACTGCCCTTCCTGCAGGCCATCGGCGACATGACGGAAATTGGCAATCGTAAAGCCGGGCATCCGTGTCCTCCCTTTCCGCGGGCGTCCTCGCTAAAGGTTTGCGGCCGTTTCGCCCTGTGCGGCGGGCACCCAGTCCGAGGCGAAGGCGCCCTTCGGTCGGTCAGACGCCGAGATCGAGCGGGCGGTGATCCCGGCTATGGGACAGGCCGGCGGCATCACGCGCGTTTGCGCCGAGCGCCGGCGTCGGCTCCAACCGGGCTTCCGCGTCGGCATCGAGAGGCGGATCGGCATCCTGGCGGCCGCCGCCCGATGGCGCCCGCCCGACCACGCCGTCACCGCCGACGGCAGTCTTCGCGGCGCGTTCCTTCTCGATCTCCGCCAACAGCCAGCGTTCTGCCGCCGCCGCAGCGCGCTCCCTGTCCGCCTCACCCAGCGCGAGGGTGCGGGCCTTGACAATGACCGAGCGCAATTCGCCGACATCCCGGCAGCAGTGGTCGTTGAAGTATACAAGCCCAAGCGTCCGCCGGGGCAGCGCCTGTTGCAGAAAATCCACCGCCGCCTCGCTTGCGAGGCGGTGCCTGCGGCGCAGGGCATCGACAGCGGCGATCAGGCAGTGCCGGCCGTGGTCATCGCGATAGCGGCCGCGTATCCAGTGCGCGCCGTCTGCGAAGAACTCCAGCAACAGGTCAAACAATTGCACGGTTTCATTCATGTCGACCGCAGACATCGGCGGCTCCCGGCGTTGTCGCTGGAGCGGCCTACGGTATCATCCGCCGCAGCCCTGCGCAGCCGCATTTTGCTCGCGCCGCAGCGCCGGCCTGCGGCCCGGCTGTTGCCCGGTGCGCCGCCCGGTCCTGCGGGTATCATTCCGGCGCCGCCGGTGCTATAGCCGGGGACTGGTTCGGCGGGGATTTGCTCGGCAAACGGGAGTGATCATGGCGCACGACAGCCGCCCCGAGCGGGGCAACCGCTGGGATGTTCTGACCAGAACCGGCGCCGGTACGCCGATGGGCAACCTGTTGCGCCGGTACTGGTGGCCGATCGCCGGCGCCAGCGAGCTCGACAGGCCCGGCACGCTGCCGGTGCGGCTCATGGGCGAGGATCTCGTCCTCTACAAGGATCTCGGCGGCCGCTACGGTCTTCTCGATCGGCATTGTCGGCATCGCCGCGCCGACCTCAGCTACGGCTACGTCGAGGCCTGCGGGCTGCGCTGCAATTACCACGGCTGGCTCTATGGCGCGGACGGACGGTGCCTGGCGCAGCCCTATGAGGATGTCGCCCATCCGGAAGCGCGGCTGCGCGACGAGATCCGCATCAGGGCCTATCCGGTCGAGGAATTGGGCGGGCTCCTGTGGGCCTATCTTGGCCCCGAGCCGCGTCCTCTGGTGCCGGATTGGGAATTCTTCTCGTGGAAAAATGGCTTCCGCCAGATCGTCAAGACCGAGATTCCTTGCAACTGGTTCCAGTGCCAGGAAAACTCGATCGACCCGGTGCATTTCGAATGGACCCATTCGAACTGGAGCGTCCGCCTCGGCGGCGCCGCCGGCCCCTACACGCCGGGGCACGTCAAGGTCGATTTCAGCGAATTTGAATACGGGTTCCAGTACAAGCGCATCCGCACCGACACCAGCGAATATGACCGGTTGTGGACGGTCGGCCGGGTGTGCCTGTGGCCGAACGGATTGTTCACCGGCAATCACGTCGAGTTCCGCGTACCGGTCGACGACGAAAACACGCTCAGCGTCATGTGGCATTTCAGTCGCGTGCCGCGGGAGCGCGAGCCCTATGTGCAGAACAATATTCCGACCTGGCAGGGACCGATCGTCGACCCCACGACCGGGCGCTGGATCACCAGCCATGTGATGAACCAGGATTTTGTGGCCTGGGTCGGGCAGGGCCGCATCGCCGATCGCTCGCAGGAATACCTCGCCCCCAGCGACCGCGGCATCGTTATGATCCGCCGCCGCTTTCTCGACGATATCGAGGCGATCGAAAAGGGCGAAGACCCCAAGGCGATCATCCGCGATCCCGCGATCAATCGCGCGGTCGCGTTGCCGGTCGCCGAGCGCGAGGAGTTGATCGACGGGCTCACCCGCGCCGAGCTATTGGCCGACCCGCGCGCCCGCCGCGGCCTCAAAGGCTATATCTTCCAGACCGGGCAGCCTGCCGAGGTCCGCGCCGCGTTTCTTGCGGCGATGGGGCTCAGCGAAGCCGAAGCCGCGGCCGAACCGGAGCCATGAGGTCGGCGGAATGCGCTGCGCTTTTCCGCCCTACAATGTTCCTGACGGACGTATAGCGTAGGACGGAAGAGCGGAGCGTATTCCGCCACCGCTTTCTTTGTTCAAACGGCTCTCAGACCGCCGTCGCGAACTGCTTCTCGATGGTTCTGGACAGGCGGCCGTAGACACGGCGCGCATTGCCTTCGAAAATCTTCGCCTTGTCTTCCACGGACAGCGGAAGCTGGTCGATGTAGCGCTTGGTGTCGTCGTAGGGATGACCGGTCTCCGGATCGATGCCGCGAACCGCGCCGATCATCTCGGAGGCAAACAGGATGTTGTCGACCGGAATGACCTTCGCCAGCAGTTCCTGGCCGGGCAGGTGATAGACGCAGGTATCGAAGAATATGTTGTTCAACACGAGATCGGATAAGCGCCCGAGATTGGCGTTCTGCGCCAGACCGCGGAAACGCCCCCAGTGATAGGGCACGGCGCCGCCGCCGTGCGGAATGACGAACCTGATCGTCGGGAAATCTTTGAACACCGACGACGTCATCAACTGATTAAAGCCGACCGTGTCGCCGTTGAGATAATGCGATCCCGTCGTGTGATAGGCCGGATTGCAGGCGGCGCTCACATGGATCATCGCAGGAATTTCGTATTCCACCATCTTCTCGTAGACCGGATACCAGCTGCGGTCGGACAGCGGCGGGTCCTGCCAGTGCCCTCCGGACGGGTCGGGGTTCAGGTTGATGCCGACGAAGCCGTATTCGTTGACGCAACGGTCGATCTCGGAGATGCAGTTCCGCGGCGACACGCGCGCACTCTGGGGCAGCATTGCCACGCCGACAAAGTTCCTCGGAAACAGGGAGCAGACGCGGTGGATCAGCTCGTTGCAGGCGCTGGCCCAGGCCTCGCTGGTCTTTGCGTCACCCAGGTGGTGCCCCATCCCGGCGGCGCGCGGGGAGAAAATCGTCAGATCGGTGCCGCGCTCGCGCTGCATCTTGAGCTGACCGCCCTCGATCGTCGCGCGGATCTCGTCATCCGTGATTGTCGGGCGCGGCGGCGGCGGCTTGCCGTCCGCATGCGCCGCGATCTGCTCGTTGCGCCACCCCTCGTGCTGACGGGGGGAGGTGGTGTAGTGGCCGTGGCAGTCAATGATCATCGGCACTTGCCTCATCCTTTCTCAGCGGCTTCTCTTAGCGGCTTTGCGCCGCCGTCATTTCCCAGCCCGTCCTTTCGTAATCCTCGGATGGCCTGCGGCTGCCGTGACGGCGCGATCACTCGACGATCTCGAAATGCGCCTCGGTCGGCCGCATCGCGGCGCCGTTGATCGGCACCCGGTCCTGCGGGCAGGCGGAGAAGGCGAGGATGCAGTCGATCTCGGCGCGCAAGGACACATGGCTGCCGGGGGTGCTGACCGGCGGGCGGAATTCGATGCGGTCGCCGTCGACGACCGGAATGTTCATGAACAAGTTCAGCGGCGCCGGGGTCTGCGGCGGGGCAAGCCCGAGCGCGGCCAGCGCGGCGGCCAGGTTATCGGTGCAGTTGTCGTGGTATTCGGTGCAGCCGAGCCCCTCGTAGCGATAGCGGTCGCAGGCGGCGAGCAGGGTGTCGTGGATGCCGCCAGAGGTGTCCGCGACGAGAGTCAGGATCGGCCGCCGCCGGTTGGTAACGAGGACATCGCCGACCCGAGGAATGAGACGGCCGATCGCGACCCGCGAATGCTCCATCGACATGAATTCGTGCAGATCCCCGGCGTTGAACGCCCAGGTGTCGACCACCTGCTGCCCTTTGGTGTTGATGACCCTCACAATCTGGCCTTGGCGCACCGGCGCGGCCTTGCCCTTGCGGGCCGGGATCTCGACGACAGCCATGGATGCCCCCTCGCGCGAGACGCTGCGGAACGCGACCGAGTTTAACCCAGTCGGTCAGGGTCGAAAACGCCGTTCCGAGGCGCGGAGTAACGGCGGAGGCGGCCGCGCCGGCCGAAAATCGTCTACCCTGACGGGACCGCAGCGACGCGACGGGAGGCGAACATGATTCGAACCGGTGAAGAGTATCGCGCCGGATTGCGCGACGGGCGCGAGATCTGGATCGACGGCGAGCGGGTCGCCGATGTCACGGCGCATCCGGCCTTCCGGCCGATCGTCGACGCCAAGGCGCGCCTGTATGATCTCGCGCACGATCCCGCCGCAGCGGATAGGATGAGCTTTGTGGAAGGCGGCGAGCGCTTCTCGACCCTATTGCAGCCGCCGACCGAACCGGAGCATTGGCGCGAAAAATGGCGCGCCGTCGATCTCTACCTCAACGATATCAAGGGGATCGTGACCCGGGTCGGCGACGAGACGGTCGGCGAGATGTGGTCGCTCTTGGACGGGCGCGAGGTGCTCAACGAGATCGATCCGCGCTTCGGCGACAACATCGACAGGCACATCCGGCGGGTTCTTGCCGAAGATATCTTTCACGTTTCGGCCAATACCGATCCGAAGGGCGATCGCTCGAAGCGGCCGCAGGACCAGGACCCGGACATGATGGTCCATGTCGTCAGGGAGACCGACGCGGGCATCGTATTGCGCGGCGCAAAATACGAGACCGCCGCCTCCTATGCCGATCAGGCCTTTCTGAAGCCGACGGTCGGGCCTGGACCGACGAGGAACTGTCCGATTACGCAGTCGGCTGCATCGTCCGCATGAACGCCCCGGGGGTCAAACATCTGTGCCGCTCCGGCTTTGCCAGGCGCGGCGATGAGGCCGATTATCCGCTCGCCGGCCGTTTCGACGAGGTCGACACCCTCCTCGTCCTCGACGACGTGCTGATCCCCTGGGAGGACGTCTTCTTCTACCGCCATACCCGGGCCGCCTCGTTCATCCGCGGCACATTGCACCGCTATTCGGCCTTCCCCTACGTATTGCGGATCCTCTACACGGCCGACATGATGATCGGCGCGGCCCTGTGGAATGCGCGCCAGACCGGGCTCGACAGGCTGCAGGTGGTGCGCGAGAAGCTCGCCGATCTGGTCTGCTACCGCGAGGGCATCAACGCCCATCTCGTCGCCGCAATCGCCGAGGCGCAGAGGAGCCCAGCCGGATTGCTGACGCCGCATCAATCGCTGCTTTACGCCGGGCGCGTCCATGCCTGCGCGAACCTGCCGCAGATGATGCACATCGCCCGCGAATTGTGCGGCGGGCAGATCTGTGTGACCCCGAATTTCGCCGCCTTCTCCAACGGGGAATCGCGCGAATGGCTGCAAAAATTCTATACGCTCAATGACAACTGGCAGGCCGAGGATCGCCGCAGATTGCTCGCCTTCGCCCGCGATCTGTTGAATTCCGACTATGCTGGGCATCGGCTGACCTTTGTGCAGTTCGCCCAGGCGCCGCATTTCAATCATCTGAATGCGGTTTATAACGCCTTCGACTTTTCGGGGCCGCTTGAGTTTGTCAGACGCGCGGCCGGACTTTCCGATCGGGTCGCGGGAGGCTGATATCCGAACTCACGCCGCCTGGATCGGGTATTTGGCAAAAATTGCCTTGATCCGGTTGAATGCGGCGTCCGCCGCCGCCGGCGTCTTGGCACCGTTGTTGACGATTTCGGCCCAGGCCACCTGAAAGACGTGCTCGACGTCGACCTCGGCCCAGGCCGGATTGTAAACGTAGAAGAACGGGACGGTCGGATCCACCAGCCCCTCTTTGACGTAAGGCGGCCGATGCGGATCGATTTTCGGGTCGTTCCACCACGGATCGTCCTTGACGAGCGACGGCATTACCGGCAGGAAGCGGCCGAGCGCCGCCTTGGTAAACGCGCCGACGACCTCCGGCTGGATGAAGTATCTGGCGAAATCCTTCGCCACCGCGACGTTTTGTGCCCCCTTCGCGATCATCATGCTGTTGACGAGGAGCTGGGCCGGTATCGGCTTGCCGTCGTCATTGAGCGGCAGGCCGTGCGTGATCACGTCGTGGTAATACGCCTCTCTGGTATTCTTGAGCATCGCCACCTCGGTGGACAGCGAGCCGTCGAAATCGACGACGCAAAGCTTTGAATGGAACGCGTTGTTGTCGTCATTGTCGAGCCAGTTGACGGCGGTTTTCGATTCGTAGCCCTGCGTGAAATCGGCGGCGAGCCGGTCGAGCGCCTTGATCACCGCCTCCCGGACCTGCGGATCGTCGGTATGCAGTTTGCCGTCCTTGGTGACGATGCCGACGCCGCCATAGGCGATCATGAAGGCGTGAAAGGTGACGACCGAATCGGCGGCGCCGCTGGTGCCGACCTGCCAGCCGTAGCTGTAGGTGTGGCGCATGCCCTGGTCCTGCAATTTCTTCTGGATCGGTCGGAAGAAATCGAGGAATTTGGTCCAGGTGTTCGGGATGTCTGATGTCTTGTATCCCGCCTTTTCGACCAGTGATCCCCAGATATGGAATGGAATCACTGCGGAATCGAAGGGGACTCCGTAATAGCTTCGTCGTCTAGTCACATTGTTATAACAGTAAACAGAGGCGAGCGCGGCGGGAGAATATTTCGCTTTCTGAGTCTCTACAATATCGGTCACGTCGACGAGGCGGTCGTTCCAGGCCTGCAATGGAATGATCTCGGGTGGAATGGAATACATCAGGTCCGGGAGGGCGCCGCCGGCGGCGAGGGCTGTGACGATTTTCCGGTTGAGCGGTTGCGCCGGGGTCAGCGTCGCGTCGATCCTGTTCCCGCTCGCCTTCTCGTACGCGGCGGCGGCGGCGCGGAACGCGTCGTCCTCGTTGGGCACCAGGCCCTGGGCCCACCACACGGTCGCGGTCGTGGCCGCGGCATTGGCGATAAAGGGCCGCGCCAGACTTCCTGCCGCCAATAGGCCGGCGGACCGCCGCAGCACCGAACGTCTCGTCGGATTGATCACGTGAGTGCTCCTTCCCTGTTCGACCAGCGCGACCCGCCCCGGGCGCGTTTGATGATTATTTGGGGCGAAGCGTGCGCGCGCCCGTCAGACGAGTCAATCGCCGCAGGCGCAGATCACAGCGCGCCGAAACCCCGTGAGGATCCGCCCCGTCTGCTGCTATCATGACCGTGAGAGGGAGGATCCGGGTATGGGCGCCACTCGGAAATACGCCGCCGTCGACCCCGCCACCGGCAAACTCGACCGCCGCATCTTCAGCGATCAGGCGATCTACGACAACGAGATGGAGAGGATCTTCGGGCGCGCCTGGCTGATGATCGGGCACGAGAGCCTGGTGCCCGCGGCCGACGATTTCTTCCACACCTATATGGGCGAGGACCCGGTCATCCTGACCCGCGACGGGGAGGGCCGGCTTCATGCGCTGCTCAACATGTGCCGCCATCGCGGCAACCGCGTGGTCCGCGCTGACGACGGCAACGCCAAGCGCTTCATGTGCACCTATCACGGCTGGACCTACCGCAACGACGGCGCCCTCGAATACGTCCCCGGCGCGTGTGAGGCCTATTACGACGCGCTCGACAAACCCTCTCTCGGCCTTATCGAGGCCCGCGTCGAGACCTATGCGGGCATCGTCTTCGCGACCTGGGCCAAGGACGCCCCGAGCCTCGAAGCCTATCTCGGCGACGCGCGCTGGTATCTCGACACTGCCTTCAATCGGCGGGACGGCGGCATGGAGGCGCTCGGCCCGATGAAATGGCTCGAGCCCGTCAACTGGAAAACGTTGGTCGACAACTGCTCGGACAATTATCACGTCCCGACCAGCCACTTCGCCAGCGCCCGGGTCCAGACCCGCTGGCTCGGCCGCCCGATCCTGTCGCACGAGGACCAGTTCGCGAGCCCCAACAGGCACGCCTTTGTCAACGGGCACGCGATCACCTTCCGCGACGCGGACGACAACCTCCCCCGCTACGCGCACGGCGTGTCGAGCGAGACGGTCCGGCTGTTCCAGGAGTACCACGAGGCGACGATGCCCGAGGTCGAACGCCGGCTCGGCCCCTTCCGCGCGCGCCGGGTGCAGCTCGGCAATCATTCGATCTTCCCGAACGGGATCCTGGGGCTGCGGCTCGCCCTGCCGCGCGGTCCGCGCAAGACCGAGTTCTGGCACTTCGTCGTGCTGGACCGGGACGCGCCCCCTGAGATCAAGCGCGTGATCCGTATCGGCAGCCAAGCCAATAACGGCGCCGCCGGCATGTTCGAGCAGGACGACGTCGACAACTGGCGCCAAGTGACCGAAGCGAGCACGAGCCACATCGCGCGCCGGCACCCGCAGGATCTTTCGATGGGATTGGGGCATGCGGGGCCGCATCCGGATTATCCGGGGCTCGTCTCCGAGCGCTACATCTCGGAGAACAACCAGCGCCTCTTCTACAGGCGCTGGGAGGAGTTCATGAACGCGGCGAGCTGGGCGCAAATCCCGCTCGATCCCGCGACGGCCCGCTTCGACGGCACCGCGACGATGCGGGGGTAGCGCATGATCCAACCTCGATCGATCATGCTGGCCGCCCCCGCGAAAGCGGGGGCTCAGGGCAACCGCTCCGTCGCCTGTCCCTGGGTTCCCGCCTGCACGGGAACGACAATTCTGTTCGCGCGGATGGCCCCCCGCCGGGCGGCGATCCGATGAACACAAACCGCACGCGCGAGACCGCAGCCTCCCCGGTGGTGCTGACGTCGCAGCAGGCGTTGTGGCTCGAATTGACGCAATTCTACATCCGCGAGGCCTGGCTGCTCGACGAGCGCAAATTCCAGGAATGGCTCGATCTCTTCACCGACGACGTCCTCTACTTCATGCCCCGCCGTAAGAACGTCTTGCGCCGGGAACTGCACCGCGAGGTAACGGCGCTTGGCGATCTGGCGATCCTCGAAGAGGACAAGCGCTATCTCGAGATGCGCGTGGCCCGGCTCGACACCGGGATGGCCTGGGCCGAGGATCCCCCGTCGCGCACCCGTCACCTGATCGGCAATCTCGAAACGGCGCCGCTCCCGAACGGCGAGGTCGAGGCCAGGACCGCATTTCTGGTGTACCGCTCGCACCTGGAAACCGATCACCAGCTCCTCTCCGGCTGCCGCGAGGATTTGCTGCGTAACGTGAACGGCGCATGGAAGGTGGCCCGACGCACGATCGTGCTCGACGCCAATGTGCTGCTCGATAAGAACCTCAGCGTGTTTCTCTAGAGCGGCATTCGAGCAGGCCCGGTCAGTAGGGCGGATAAGGACAGAGGCTGGGCAAGAATCCGAAGGTCATCGCCATTTCCGGGGCGCGGGCATTCCTGAGCTTGTCGCAGGGCCGCGAACCCGGAATCCAGAAACACAGGCTCTCGAAGGCCTTGCCAGAGCCGGTGTTCATGGATTCCGGATCCGGCCCTGACGGGCCGTCCCGGAATGACGAGGTCTGCTGTGGGGAATTCTTACCCAGCCTTGCAGCGCAATCCACAAATGTCGGCATAGATTTCGGCAGGTTACGCTTCGCTCACCTGCCCTGTGAGTGCTGCTTATCCGGCTACGGCCCAATGCGGTAAGCTTTGGCCTTTAGGCTTACACCCCGATTACAGTAGTGATCGAAGCGCCGGATGTTCCGTCCTGACGGTATGATACCAGGTGCCATCTTGCCATCCAACGCCGGCTTTCCTACTTAACGGACCCGGAGCGGCACTCAGGCAGGATCTCCAATATGGCCGAACCCCAGCTCTCGGTGCGCAGCGCGAAGGCTCGCGATTTGGCGCGCCGCCTGGCGCGCCGCGAACATCGCTCCATCGCCGATGTCGTCGAACGCGCGCTCGAAGCTTATGAAATTCGCGAAGCGGGGCGCGAGCCGGCAGCCGCTTTCTACGCGCGCCTTGCCAACGAGTACGCCAGCGATCTCGATCTGGAGGCCGTCACTCGCGAAAACCGGCAGATCAATCGAGGACCGGAGCTTTGATCTTCCTCGACACCAACGTCATCTCGGAGACGCTGCGCAAGACGCCAAACCCCGCCGTGATCGCCTGGCTCGTGCGGCATGATGCAGAGCTGGCATTGCCGACCGTAACAATTGCCGAGATCGCCTTCGGCATCGGGAAAATCCGCCCCGATCAGAGGGCCGGGCGCTTGGAGCAGGGCCTAGCCTCCTGGCGCCACCGTTTTGCCGACCGGATCTTCCCCCTCACGGAAGCCGCCGCGCTCGCCTATGGCGACATCATGAGTGCCGCGCTCCGACAGGGCCGACCCATGACCGCGCCCGACGGGATGATCGCGGCCATTGCGCGCATCAATGGCGGGCGCTTGGCGACCCGGAACTTGCCGGACTTCGAAACGACCGGTCTTGAACTGATCTGTCCATGGGGCTTCTGAGGCAGCACGCTGTCGGGCGAAACCGCGCGCCCTCCCCCTCAGTACCCCTGCAGAAACGCGAGCACCTGCGCGGTCCACTCGGCCGGCTTCTCAAACGGCGGCCAGTGGCCGCAGTTGTTGAGCAATACGAGGCGCGAGTCGGCAATGTGGTTGAGGATCGCGACGCTGACCTCGAACGGCACCATCCGGTCGTAGCGCCCGTGGATCAACAGGACGGGTGCCTTTATGCCCGGAAGCTCGGGCGTATAGTCGTGCGGCAGGCTGACCGACTGCCGGCGCGCCTCGATGAACTCGGGAGACCAAGTATGCGCCCGGTGGATGTAGTCCACCAGTTCATCGCTCACCAGGCTCTCGTCGTCGATGTGCACGGAGAGGTAGCGCCGGATATTGTCGCGGCTCGGGTCGTCGAGGGCCTGTCGGGTGGCCCGGCTGCCCTCCGAGGGGCGATTGGCCAGGAGATAGCGATCGCCGCCGGTGCCGATATGCGAGCCGCCCATGACGAACTTCTGGACCCGCCCGGGGTAGGTGATCGCCGCCACCATCGCCGACTGCCCGCCTTGCGAGTTGCCGACCCAGTGCGCCCGCGCGATGCCGAGGGCGTCCAACAGGGCAACCGCGGTGCGCGCCTGGACCGCATGCACCCCCTCGCGGTAGACGATCGGGCCCGTTTTGCTGAAATTCGGCAGATCCATTAGGATGCAGCGGTAGTGCTGCGCAAACTGGCCGATCGCCTTGTGAAACGTGATCCATGCGGTGGTGCCGGGGCCATAGGAGTGGAGGAACAGCACCGGCTCGCCCTCGCCTACATCGTGGTAATGCACATTCATGCCCCCGGCAGCGACGGTCCTGCTGGTGCC
Organism: Allostellaceae bacterium; assembly: GCA_035252905.1. Classification (GTDB taxonomy): domain Bacteria; phylum Pseudomonadota; class Alphaproteobacteria; order ATCC43930; family CGMCC-115725; genus AP-15. The sequence goes on along the minus strand of DATFCQ010000339.1, from coordinate 6,354 downwards.
CGCCTCGGTCAGGCCATTCGACGCGATGAACGGCATCTTTTCCTCCTTTGCAGCATGACTTCGGGATATCTGGTCCGTCACTCTGTCCGCAAAGGTCACGCCGCTCCCGCCTGCCGCAGGGCCTGCCAGATGCGCGGCGCGCTGGCCGGCTGCCCGGCCAGATTTGCGCCGACCTGCGCTAGCGCGTCGTTGACCGCATTCATCACCGCGCCGATTGCACCCATCACGCCGCCCTCCGCCATGCCCTTGAGGCCGGCCGGCGTGTCGGGGTTTGGCGTGTCCATGGGGATCACCGCGAATCTGGGCAGATCGGCCGCGCGCGCCAGCGCATAATCCATCAGGCTTCCGCTCAGAAACTGCCCATCCGCATCATAGACGGCGTGCTCCATCAGCGCGCCGGACAGGCCCATCGCCACGGCGCCGTGGGCCTGCCCGGCGACGACCAGCGGGTTGATCACGGTTCCCGCATCCTCGGCCAATAGATAGCGCAGGATGTGCGGGGCTCCGGTCTCCCGGTCGATCTCGACCACACAGGCATGCGTGCCGTTGCTGTAGGTCATTGCCGGCGGATCATAGGCGAGCACGAGATGCAGACCTGGCTCCTGCCCCGGCGGCAGGCGCAGCGGTTCGAGATAGGCAAGGCGCGCGATGTCACCGAGCGACAGACCGGTGTCCTGCCAGCCGGCGGCCGCCTCGCGCCATACGGCGCCGCCGCGAAGATCGAGGCTGTCGGCGCTATTGAGGCCCAATATGCCGGCGGCGATCGCCAGCGCCTTCGCTTTCAGCCGGGCGCCCGCCAGGTACAGCGCGCCCCCGCCCGCCGTCGCGCCCCGGCTGCCGCGGCTGCCCATGCCGTAGGGGGCGATGTCGGTATGGCCGAGCCGTATCGCGACATCCTCGATCTTGGCCCCGAGACCGGCCGCGAGAGCCTGCGCCAATGTGGTCTCGTAACCTTGCCCGGACCCCATCAGGCCGCAACTGCCGATCACCGCGCCCGACGGCTCGACGCGGACCATGGCCGCTTCGTGGCCGGAGCCGGGAATACCGGCCGCCTTGTAGAAACCGGAGCCGTAGGTCGTGCTCTCCACCACAGTGCACAGCCCCAGACCCAGCAGGCGGCCATCGGCAAGGGCGCGCGCCTGTTCGGCGCGGAATGCATCGTAGCCTATTGCGGAGACCGCCGCCTCCAACGTCGCGCGCGGGGTAATGGCAGCGTAGCGCTCCCCGGTGGCGGTGACGTAGGGCAGGTCGCCGGGCTCCAACATGTTGCGGCGCCGGACCTCCAGCGGATCGAGGCGAAGCTCCCACGCGACGGCGTCGATGGTCCCCTCCATGACCCAGGACGCGATCGCCATCGGCGCGCGCATCGGGCCGGACGGGCATTTGTTGGTCAGCCAGACCCGCACCTCGTACCCGTAGCGCGCGATGCGGTACGGTCCCGGCAGGATCATCGCGATCACCCGCGCCATATAGTTCGCGGGAAAGAAACACCAGGCTCCGAAATCGCTGTCGATCTCGCAGGACAGCGCCAGGATCGTGCCGTCTTCCCTGACCGCAGCCCGCGTCAATACCTGCTCCTCCCGTGCATGCAGGCTGGCGACCAAGTTCTCCTGCCGCGTTTCCCGCCACTGCACCGGCCGGTGCAGCAGGCGCGCCGCCGCGGCGACGGCCAGCTCCTCGCGCAGCAGGGCGACCTTCTGGCCGAACGCGCCGCCGATATCCGGGGCCTCGATCGTCACCTGCGCTTCGCGCAAGCCGAGCCGCGCGGCCAGGGCCGTCCGGTACGGATGCGGCGCCTGGGTGCCGGTGATCATCGTCAGATGCTCCCGCCCCCTATCCCATCGGGCGAGGCAGCCGCGCGGCTCGATCGGCGTATGCGTCTGGCGCTGCTGGCCAAAGCGCGTAGTGACGACGCGCGGCGCGCGGGCGAACACCTCCGGCAGTCCGGGCGAGGCGAAGCTCTGCTGCGAGACGAGATTGGTCCCCAGGGCCGGATCGACCGAGGGTGCATCGGGCCGGGACGCCGCCGCGATCGAGGTCACGGCGGGCAGCGCCTCCCAGCCGACCGCCACGGCATCGACGGCCAGCTCCGCTGCCGTCCGGTCGGTCGCCAATACGAGCGCGACCGGATCGCCGGCAAAGCGCACCTCCTCGATCGGCAATGGCGGCATCGCGACCGGGTGCAGGCCTTTGATCGGCGGCGCGGTCCGCAGCGGGCCGGCGAGTGCTGCCAGATCCGCCCCGGTCAGGATCGCTGCCACGCCAGGCATCCTGCGCGCCGAAGCCGTATCGATCCCGCGGATGCGGGCCCGGCCATAGGGGCTGCGGACGAATACCGCTTGCAGACAGCCGGGAACTCGCAGGTCGTCCAGATATTGGCCGAGGCCGAGAAGCAGCCGCCGGTCTTCGCGGCGGCGCAATGTCTCTCCGATCAGGGCAAGCTTCATGCGCAACTCCTGCGGCGCGTGCCCCCGTTCCTCACCAGGGCCAAGGACGCGGTCAGATCGCCGTCCGCAGCATATGCGCCCGCCGGCCATCGGGGGCTGGGAAGGCCATCGCCGGCGGCCCTGCCGCAAACACGGCTCCCGCGACCCGCAGGGCGACGACGGTCATGCCGCGGCGAACCGCACGTCGTCTGCCTGCGCGGTGCCGGCGAGCAGCAGGAACACCGCATCGGCGAGCCCGTCATTGCGGAAATGATGGACCCGGCCCGGCGGGTTGAGGATCAGGTCCTTCGGGCCGAGATGCACTTCGGCGTAATGCCCGTCTTCCTCCCAGCCGACCGTGAGCGCGCCGTCCAGCACGAAACAGGCGTCCTCGACCGCGCGCGCATAACCACGCACGCCGGCGCCCTGCGGCAGATGGATCATGTCCATGCGGTAGCCGCCGGGCGGCGCCGCGTCCGCGCCGATATAGGCGAGGCGGGCGAAGCCGGCTTCCCGGACCGGCCGTCGCTCGGCATGGCGGATGATATGACGCGCGAATTCGCGCTGGCGCGGATCGTCGCTGTTGGGGTCGAAAGCCAGGGTCTTGCCGGGGGCGGCGCCAAAGCGGCGGGCGAGCGCCGGATCGCCATCGCGCGGATGGCAAGCATAGACCGGCGGCCGCGGCATGGCACTGCCGACGCTGATCGACATCAGCACCGGCTCGACCCCGTCATTGCGAAACCCGTGCGGCCGCCCCGGCAGGTTCATCACCATGTCCCGCGGGCCGAGGCGGGCCTCAATGACCTCCTCGCCCCACGCCCAGCCGACGGTCAATACGCCGTCGAGCACGAGAAAATGCTCGACCACCTCATGCGAATGGCAGGCGGCGTATTTTCCGACCGGCTGGTGGATCAGACTGAGGGTGAACTGCCCGGGTTTGAGCGTGTTCGGGTCGCCAGCCTTGGGCGAGCCGCCGGCGCCAATGTAGCGCATCTGCGCTCGCGCCAGTTCCGGGAAGCCGCGGCTTCCGGGAAAGGCGTCCCAGTCGAAGACCTTATCGGTGTGGCGCCCGAGAAAACCGCGCATCTCCCGGTTCAGGTCGGGAGAATTGCCGTACGCCGCGATTGCCATGACGGGCCCTCCCTGTGTCGACACGCCGGCGGCAAGGCTGAAGCGCCAAAGTTCGAGAGCCTTGCGACGGCGGTTCGCCCGACTTGTAACATGCCGCGGCGCGCTTTGGGAAACCCGGGCTGCGCCGCTGCTACCCGTCGCTCATCAGCCGACAGGGCATCCGATTGCCCGCAATTACTGCGCTGCGCCGAAACCCGGTTCGAGGATGCAGCGCCCTCACGGCCGGGCGGCGCCCTCCAGAGCGCGCCCATCGATGAGCATACTCACTACCCTGCAGCCTTGAAAGCCCCTAGATCAGAACTGGCATGGGTCATCTGACCCGTTTCATCAGCGCATAGCGCTTGTCCTTGTGAATCGGGTGGAAATGGTCGCTGATATACTGATCGAGCCTGGCGGAGCCGCGGTCAGCCAACGTATCGGTTTCTTTTTGGTTCGACCCTGGTGTATTCGTGAGCACTATAAGATCGACATGGTTCCTGTTCATCACGGAAATCATCTTGGCCTGTACGTCTGACCGCGTCACCACGCCGGGGTTGAGTTCGTGCCATTTCACGCCGGGGCGCAATCCCGTGAGGAAATACAGCATCACGTCGTTGCCGTGAAAATCAATATCATTGCCGTAAAAATGGCGTCCCTCGACTCCGACAAAGATCGGACGGTCATCCGGATCCAGCGACCGGACCAATCTTGTGATTTGCCTCCGATCTGCCGTGACGATCCCGTAGCCCTGAATGTCAAACAAGCGGAGACAGCTTTTCGCCTGTGCTATCGGTACTGCTCTATAATCGAGAAGCAGCATCAAGGCGATAAAGCTCCAGAAAAGAAACACAGCTCGTCGGATCTGTACGCCCCAGAGGCGCGGGAATGCAGAAGCAAAGCTCACAAGCAGCAGCGTAAACATTACGGCCGGGGCATAATGTGGACCATCAAATCTGTGGTAAGAGAGAATGCCCAGCAACAATGCAAAAGCAGCAATCGAAATGCTGATTCGGCGCAGCGATGGTTCCAGCCTCCTCGAGAGCATGCCGAATATCCGGAAGGCGAGCGCAATGGCCAGGATGCCCCAGGCCAAGAGCCACTGCCGGAAATCGTAAGGGCTGGGGTAAGGAAGGAGAGACGGCGTCGGGAGATGCATCAGTTTGCCGAGCAATAATGGCGCGGCGACAAGCTTGTCGTAAAGCTCCACAGGACCGATCATCGCGAGAAGCAGGCCATATACGGGCAGCACTATGGCTGCTGTCCTGGTCGAGATCAGCCAGAGAGCAATCCACCGCTGGCCGTTCTCGCCAAATAACATGTAGCCGAACATCAGCGAGAGCCCGATGCACGCTCCGACATCCTGTCTGAACACTCCCGCGAGGCCGACACAAATCCCGGCGATAAAGAACCGTGCTTTAGGCCCACAGTGCGGCACTCGTCTGATGGCCGTCGCTGCGCAAGCGAGTGCCGAAAAAAGCAGAGCCGGTATCACGGCATAGGACGGGTAGATGTCGTGCGAGGCAATAAGCGCGGCTGCGAACGTAGCAAAGCCGGCGGCGACTGGCAGTGCGAAACGCCGCGCGGTGAAAAAGAATACACTGAGCAAGGCACTCTGGATCAGGACATGGACGGACCGACTGACAATCAGACTTTTCCAAAAAAACCCGAAAACGAGGGCCAGCATGACAGGTTGACCAGGTCCATAGATCATCCAAAAATCCCGATACGGAACTTCGCCCATCAACAGCCGCCAGCCATCGACATTGGCGAAACCCTCGTCAAAGATGTTCTCGGGTCGCACAAACGAGACGATGGCGGCGATGACGATCCCGGCCATCATCATCAGGTACGAAAGGGCCCACCTCCTTGTTCAGCCATGGCCGCGGAGGCGCCAAAGGTTTGGCCGGCGGTAAAGCCTCGATCAGTTTTTCGGTTGGAGTCAGCTTTCCATTGAGATCAATGACGATCGGCGCCACACGTTCGGCAATGTTCTGAGGCAAGAATGTTCTCCCGCATTCGCGAGTTCACCGGCGGTGCGGCACCAGCGCTGCCGAGATTGCGACCAGGCATAACCCGGTCCCGGGCATCAGGACGAACGGCGCTTCGGGCCGAACACGCTGCCATTGGCCAGGCACGGCAATTGCTGCGAGATTTTTCCAATTTTATGTTTTTACGATCAAGTTTAAAGTTAATATGTAATGTATTCAAGCCGTCAAACTGCGAGAAGCAGATGATCCGTATTACCGTCGACGTGTCCGAAGGCGGCCCTACGGCAACGTGAACAGTGAAGGCAGGCAGAAGGCTGGTAATGTCCCGGTCAGCGCGATACCAGAGCTCGTAGGTAACGGCTGGAATGTCATTGCCGCCGGTTGCAGATATGCGGCGGCAGAGCCATGACCCAGGATCCTGCTTGTGCCGAGATCATATCAGAAAATTTACTATTTTCGATCTGTATGAATATCGTTAAGCGTGATACCGTCTTCCTGATTTCCTGGTAACGTACACGAGCCGATCAATATGAATTTCATTATGTGAAGCATAGCTCTGTCCCGGTCATAATCTCTGTATTTCTAATTCCCGCGGAGCCCTGTATGCGTCAGAACACGGGAACCGATCTGTCCGCAAGTGTCATCGACGCTCACTTGCAGGTTGCACCTCAGGACATTCGCAAGCCCACGGCCACCCCGGAACTCGCGATCATCGTGCCGACCTACAACGAGCGCGCCAATGTCGAACCGCTGCTGGCGCGGCTCGACGCGGCGCTGGCCGGGATCGCCTGGGAAGTCCTCTATGTCGACGACGACTCGCCCGACGGCAC
>DATFCQ010000338.1:0-27130 GCA_035252905.1 Allostellaceae bacterium | reverse complement strand
CACAGGCCGCCGCCCTCGTCGCCGCGGAGGCCGCCCGGGGCCATGCCGAGGGTCTGGAGCGCGGTCTCGCGGAGGGGCGAGAAAAGGGCTATGCGGAAGGCTTCGCCGCCGGTACGCGGGCGGCGGAGCAGGCGCTGGCTGCGGAAGCGCGCCGCCTTGCCGCGATCGTGCGCAGCCTGGGGTCGCCGATCCCGGCCCTGGAGAGGGCGGTCGAAGACGCCGTTCTCGCCTTGGCGCTCGAAATCGCGCGCTGCGTGATCGGCGGCGAGATCGCGCGCTCGCACGAACCGCTCCTCCGGCTGATCCGCGCGGCGATCGCCAAGGTGCCGATCGAGATGGGCGCGATCGAGATCGTGCTGAACCCGGCCGATCTCGATCTCGTCCGCACATTGGCGCCCGAAATCGAGGAGGCCGGCGCCGCCTTGATCGGCGATATGGCGGTCGAGATCGGCGGCTGCCTCGTGATCGGCCATGACGACGCCAAGGATGTGCGCTGGCATCCGCGCCTGCGCGAGGGCGTCTCGCAGGTCGACCTGTCATTGGCGGCGCGGTGGCGCAACGTCATATTGACGCTGTTCGACGGCGGCGCCGAATGAGCGCAGCGGATCGCGATCCCGCGTCGTCCGCCTCCGCCCGATTGGCGGCGGGCCTCGAACGCTATCGCGCGCGGCTCGCCGGACGCGACAGCGCGGTGATTGTGCACGGCCGCCTCGTGCGCACGATCGGGCTGGTCATGGAGGCGCGCGGCATCCACGTCGCGATCGGCGAGCGCTGCTTTATCGAGGGCGAAGCCGGCCGCCTGTTGTCGGCCGAGGTGGTCGGGTTCGACAGCGGGCGCGTGCTGTTGATGGCCGAGGGGCAGAGCGACGGTCTGGCGCCGGGGGCGCGGGTGATCCCGGCCGGCCGGATGATGGAGATCGCCGTCGGCCCGCAGCTCCTGGGCCGCGTTATCGACAGCCGCGGCGCCCCGATCGACGGCAAGGGACCGCTGTGGTGCGGCGAGCGCGTGCCGCTATTCGGCCGCGCCGTCAACCCGATGCGTCGCGCTCCGGTCGGCGAGCCGCTCGATGTCGGGGTGCGGCCGATCAACGCCCTGTTCTCGGTCGGACGCGGCTCGCGGCTCGGGCTGTTCGCCGGCAGCGGCGTCGGCAAGAGCGTATTGCTCGGGATGATGGCGCGCTACACCAGCGCCGAGGTCGCGGTGATCGGCCTGATCGGCGAGCGCAGCCGGGAGGTCAAGGAATTCGTCGATCGCATTCTCGGCGCGGGCGGCCTGGCGAAGGCCGTCGTCGTCGCCGCCCCGGCCAGCGATTCGGCCCTCTCGCGCGTGCACGGCGCCTACCGCGCCGTCGCCATCGCCGAGTATTTTCGCGATCGCGGCCAGCATGTCCTGCTGTTGATGGATTCGCTGACCCGCCTTGCGATGGCGCAGCGCGAGATCGGGCTCGCCATCGGCGAGATCCCGGCGACCCGGGGCTATCCCCCGTCGGTCTTCGGGCGGATCGCCGCCTTGTGCGAGCGGGCCGGCAATGGCGAGGAAGGCAGCGGCAGCGTCACGGCCTTTTATACGGTCCTGGTCGAAGGCGATGACCCGAGCGACCCGATCGCGGATTCTACCCGGGCGATCCTCGACGGCCATCTCGTGCTGTCGCGCCGGCTCGCCGACGCCGGTCACTTTCCGGCCCTCGATGTCGGCGCCTCGGTCAGCCGCGTGATGCTGGCCGTCGTGTCCGCCGAACACCTCTCGGCCGCCCGCCGCTTCAAGCAGCTCAATGCGCGCCTCGAAGAGAACCGGGACATGATCGCGATCGGAGGATACCGGCCCGGGCACGACGCCGAACTCGACCTCGCCGTCGCGTTGCGGCCGCAGATCGAGAGCTTTTTGCGTCAGGATTGGACGAGCCCCGTCGGCTTTGCCGACAGCCTCGCCGCGCTCAAGGGTCTCGTTGGCCAGTGAGGAACCATGTCGGGAGTGGACAAACTGATCGGCATTGCCGGACGCCGCAGCGAGGAGGCCCTCCTCGCCTGGCGCCAGCTCAGAGCGCAATGCGACGAGGCGATCCGCAAATTGTCGTTATTGAAGCAATATCGCGAGCGCTACCGCGATCTGATGCGGGCCGCCCTTGCGGAAGGGGTGCCGGCGCCGGCCATGCTGACCTATCTCGATTTCATCAAGCAGATCGAACAGGTGGCCTTGCGTCAGGAAAGCGACGTCGGCAATCTCGAATCCGCCTGCGCGCAGTACTGGCAGGAGCTGGTCGCAGCGCGCCGGGAGAAGCGCATGTATGAGATCCTCGGCGAGCGCGCCGCAGCGGAGGAGGCCCGGCATGCGCTGCGCCGCAGACAGAAAGAGGTCGACGAATTGTTGCAGCGCGCCGCAAAGATTGACGAAAAGCGGAATTTTGGAATATGAGCGAAACCCGCTCCGCCGCCCAGACCCCGGCGCCGCCCCGCGGCGGCCGCTCCTTGCGCCTGATTATGCTTGCCTTTGTGCTGGTGCTGGTCGTCGCCGCAGGCGGCGCCGGCTATATGTTCTTGTGGCATCCCCGCGGCGATGCCGCCCGACCGGCTGCCGCGCCGGCGGCGGCGCTGCCCTTCTATCTCGAAATCAAGCCGTTTGTCGTCAGTATGGAAGGCGAGGGCGACAGCGCGCATTTTGTGCAATTGGGGGTCAATCTGACCTTGTCGGGACCGGCTCTGGGCCAGCTCGTCAGCGCCGTCCTGCCGGAAGTCCAGGACGCGATGCGGCAGGCCGTGCTCGGTTTCAAGGTCGCCGACATCACCACCCCCGCCGGGGTCGACAAATTGCGCCGGGCAATGACCGAGCGCGTCAACCATGTCCTGCTGCAGCGGCTCGGCGCCCAACGGATCGCGGCGGTCAACGGGGGCGAGACCAAGGCGGTGCGCAACATCTATTTCTCGACCCTGGTCATCGAATGACCAGGCGGCACCGGCAAAGAGCGTGTGAGAGACCAGTTGGGATGGAAATGGCAAATTCCCCTACTGTCGTCCCGGCGAAAGCCGGGACCCATTTCTCCGCCTCTCGGAATTTTCAAGCAACGGCAATGCCGGGCCGGCCCTGATCCGTCCATGCCGCGGAAGCATGGACCCCGGCCGGAGCCTGTCCTCGGGCCGCGCTTCGTGCGGACCCGGGGGCCGGGGTGACAGGGAGTGATTGGGGTTCCTTCACAGCTTCGAGGGGGGAGCATGTAATGCCATTCGGGGGGGACGGCCTCGCTTCGCTGTCATTGACGAGCGCCGTAATCGTCGTGCTGTTGTGGGGGGCGCTGTGGGCATTGCGACGCTTGCATGGAGGCACGGCCGCATCGCGGGATTGCGCCGTCTTGCGCGCCCTGACGCTGGGACCGCGCGAAAAACTGCTGGTCGTCCGCGTCGGCGCCAGGCATCTGGTGGTCGGGGTCGGATCGGCGGCGGTGTCATTGTTGTGCGAACTGGAAGAACCCCTGCCGCCGCCGGAAGCGAACGATCAGAGGCTGAGAGAGGCGATGAAGGCGGTGAAGTCATGGCGCCGCGCCTGATCGCGATCTCGGCTGCGGCGGGGCTCGCGGTCTTTGTCGGCCTCGCCGCTGCCGCGCACGCGGCGGGCATCGGGGCGCTCGACCTGCAGCCGGACGGCCATGGCGGGCAGACCTATACGGTGCCGGTGCAGCTTCTGTTGCTGATGGCCGGTCTCGTCTTTCTGCCGGCGATCCTCCTGACAATGACGGCGTTCACCCGCATCATCATCGTGCTGTCCCTGTTGCGGCAGGCGCTGGGGCTGACCCAGACGCCGCCCAACCAGGTCCTGATCGGGCTCGCGCTGTTCCTGACCCTGTTTGTGATGGGCCCGGTCTTGTCGAAAATCGGCCATGATTCGCTGCAGCCGCTCCTGGACAACGACATCTCGGCTGTCGAGGCGGTCACGCGGGCGGAGGCGCCGCTGCGCGATTTCATGCTCAAGCAGACGCGCCGCCAGGATCTCGGGCTGTTTTTGAAACTGGCGGGCGGGGAGACCTATCCAAGCGCGGAAGCCGTGCCGTTCCGCGTGCTGGTGCCGGCCTTTGTGACCTCCGAGTTGAAGACCGGGTTTCAGATCGGCTTTATGATCTTTCTGCCCTTTGTCGTGATCGACATCGTCGTCGCCGCGGTGATGATGTCGCTCGGCATGATGCTGTTGTCGCCGATCAGCATCTCGCTGCCGCTGAAGCTCGCCTTGTTTGTTCTCGTCAATGGCTGGACCCTGGTGATCGGCTCCCTCGCCGAGGGGTTCCTGCGATGAGCGTTACGGATATTGCGGCGGCGGTGCGCGACATGCTGGCGACGACATTATTGCTGATGAGCCCCTTTCTGCTCGCGGCAACCGCGATCAGCCTCGTCGTCGGCCTGTTCCAGGCGGGCACGCGGATCACCGATCTGACCTTGAGCTTTGTCCCGCGCTTTTTTGCCACCCTCTTGATCGCCTATTGCACCGCCGCCTGGGCAGCCGCACACATGGTCGCCTCTATCGAGCGCTCGGCCGCCCTCATTGGCGCGATCGGCCGGTGAGGCGTGCTCACTCTCGACAGCGCCGAGATCGCCCGGTGGCTCGGCGAGTTCCTGTGGCCGTTCCTGCGCATCCTCGCCCTGTTCTCGGTCGCGCCGGGGTTCGGCGCCGCCGCTCTCCCGGCGCGCGTCAAAGTCGCGATGGCTTTTGTCATCGCCGCTGTCGTCGCCCCGACGATCCGCCCCGCGGCCCCGCTTGCGCTCGATTGGGTCACGCCGGTTCTGGCCGTGCAGCAGGTTCTGGTCGGTCTTGCGATCGGGTTTGCGATGCAGGTGACAATGGCCGCGATGGCCTTCGCCGGCGATCTGATCGGGGTCCAGATGGGGTTCGGCTTCGCCGGCCTGTTCGATCCGCAGACCCATTTCGAGGTCCCGGTGATGGCCGATTTTTTCGGCCTCGTCGGGCTCTTGTTGTTCGTGACCTTGAACGGCCATCTGATCCTGCTCGGGGTCGTGGTCAAGAGCTTCGCCGTGGTTCCGGTCGCGCCCGGCGGCGGGATCACCGGGGCGGGATGGCACAGTCTGGCCGGCGCCGGCGCATTGTTGTTCCAGATGGGGGTTGCCCTGGCCCTGCCGGTCGTCGCGGTCTTGCTGGCGGTCACCCTCGGATTGGCGGTGGTGTCGCGCGTCGCCCCGCAGATCAACATCATCTCGGTCGGGTTCTCATTGTTCATGGGGATCGGGATCGCTGCGATTTTGGCCCTGGTGCCGTTTCTGGCGCCGGCGGTCGCGCACATGATCGCCGCCGGCTTGGCGGCCGCCGGCACGACCCTGCGCGGGGGGTAGGTCTGACAGCATCCGACGACGGCAGCCCCTCACCCTCCCGCGCCTTCGGCGCGGGTCCCTCCCTCTCCCCGCGTTGCGGGGAGAGGGCCGGGGTGAGGGGCGATCGCCCGAACGCCTGCAACAAAATCGCGAGCCGTACGTCTTTGCCGGGGTGACCGTCTGTTCCGGGCAGCGGGCCAGCCCCGCGCGATCACGGATCGCGCGAGGACCCCGAAGAGGCCCGGATCGGTCCATGGCTTATCAACCCACGACCACCGGGCGGCTTACCCGCGGTCGGCGCCAGGAGGACAGGAATGCTGGCAGGCATCATCAACACCAATGTCGACGCCCTCTATGCCTTGAATGCCCTGCAGAATACCGCGAATACGACCAATACCCTGGAGCAGCAGCTCTCCTCCGGCCAAGCGATCAACGGCCCGCAGGACAACCCGGCCGGATATATCGCGGCGCAGGGCTTCACCACCCAGATCGGCGGCACCGAGCAGGCGATCTCCAACGTCAACCAGGCGATCGCCCTGGTGCAGACCGCGGACGGCGCGGTTACGCAGCAGGTCAACATCCTGCAGCAGATCCGCAACATCGCCGACCAGGCGGCCAACGGCATCAACAGCACCCAGCAATTGCAGTCCTTGCAGCAGGTGGTCTCGCAACTGCAGACTCAGGTCACGACGATAGCCAACCAGTCCGTGTTCAGCGGCCTCAACCTGCTCGACGGCTCGTTGAACGGCGTCCAGTTCCAGGTCGGCGCCTCGGAAGGCCAGACGATCGGCTTGTCGGTCGGCAGCACGACCGCCACCAACCTCGGCGCCTACCAATCCTCGGCCGCAGCGGCGGGATTGTACAACACCGACGGCAAGGCCACCGGCGGGGTCGGTGACGTGTCCGGCAATTCTTATGCGATCACCACCGCCGGCGCCGGCGCGTTCACCGCCGGCAGTTTCGGCGTGTCGGGCTCGGCCGGCGCCCAGAGCGTCACCGTTACCGCGACCGAAGCGGCCAAGGACATCGCGACCTCGATCAATGCCGTCACCCCGAAAACTAACGTCACGGCGAGCGCTGATACCAGCGTCGCCTTCACGGTCACCGCGGGCTCGATTTCCTTTGCCCTCGGCAATGGCAATGACGGAGCCGGGAACCAGACCAACAAGGTCAACATCTCGGCCACGGTTACCACCGTTTCGGCAAGTGGTTTGCAGTCCCTGGTTGACTCGATCAACCAGCAGACCGGCACGACCGGCGTGACCGCCACCGTCAATGCCAGTAATCAACTGGTCCTGACCCAGGCGCAGGGCGATAATATCTCGATCACCGGGTTTGCCGGGACTGGCACGCTCGCCGCCGGCGGCGGCACCACGGTTACGCTCGGCACCGGCGCTGGTCAGGTGGCCTCGGCCACTGTCCAGGGCCTCGTCACGCTGCAGTCGAACCAAAATTTCGCATTGTCGGCCGCAGCCTCCGATATCGGCCTCAACACCACCTCCGCGCTGTCGACCCTGGCCTCGGCCAACGTCAGCACGATCTCTGGCGCCAATTCGGCGCTCAACGTCGTCGATTTCGCGTTGCAGCAGCTTGAAAATGTCGGCGCCCAGCTCGGCGCGGTCGAGAAGCGGCTGCAGGCGACCGCGGCCAATCTGCAGACCACCGACACCAATCTGACCGCGGCGCGCTCGGTGGTCCAGGATGCCAACGTCCCGCAGGTCACGACGCAACTGACCCAGCAGGAGATCCTGCAGCAGGCCGGGGTCTCAGCCCTGGCGCAGTCGAGCACTCTGGAGCAGAGCTTCCTCAAACTGCTGCAATAGGGAGGAGCCGGCGATGACCCGTCCCCATAGGCTGGGGGCGGGTCATCGCAAAAACAGGGAGCCAGGGCATGGCGGCATCGGCCGGGATCCTCAGTTCGAGCCAGATCACCTCACTGATCCAGCAGGCGAGCGCGGCCTATCAGGCTCCCGCCAACGCCTTGCAGGCCCAGGAGAAGCCGATCGAGGCGCAGGTTTCTGCGCTCGACAAGGTCGAGAGCGCATTGTCCGGTCTGCAATCGGCGATCTCCGGCCTAGCCGACATCGGCAGTCTGACCCAGCGCAGTGTGACGGCGAGCCCCTCCGGCGCGGTCTCGGCAAGCGTCACCAACGCCGCCGCGCCCGCCACCTATACCCTGTCCGGCATCCATCTGGCCCAGGCGCAGAGCCTGATTTCGTCGGGCTACGCCAGCGCCAGCGCCAGCATCGGCACGGGATCATTGACGATCCAGGTCGGCAGCGGATCGGCCACGACCGTCACGATCGCCAGCGGCGAGGACAGCCTCTCCGGCATCGCCGCCGCGATCGACCAGGCCAATGCCGGAGTCACAGCGACAGTTCTGTTCGACGGCACCTCCTATCACCTGGTCGTCGCCGGCACTGCGACCGGCGTCGCCAACGCCTTCACGGTCAGCGGCTCCGGCGGGCTCGCGGGGTTGAGCTACGCCCCAGGCTCGTCCGGTCTGACCCGCACCGCGGTGGCGGCCAATGCCGCCTTCTCATTGAACGGCGTCGCCATCGGCAGCGGCTCAAATACGGTCAAAGGCGTGGTGCCGGGCCTGACCCTGACCCTGGCGGCAAGCGGTTCGGCCACGGTCACGGTCAGTCAGAGCGTCGACGCGCTCGACAAAGCGGCCAACGCCCTGGTCTCCGCACTCAACACCGTGCTGAGTACGATCAATCAATATGCCTCGTACAGTCCGGTCAGCGGCGGCGGGCCCTTGCTCGGCGATGTCGGGCTCGACGTCGTGCGCACCGCCCTCTTGGGCGCGATCACCAATCCGGCCTCCGGTGTCTCGCCGAATGCACCCTACGGCTCGCTTAGCGCGATCGGTTTCGGGGTCACCAGCAGCGGCACCGTGACGCTCGACGACGCCGCCTTCCAATCCGCCGCCGAGGCCAATTACGGCGCTGTCTCGGCTCTCCTCGGCGAGGCCGGGACGGCGAGCAACCCCGCCGTTTCCGTGCAGAGCCTTGGCGCCGCGCAAGCCGGAACCTATGCAGTCGACGTCACGTCGAATGCGGGAGGATCGGTCAGCGGCAGCGTCAATGGTGAGGCCGCGAGCGGGACCGGCGGCGTGCTGGTCGTTAACGGCCCTGGACCGGCACAGGGTCTGGCGCTCCAAATCGCGGCCGGGGTCACGGGGGCGCTCGGCCAGGTGACGGTCGGGGACGGTCTCTACGGCACATTGTCCAGCATCGTCAATTCGGCATTGGCGAGCGGCACTGGCAGCATCACTTCCGAGATCGCCGGCCTCAACACGACGATCGATGGGCTCAACCAGCAGATCGCGGCCTTGCAGCAACAGGCGCAGCAACAGACATTGATCCTGACGCAGCAATTTGCCGCCGCCCAGGCGACCTTGTCGCAGCTCTCGACCGTCAGCAATTTCCTTTCTAGCTATTTCAACCAGCCCGCAAGCGGGTCGGGAGGATGAGAATGGACGGGAGCGAACCCTTTCGCGGCCTCGCGGCCTATCGGGCGGTCGAAGGGATCGACGCCGAGCCCGCGGAATTCATGAAAATGGCGTTGGACGCGGCGCGCACCTTTCTGTTGCAGGCCGAGGCGGCGATCGCCGCGAAGGACCGCCCGAAAAAGGCCAAGGCGCTCGATTCGGCGGCAAAAATCATCGAATTCATGCTCGGCCTGTCGGGCATCGAGCGCGGGCCGCTCTCCGAGTGCCTGGCCAGCGTCTACCATTATGCCCTGGCGGCGGTTCTGAAAGGCAACGCTTGGGACGACTCCGAAGCGGTTGCGGCCGGGCGCATCGCACTCGAAGACCTCGTCGCGGTCTGGCGCAAGGTGTTTCCCGACGCCCTCGCGCATGAGACTATGTGAGGATCACGGCTGACGGTGAGAGAGAGCAATGCCTGATCCCATTCTCGGGGTGAGCCCGACGCAACCCCCGGATGTCGGGGCGAGCGGGACGGCGGCGGAGCCAGGCGGACCGACGCCGCATTCGGCGCCAAACGCTGTCGACTCGGCCGATGTCGCGCGGGCCGAGTCCCTGTTGGCGACGATCGCGGCCGCCGCCGAGGGGGTATCGGTGATCGATCCGTCGCGGGTCGCCGAGTTGCAGCGCGCGATCCTCTCCGGCACCTATACGGTCGATCCGCAGCAAATTGCCGGAAAGCTCGTCCAGATCGAGCAGTTCCTCGCCGCGGGCGGACAGTGAGCGAGCGCCGGCGGTCGCCTGTTCAGCCGACCGGCAGATCCGCGAAAATCGGATCGGCGGCGGCGGCTTGGGCCTCGTTGCGCAGCCATTCCTGGACCAGAGCCAGCCGATGGGCCGCCTGATGAATATCGTCCCGATCGATGATGTCGCAAAAAGCCTGCAGCAACTGTTCGAGGCAGTCAGCTCGGGCATGGGGCGGAGCCGGCAAGGCTTCGCTGCGATGCCGTGCCGGAGATGGCCCGGCAAGCCGTGTCCCGTGGCGGCTCATCCTTGGTCCTTTCGCACACCTCCCGAGATCGCCCGCAGGCGCGAGTCCCCGGCCGGAAGCCCGGCACGAACGAGCAAATTCCACCGCGAACTCCTTCACAAAGGCTTACTCCAAGGCGGCGCCGCCCCCGGGGCTCCAATGGCCCGGCGGGAGGCCCCTTCGGCAATGACGGGCCTGTCGCAGAAGCTGCCTCTTGCCCGGTTGACACAACCATCCATACATGTTCCCGTTCATGGTACACCTTGACGATAATCGGAAATTTTGCAATATTACCGACATGGCACACGTCGTGCGGGTTCGCAGCGAGATCGTTTTTCCTAATAATATCAAAGCGTTGCGCACTCGAAAGCAACTCACTCAAGGGCAGCTCGGGCGGCTGATGGACCCGCCTTTGAGCGAATCGACGATTTCAAAAATGGAGGGCGGCGAGCGGCGCCCGACCAATCTGCAACTGGCCAATCTCGCCGCGATCCTTGACTGCCGCGCCGACGAAATCCCGGTCGTCACCGGCCGCGATCCGCCGGCCGCGGTCCGCGACTGGCAGACCGTCCAGGAGGATGCAGTCAGACGCAGCGTCGAGAGCGGGGCCGCCGCGACCGGCTATGTCCTCGCCTTGTTGCGCAAGCGCTACGGCAAGACCATGCAGCAGGTAGCGAGCGCCATCGGCATGACGTTGTCGGTCTATCACCGGATGGAGATGGCCAGCCGCGTCATCCAGGCCGACGAGATCGCGGCAATCGCCAAATTCTACGGGTTGACCACCGGCGCCCTGATGACCCTGTTCGAGCGGCGGGCGCACGAAAACCGGCAGCAATTGGACGAAGGCGTGCCGCCGGAACGGTTGTTGCCGCGCACGCCGCGGGCGCTGTTGAAGGACGACCCGAAATGGGGCGAACTCGGCGCGCTCGAACGCTATGCCATGCGCCGCAGCATCCGGCGCGTCCGCCCGCCGAGCGCGCCGACGGCTCTGCCGGTCTACGGCCAGATCGGGATCGGAGGCGACGGGACGCGAGCCTTTACGATTTCTCGCGAAACCGCAGTCGGCCGGCTTCCCTTGACCGCGCTTCTGCCCGCCGCGGAAAGCGGCTTTCTCGTCCGCAATTTCTCGACCCGGCTCGGCTTTTTGATGCGGCCCGGATCGCTCGCCCACGTCGACCCAAAGGCGCCCGTCGCCTTGGGCGATCTTGCCTTTCTCGTGCGCCGTGACGGGACGGCGGATGCCGCGCTTGTCACCGGCGACGGCCTCTCCCCGCTGCGCTTGAAAATGTACAATCCAGAGGAGGAAATCGCCGCCGACGACAGCCGGATCGCCGAGGTCCTGCGCATCGGCATGCTGATATTGTCCTGACCCGACTGCCGCTTTGCTCGAACCGATAGCGGTATAGTACGGGAGAGCGCAGCGTATTCCGCCGACATCAGCGGCGCCGCGCCGCCGTGTGGCGCTGCACCAACTCGACAAATTTTTGCCGCTGCTCCGGCGACAGATGGGCGAAGAAGGCGAGCGTGGCGGCGGTCAGGTCCGATTCGAAGGCGTGGCGCTCCGCGCCGACCCGATCGAACACGCGCATCGCATCGTCCGGCGTCGCCCCCAGCTTCGCCATTGCGGTCCAGGCGTCGCCGATCAGCGGGGTGATCTGCCGGCGCATCGCGCGCGCGCGACTCTCGACGGCGGCGGTATAGCGGTCAAAGGCCTGCCGCTGCTGCGGATCGAGCGCGAGCCCCGCCTCGATCTTGCGGAACCGGGCAGCGATGCCGGGATGCGGCGTCGGCGCCTGCATCCGCGTCCACACAGCGCCGCCGATAAAGCACAGGTTCAGCACCAGCGATAAAGCCAGCACCGCGCGCAGCAGAGTGTGGCGTGCCGGTCGGCGCATCGCTGCGGCAATCGCCGTCACGTCTGCAGATCCACGCCGAGATCGTGCAACACGCTGTTGTCCGGATCGATCAGCTCGTGCAGAAAGCTGGGCTGGCTCGACTGCACGGCCGTCCCGAGCGCGAGCGAGGTGTCGCTGCCCATCGCAAAGCCGAGCCATCCCGCCATCGCCAGCGCCGCCGCCAGGCTCGTCCATCCCGCCAGTCCCCGGACCGCGCTGCGGCGCGGGGCGAGGCGGGTAAACACCAGTACAGCGCCGTGCCCTGGCGCGAGGCGGAGGCTGGAGGCGCGGGCGATCACGCGTTCGATCTCGGCATCGTCCACCGAGGCGGCAAGCGGCGCGCGGGCGGCCGCGACATCGCTCGCCGCCTCCGGATCGGCGGCGAGAAGCGCGGCAATCCGCTCGGCGTCCTCGCCGTCGAGCCGCCCTTCGGCAAAGGCGGCAAGATCGAGAAAATGCCCGGCCTCGTCGGGGGGCGCATCGGTCGCCTGCGAGCGCAGCCACAAGGCCCGCTCTGCTATGTCCCCTTTGCTGCTGCCGTCGGTTCGGTTCATCGGCGCGGTCTCCTTAGGGTATACGGTGCCGCATCCGCCCGCATCCCCGCAACCATATGGTTAAAAGCGGTTATCATGTCTCCGCTTTGAAGTGAGCACGCAGCTTGACAATCGCCTTATGATGGGCGCTGCGCACGGTTTGCGGATCGATGCCGAGCGCCGCGGCGACCTCCGCGACGTCCATCTCGCGATCATACAGCATCGCGAGAATTTCCCGCTGCCGCGGCGACAACAGCGCCTCCGGCAATTTGAGTTTCGGCACCGGCTCCACCGGATCGACGGCAAGCCGGCCTTCCGGAACCGTCTCGATCGGCACCGCTTCCGCCCGGCGCCGGCGCAAGGCGTCGCGCACGGTGCTGCGCGCGACGATGGTCAGCCAAGTGGACAACGCGGCGCGCGAGGGATCGAAGTTGCGCAACAGGCGGAAATCGTCCTTGCACAACCGCACAAAGACATCCTGTGTCAGATCCTCGATCTCGTTCGGCCCGCGCACCAGACCGCGCACGGCAGCGACGATCAGCCGCGCATAGCGCCGCACAAAGTCCTCCCATGCGCCGCTCTCGCCGCGCAGCAGAGCCTCGATGATCGGATCTTGCGCCAATCGGTCGCCGCCTCAGGAGGCTCGTGCCGCCCGTCCGGAAAGGGCGGCAAAGAAGTCGTTCCCCTTGTCGTCGATGACGATAAAGGCCGGGAAATCGACAACTTCGATGCGCCAGATCGCCTCCATCCCGAGTTCGGGATAGGCCAGGAGTTCGACCTTTTTGATGCAATCCCGCGCGAGGCGGGCGGCCGGGCCGCCGATCGAGCCGAGATAGAAGCCGCCATGTTCTTTGCAGGCCGCACGCACCTCGGGGCCGCGATTGCCCTTGGCCAAGGTCACAAGGCTGCCGCCCTGTCTCATAAAGGCGTCGACATAGGAATCCATGCGCCCGGCCGTGGTCGGCCCGAACGAGCCCGAGGCGTAGCCCTCCGGTGTCTTCGCCGGGCCGGCGTAATAGATCGGATGGTGCTTGAAATAATCCGGCAGCCCCTCGCCACGGTCGAGCCGCTCCTGCAATTTGGCATGGGCGATGTCGCGGGCCACGATCAAGGGCCCGCTGAGGCTCAATCGGGTCTTGATCGGATAATGCGACAATTGGCAGCGGATTTCGTCCATCGGCCGGGCGAGGTCGACGGCAACGACCGCGCCGCCAAGCTGGGCGGCCTCGATCTCCGGCAGAAACCGCGCCGGGTTGGTTTCGAGCGCTTCGAGGAACACCCCTTCGGCGGTGATTTTACCGAGGATCTGGCGGTCGGCCGAGCAGGAGACGCCGATCCCGATCGGCAGGCTGGCGCCGTGGCGCGGCAATCGGATCACCCGCACGTCATGGCAGAAATACTTGCCGCCGAACTGCGCGCCGATGCCGAGCCGGCGGGTCAATTCCAGTACCTCCGCTTCGAGATCGCGGTCGCGATAGGCCTGCCCCCAGCGATTGCCGTGCGGCGGCAAGCTGTCGAGATAACGGCAGCTCGCCAATTTGACCGTCTTCAGGTTCATTTCCGCCGAGGTGCCGCCGATGACGACGGCAAGATGGTAGGGCGGGCAGGCGGCAGTGCCGAGCGTACGGATCTTCTCGTCGAGAAATTTCAGAAGGGCGGCCGGGTTCAGGACCGCCTTGGTCTGCTGGTAGAGAAAGCTTTTGTTGGCCGAGCCGCCGCCCTTAGCGATGAACAGGAACTTGTATTCCTCGCCCGGCTCGGCAAACAGGTCGATCTGGGCCGGCAGATTGTCGCCGGTATTGACTTCCTCGTACATCGACAGTGGCGCGAGCTGGCTGTAGCGCAGATTGGTCTCGGTATAGGTGCGGCGGATCCCGGCCGACAACGCGGCGGCATCGTCACCGCCGGTCCACACCTGCTGCCCCTTCTTGCCGATCACGATCGCTGTGCCGGTGTCCTGGCACATCGGCAACACCTTGCCGGCGGCGATATTGGCGTTCTTCAACAGGTCGAAGGCGACAAACCTGTCGTTCTCCGAGGCTTCAGGATCGTCGAGGATTGCACGCAACTGCGCGAGATGCGACGGGCGCAGCAGGTGTTGGCAATCGGCGAAAGCTTCCCGCGCCAACACGGTCAGCGCCTCGGGCGCGACCTTGACGATGCGCGCCCCGTCGAAGCGGTCGACCGCGACAGGATCTCCGGCAAGCCGGCGATAGGGGGTGTCGTCGGCGCCGAGCGGGAAAAGCTCATGGAATTCGGCTTCGCTCATCACGTCACTCCGCGGCAGAGGCTCGGCGCAGGATGTCGGTTTCCGGGCGCGCGTCAAGCCGGCCGCGGCACTTAGCGGTCGCGCATCTTCGGATCGAGGACGTCGCGCAGCGCGTCGCCGAAGATGTTGATGCCGAAGACGCTCAGCATGATCGCGAGGCCGGGGAAGATCGCGATCCATGGCGCCGTCACGGCATATTCCTCGGCGCCGCCCTGCAGCATCAGCCCCCAATCCGGCACCGGCTCCTGCACGCCAAGGCCGAGATAAGAGAGCGCCGCCTCGGTCAGGATCGCCTGGCCGACAAAGGCGGTCACCATGATCAGAAACGGCGCCACCACATTGGGCACCATGTGTCTCAGGATGATCCGCATATGGCCGAACCCGCAGGCGCGCGCCGCATCGACATAGGGCACCTCGCGGATCGCCAGCGCGCTCGAACGCACGACGCGGGCGCAGCGCGGGATCAGCGGGATCGTCAGCGCGATGATCACGTTGCGCACGCCGGGGCCGAAAATCGACACCACGGCCAGCGCCATGATGATCAATGGAAACGCCATCAGCACATCGAGCACGCGCTGCACCGCGAGATCGAGGCGTCCGCCGAAATAGGCGCTGGCAACGCCCAGAACCAATCCGCTGAACCCGCCGATGATCGAAGCCGAGAGACCGACGATCAGGGCGGTGCGAGCGCCGAAGATGATGCGCGACAGGATATCGCGGCCGAACTGGTCGGTGCCGAGCCAATGGGCCCAGCTCGGCGCCTGGATCATCGCAGCGAAATCATTGGAGGTCGGATCGTACGGCGCGATCCAGTCCGCCCCGAGCCCGGCGACGGCGACGACGACGACCAGCAACATGCCGATCGTGCCGAGCGGTTGATGGCGGATGAAGCCGAGCACCCTGGCGAGGGGTGAGCGGCGGCGGATCTCCGCAACCTCGTCGAACGCCGGGCTGAGAGTAGGGTCGGGCGCAACCATGCTCATGGCAGATGACCTCAGGCAAAGCGGATGCGCGGATCGAGCCAGGCGTAAAACACATCGACTACAAGGTTGGTCAGAATAAAGACCGTCACGATCAGCATGACGATCCCCTGGGTCAGAGTGTAGTCCTGGTTCTGCACCGCTTGGACCAACAGGCGGCCGAGGCCGTTCAGGTTGAACACCTGCTCGGTCACGATAAGGCCGCCGATCAGAAACGCAAACTCGATGCCGATCAGGGTGACGACCGGCAGCATCGCATTCTTCAGCGCGTGCCGATTGATGATGATCCGGTTGAGGAGACCCTTAGCGCGCGCGGTGCGAATGTAATCCTCGCGCAAGACTTCGAGCATTGCCGAACGGGTCATGCGCATCACCACCGCGGAATAGCGATAGCCGACGGTCACCGCCGGCAGGATCACGATCGACAGGCTCTTGAGCGGGTCCTGCCACAGCGGAACGTAATTGATCGGCGGCATCCACGGCTTTCCCAAAAAGATCTGAGTCAGATCGAGAACGACAAGCAGCGAAATGATCCCGATCCAGAACGACGGCGCGGCGATCCCGGAGATCGCGAAGGTTCGTACGACCAGATCGGTCCAGCTGTTCTGCTTCAATGCCGAGATCGTGCCGAGCGGGATCGCGATGACGACGGCGATGATGGTGGCGAATATCGCGACCTCGAGCGTGATCGGGAAGCGCGCGGCGATCTCATCGATGACCGGCCGGCCCGACCACATCGAGATGCCGAGATCAAGGTGGCAAAATCCCCAGATGAATTTGACGAACTGGAGCCACATCGGTTGATCGAGCCCCATCGCGGCATGGCAGCCGGCCAAGGCCTGCTCGGTGAAACTGGCGCCTTCCGATCCCATGCGGATCAGGCAGATGTCGCCGGGAACAAGGCGCATCATCACAAACACCAGCGCCGCCGCCCCGAACAGGGTCGGGACCATCAGAAATATTCGTTTCACGAGATAGCGATACATCGTCGTCCACCCAAAGCTTGCCGCGGCGGCCGGCGGCCGGCGGCCGGGGATCGGCTATTTGCTATCCGGCCGGCGCCGGTTCCGATGTGCATTTGCCGCAATGCGGCGGCGCCAGCCAGATCGTCGACAGATCCTGGTTGAGGTAATGGCTCGGGCCGATCTTCCAGCCGTGCACATAGGACCGCAGCGGCACCATCCGATACCACCACAGCAGGAAGGCGATATGCGCCTTGGTATCCATCACGTCTTTGGCAAACTGGAACATGTCGGCGCGCTGCCTCGCGGAATCGGTCTCGCGCAGCATCTTGTCATAAAGGGCGATTTCCTGCGGGTCGTCGTAATAGCCGTAATTCGCCTTGCTGACCGAGCGCGGCAGCCACGTCTGGATGTCGATCAGCGGGTTGACGATGCCGTGGCAATTACCGGCGAGTCCGACGCTGAAATTGCCGCTGCGAAACGCCGCGAACCATGGTCCGGTCGGCTCTACGCGCTGCGTCGCGTGGACGCCGATCTTGCTCCACTGGTCGACGAGCCAGGTGCCGTTGTATTTGTACGGCTGATCGACATCGCGGTTTAACAGCTCGAAACTGAGCCCCTCGGCCCCCGCTTCCTTCAACAGCCGCCGCGCCTCGGCACGCGACTTGTTGATGTCGGGCGAGAAGCCGGCGATCGTTTCGAGCTGCGCCTTTGACGGCGCCAGCGGCGAGCCCGGAAAGACGATGCTGCCGACCGTATGCACATTGGCGATCCTGGACAGCCCCGGGGCGCTGCCCCAGCGGTCGATCGCCAGGGTCAGGGCCCGGCGCACCCGGACATCGTCGAACGGCTTCTTCTTGTGGTTGAACCAGACGGCGGAGCCGCAGTTCCAGTCGTGTTGCTGCACCGTGAGCTGGCCGTCAAGCTGCTGTTTCAGCTGGTTGATGGCCGAGGGCGGATAGCCGCGGAACTCGGTCGCCGCCCGGTCGGCGCGGATCGCATCGAGCTGCACCGCCTGCTTTGGCGCATAGATCCCGACAAAGCCGTCGAGATAGGGCAGCCCCTTATGGTAGTAATTCGGATTGCGCACCCCCTTTATGGATTGGCCGGCCTCGTATCCGGCAAATTTGAACGGCCCGGACCCCATGATGTGGTGCTCGTACCAGTGCGGGTCCTTGTCGAGGATCTTCTTCTCATAGATCCAGTTGTAAGGATCGGCGAGGGCGGGCAGAAACGCGCTGGTCGCGAACTTCAGATGAAAGACGACGGTTGCCGGATCGGGCGCCTCAATGTCCTTGACCATCATGAAATTGTCCGAGCGCGGGCTCATCACCCCTTGCGGCGGAAAGGCGATCTCGTTGAAGCTCGCGGCCACGTCATAGGCGGTCAGGGGCGTCCCGTCATGGAACTTGACGCCCTGGCGGATCTTGAAGGTCCAGGTCTTGCCGCCGTCGGTCGGCTGCGGCATCGTCGTGCACAGGTCGCAAACGATGTCGGTCGTCGAGGATGGATCGTACGGGTTGATCCGCACCAAGACACTGTAAAAGGGCGCCGCGGTGTGGATCGTCGCATAGGTCTGCTCACGATGCCCATCAAAGCTCGGCGGCGCGTCCGCCGGGATCATATAAGTCAGGATGCCGCCGTATTTCGGCGCCTGCTGCTGCGCCGCCGCCGGCACGGCCGCCGCGAGCGCAATGCCGACCCCCGCGCCCCATAACGACGATCGCAGTCCCATCCTTTCCTCCCGTTCCGTGGCGTTTTTGTCACCCCGGCCGCCGCCAGAAAGGAGCCGGCAGCGGCCGGGGCATGCGCCGCTGTCTGATTATCCCGCCGGCGCTGGTTCCGATGTGCATTTGCCGCATTGCGGCGGGGACAACCAGATCGTCGACAAATCCTGATTGATGTAATGGCTCGGGCTGATCTTCCAGCCATTCACATAAGACCGTTCCGGCACTATCCGGTACCACCACAACAGGTAGGCCACGTGCGCCTTTGTTCCCATCACCCATTTGACGAATTGCCACACGTCGGCCCGCTCTTTGTCGGAGCTGGTATCGTGCAGCATCTTTTCCCAGAGCGCGGCTTCCTGCGGATCATTGTAAAAGCCGATATTCGCGTTGTAGAGCGAGAGCGGCAAATAGGGATACACGTCGACGACCGGATCCACCGTCGCCTCGCAGCTAGCGCCCGACAGGACGGTGTAATTACCGCTGCGGCCGTCCGCGATCCATGGTCCGGTCGGCTCGACGCGCTGCGTGACATGAACCCCGATCTTGCTCCACTGGTCGACGAGCCAGGTGCCGACATATTTGTAGGGCTGATCGACGTTGCGGTTCAGCAGCTGGAAACTGAGCCCTTCGGCGCCCGCCTCCTTCAGCAGCTTACGCGCCTCGGCCCGCGACTTGTTGATGTCGGGCCAAAAGCCGGGGATCGTTTCGAGCTGCGCCTTTGTCGGCGCCAGCGGCGAGCCGGGGAAGATGATGCTGCCGACCGTGTGCACATTGGCGATCCGGGACAACCCCGGCGCGCTGCCCCAGCGGTCGATCGCCAGGGTCAGCGCCTGGCGCACCCGCGCATCGTCGAACGGCTTCTTCTTGTGATTGAAGTAGACTACGCTGCCGCAGTTCCAGTCGCTCGTCTGCACCTTAATCTTGCCGTCAAGCTGTTCTTTCAGTTGATTGATCGCCGAGGGCGGATAGCCGCGGAACTCGATCGCCGCCCGGTCGGCGCGGATCGCGTCGAGCTGCACCGACTGCTTCGGCGCATAGAGCGCGACAAAGCCGTCGAGATAAGGCAACCCCTTGTGGTAGTAATCGGGGTTGCGCACCCCCTTGATGGATTGACCGACTTGGTATCCGGCAAATTTGAACGGCCCGGATCCCATGATGTGCTGTTCGTACCAGTGGGGGTCCTTATCGAGGATCTTCTTTTCGTAGATCCACGCGAAGGGCGAGGCGAGCGCCGGCAGAAAGGCGTTGGTAGCGAATTTCAGATGAAAGACGACAGTCGTCGGGTCCGTCGCTTCGACGTCCTTGACCATCTTGTAGTTGGGTGCGCGCACGCTCAACACGCCCTTGGGCGGAAAGATGATCTCGTTCCAGCTCGCGGCCACGTCGGCGGCGGTCAGCGGCGTCCCGTCGTGAAACTTGACCCCCTTGCGGATTGTGAAGGTCCAGGTCTTGCCCTGATCGGTCGGCTTCGGCATCTCTGTGCACAGATCGCACACGAAATCGGTGCTCGACGACGGATTATACGGGTCGACCCGGATCAACACGCTGTAGAACGGCGCCGCCGAGTGGACCGTCGCGAAAGTCCCCTCCCGGTGGCCGTCAAAGCTCGGCGGCGCATCCGCCGGGATCATATAGGTCAGGGTCCCGCCGTATTTCGGCGCCGGCGCCGCATTTGCCGCGCCGAGACATCCTGCCATGCCGAGCAGGGTGCCGATCGCCACCGCAACCACCTTTGATCGCATAGGCGTCTCCTCTCCGCTGATTGTTACGACAGTGTCGGTCGGTCGACCTCGCTGCACGCCACCCAGTGGATGGACCGCAATTCGCGCAATTCCGGCCGGCTCTTTCGGCACAGATCGACCGCGAGCGGACAACGCGGATGGAACGTGCAGCCCGAGGGCGGGTTGATCGGGCTCGGCACCTCGCCTTTGACCGGGCGGAATTTGCGGGTTGCCTCGACACTCGGGTCCGGTACCGGCACCGCCGACAACAGCGCTTCGGTATAGGGATGGAGCGGGTTCTCGAACAGTTCGTCGCAGGCAGCAAGCTCGACGATGCGGCCGAGATACATGACCGCGACGCGCTGGCAGATGTGCCGCACGACCGAGAGATCATGGGCGATGAACAGATAGGTGAGGCCGAACCGCGCGCGCAGATCCTCGAGCAGATTGACGATTTGCGCCTGGATCGACACGTCGAGGGCGGATACCGCCTCGTCGCAGACGATGAATTCGGGTTCGAGCGCCAGCGCGCGGGCGATCCCGACCCGCTGGCGCTGGCCGCCCGACATCTCGTGAGGATAGCGGTCGGCGAAGGCCGGATTGAGGCCGCAGATCGCCAGGAGTTCGCGCACTCGGGCCGCCCGCTGCGTCGCAGTGCCGCCAATCCCGTGCACCCTCATCGGCTCGGCGAGGATCGCGCCGACCTTCATGCGCGGGTTCAATGAACTGTAGGGATCCTGGAAGATGACCTGGATGCGCCGCCGCAAATGCCGCAGATCCTTGCGTCCGAGCCGGGCGATGTCGATCCCGTCGTAGAGGATCTCGCCGGCGGTCGGCTGGGCGAGGCGCAACAGGCAACGGCCGATGGTCGTCTTGCCGCACCCGCTTTCCCCGACGAGGCCCAGGGTTTCGCCGCGCTCGATCGAGAAATCGACGCCGTCGACCGCCTTGACCGCGCCGACCTTGCGTCCGACCAGGACCCCCTCGGTGATCGGAAAGTGCATCTCGAGCCCCCTGACCTCAATCAGAGGCTGGGTGCGCATCGCCGCCTCAGGGTGCGCCCGCCGCCGCGCCTCCTCGCCCGGCGAATGGAGGGCCTCGGCGCTCACGCTACGGTCGCCAGAGGGAGGCCCAGTTCACGGCTGCGCAGGCACGCGGCGAAATGGCTGTCGTCGACGGCCGGAGCGAGGGGCGGACGGGAGTGCGCGCAGGCTTCGACCGCAAAGCGGCAGCGCGGCCGGAAGGAGCAGCCGGCAATGAGCCGGGTCAGATCGGGCGGCTGGCCCTCGATCGGGTCGAGGCGCGCCTGGCGCGGGCGATCGAGCCGCGGAACTGAGCGCAACAACGCCATCGTGTAGGGATGGCGCGGATCGTGATAGATCTGCGCCGCCGTGCCGCTCTCGACGATGCGGCCGGCATACATGACGTTGACGCGCTGGGCGTAGCGCGCGACCACCCCGAGATTATGGGTGATGATGATCAGCGCGACATTGAGCCGACGCGTCAGATCCTGCATCAATTCGAGGATCTGCGCCTGGATCGTAACGTCGAGCGCCGTCGTCGGCTCGTCGGCGATGATCAATTTGGGCTCGCAGGCGAGCGCGATCGCGATCATCACGCGCTGGCGCATGCCGCCGGACAATTGGTGCGGATATTGCCGCAATCGGCGCGCCGGCTCGGCGATGCCGACGAGCCCCAGCAATTCGATCGCGCGCTTTTGCGCCGTGCTGCGATCCGCGCCGCGATGCTGCTCGATCGTCTCGGTGATCTGGCGGCCGATCGTCAACACCGGGTTCAGCGAGGTCATCGGCTCCTGGAACACCATGCCGATGTCGCCGCCGCGGATCTCGCGCATCGCCTCCTCGGGCAGCTTCAACAGATCGCGGCCCTCGAACAGGACCTCGCCTGCGGTGATGCAGCCGGGAGGGTTCGGGATCAGCTGCAGGATCGACAATGCGCCGACGCTTTTGCCCGATCCGCTTTCGCCGACGATTGCAACCGTCTCGCCCGGTTCGACCCGATAGGAGATGCCGTCGACCGCGTGCACGACGCCGGCCCCGGTGCGGAACTCGGTATGCAAGTTCCTGACTTCCAAAAGGGGTGCCAATGCGCCGCTCCTCCCGCTCGCGCCCTCGCCGCGTATTTTATGCTTTCACGGCGATCCCCTTGGTATCGGCCGCGGCAAGGGATGTCAACCGCACTCGACCCGCGGTCGCCCGGCGGGTTGCGGCGGCGACAGGGGCCGCGCCTCACGGCAGGACCGTGATGACCCCTGTCATCTGCGGGTGAAACCGGCAGTAGAACGCGATCTTTCCCGCCCGCTTCAGTGTGGTCCGGGCGGTCTTGTCGGCGGACAGGACGATATCGAAGCTGCCGTCGCGCGCGGTCGCGGTGTGGTCGATGAAATCCTTGTTGGTCCACACCACCACGTCGCCGACATGGACCTCCTTGGGAACGTCGTGATAGGCGATGTCGCGGATCACGACATGCCAGGTTGCGGCGGCGGCAGACTGAAATAGCGCGCCGGCAGTGCAGAACAGCGCCGCCAGCGCCAGCCCGCGCACCGCCGTCCCCAGGCCGTGCCGCCGGTTATCCCATCCGGCTGGCGATCTGCTCGGCGTGCTTTTCATGGCCCTCGAAGATCTTCAGCCCGGTCTCGAGCAGGCTCTTCAGTTGCGGGTTCTTGGCATCGGGAATGAGCTTGTTCTGGAGGGCGCCGTTGACCGCCTTGTGATAGGCGACCTCGTTGTCGATATAGGCCTTGTCAAACGCCTTCCCCGACATTTTGGCGAGCTCGGCGCGCACATTGTCGGACTGCCGGACCAGGGACTGGCTGGTCGGATTGTCCTGCGGGGTGACGTGCAATTTCTTGACCAGCGCCAAGGCCTTGCGGTTGACGGCGGTGTGGTCGCGGATCATGTCGCGGGCAAACGCGCGAATCGCCGGGTTGTGCGACTTTTTCAGCGCCAGCCTGGCATTTTCGATGTCGATGACCCCGGCCGTGTAGGCGATATTGGCGATCTGCGGGTCGGTCAACGCGGCAGCCTGCTCTCCGTATGCCGGCGCGGTCGCCGGCGGCTGCTGCGCCGTGGCGACAGCCGGAGCGCAGACCCACAGCAGAGCGCCGACAATCGCGAAACCAAAGACTTTTGCGGGCGGCATGAATGTCCCCTTCGCTCGTTGCGCGCCCCGCCCCAGCCGAGGCGGTAGGCCCTAGCCTGCGGCATCTCGGGCCAGGCCGCAACTGAGAAAAACGGAAGGTTGATAAAATTAGCGCTTGCGAAACTTGTCGAGCGTGACAACCTCCGCCCCCGGTCGCTCCCCCGTCTCGCCCGCCTCCTCTGCGGCGGCGCGCGTTTCGCCGCTGGGTTCCGGCGCCGCGACGACCGGCAAGGTCGCGGGCACCTCGCCCGGCGGCTCGGCTGCCGTGAATTGCAGCCCGAACTGGACCGAGGGATCGGCAAACCCGGTCACCGCCGCAAACGGAATGGAGAGCTGCTCCGGCCGGTTCTGGAAGCTCAAGGTCACGGCAAAGCCCGCCTCGCCGACTTCGAGACCCCAGAATTGATGCTGCAGGACGATCGTCATCTCGTCGGGATATTTGGCGAGCAGATAGGCTGGGATCGCCACGCCGGGAGCGCGGGTCCGGAAGGTGATGTAGAAGTGATGACCGCCGCGCAGGCCATGCCGCGCCGCCCGATCGAGCGCCTCGCGGACGACCCCTTTCAAGGCGTTTTCGACCATCTCGTGATAGGCGTAGAGGTCCTTGGGCATGTCCGGCGGCTCGCTCGTCGGTGAGACCACAAAACCTGCCCCGGACATCTCCGCGCAAGCGCGAACCCAGGGCGAGTGAGGGGCTTCTGTTGCCCGGTGCCCCTCGGACCGCGAGTTGCTGTTGGCTTTCACCCCGCGAAGGGTTAGGCCGCGAGCGCCTCCGTTGCGAAGTTGTCGTTCGCAGCTAGTTTGTGACCCGATAACGGCGGTATCATGCCGAGCGACGGACCGTGCCTTTACTGCGCGCGTCGAGCCTGTTTCGCCCCCGCAGACCCGCCCCAGCCGAGACCGGAGCGGGAGGGAAGGAGTGGAGGCGCCGGGTACTGCCCCCGGGTCCGCTACGTCTATTCCGCAGGCCGTGTATCGCCATAGTCGGCAAGCCGACGGGGAACATATAGGATGACGGCGGCGCCGACGCAATCCTTGGCTCTGCGAGTAGAGAGAGATGCCGCTTACGCCCGAGCAACAGCAGGACGTCGCCGCCCAGCGCGGCGACGCGTGGCCGACACGGCGCGCGACGGTGGCGGCGCTCGAAGCGATTCTCTACGAGCCATTGCCGGTGCTCGACCACGGTTTTGTCCGGGTCGTCGACTATATGGGCGACGATGCGGCGGTGGTGCAGGCCGCCCGCGTCTCCTACGGGCGCGGCACCAAGCAGGTCAGCGAGGATCAGGGGCTCATCAATTATCTGATGCGCCACCGCCACACCACCCCGTTCGAGATGTGCGAGATCAAGTTTCACGTCAAACTGCCGATCTTTGTCGCCCGGCAGTGGATCCGCCATCGTACCGCCAACGTCAACGAATATTCGGCACGCTACTCGATCCTCGACAAGGAATTCTATATCCCGGCGGCCGAGCATCTGGGATTGCAAGCGACGGCGAATCGCCAGGGGCGCGGCGCGGCGCTTGCCGGCGCGGCGGCACGGCGGGTGCTCGATCTCTTACGCACGGAAGCCGAGCGCGCCTATGCCGGTTATGCCGAATTGCTCAACGAAGACGCAGCCAGCGTGCCCCACGATCCGGAGCGCCCGGGGATCGCCCGCGAACTGGCCCGCATGAACCTGTCGCTCAATTTTTATACGCAATGGTATTGGAAGATCGACCTGCATAATCTGATGCATTTTCTTTCGTTGCGCGCCGACCCGCATGCGCAATACGAGATCCGCGCCTATGCCGAGAGAATTCTGGAAATTCTGGAATACTGGGTGCCGATGACCTATGGCGCCTTTATCGAACACCGAATGGGAGCGGCGCTGATTTCCAAAACGGGACTTGCGGTGATCCGACGGCTCCTCGCCCGCGAGGAGGTCGACCAGAGGTCGAGCGGGCTTTCGGCTCGCGAGTGGCGCGAATTGAGGGCGCTCCTCGGCCTGCCGGAATGAGCCGCAACCGGTCGCCTGCCATGATTGACAGTTCCGGGGCGGCTCGATCATCGTGCGGCCCTTCTCCGCCGTCCGGGAGCGCGCCCATGACCGACGCCGACCTCGCCCTCACGATCGATGCCGCCTGGGAGGCGCGCGAAACGGTCTCGCCGCAGACGCGCGGAGCCTGGCGCGAGGCGATCGAGGCGGCGCTCGACGGGCTCGACAGCGGCCGATTGCGCGTCGCTGAGAAGGCGGAAGGCGGCTGGCGGGTTCATCAATGGCTGAAAAAGGCGGTGCTGCTGTCGTTCCGCCTCAACAACATGGTGGCGATGCCGGGGGGACCCGAAGATCCCGCCCGCGGCGCCGCCCCGTGGTGGGACAAGGTGCCGCCCAAATTCGCCGGCTGGACGGACGAGCGCTTTCGCGCCGCCGGGTTCCGCGCGGTGCCGGGCGCCGTCGTCCGCCGCTCGGCCTATATCGCTCCCGACGTCGTGTTGATGCCGAGCTTTGTCAATGTCGGCGCCTATGTCGACAGCGGCACGATGATCGACACCTGGTCGACGGTCGGCTCCTGCGCGCAGATCGGCAAGAACTGCCACATCTCGGGCGGGGTCGGCATCGGCGGGGTGCTCGAACCCGTGCAGGCCGAACCCGTCATCGTCGAAGACAACTGCTTTATTGGAGCGCGCAGCGAAGTCGCCGAAGGGGTCGTCGTCGAGACCGGTGCGGTCTTGGCGATGGGCGTCTTTCTCGGCGCCTCGACGCGCATCATCGATCGCGAGACCGGCGAAACGCATATCGGGCGCGTTCCCGCCTATTCGGTCGTCGTGCCGGGCTCGTTGCCCGGCAAGACCCTGCCGGACGGCAATTGGGGCCCGAACCTCTATTGCGCGGTCATCGTCAAAAAGGTCGACGAGAGGACGCGCGCCCGCACCTCGATCAACGAATTGCTGCGCGCATGAGTGCGGCCCTACCTGGCGCGGCGGCGCTCGCTGCCGAACTGATCCGCCGCCCGAGCGTGACGCCCAGGGACGCGGGCGCGCTCGACCTTGTCGCCGGCGCCCTCGCAGGGCTCGGCTTCGCCTGCCATCGCCTCGCCTTTGGCGAGGGCGAAGCGCGCATCGAAAACCTCTATGCCCGCCGTGGCGGCGACCGGCCGAATTTGTGTTTCGCCGGCCATACCGACGTAGTGCCGCCGGGCCCGCGCGAAGCCTGGTCATTCGACCCGTTCGCCGGCGGCATCGGCGACGGGGCGTTGAGGGGCCGCGGCGCGGTCGACATGAAGGGCGCAATCGCCGCCTTTATCGCCGCGGCCGAGGACTTTCTCGCCGCCGAAGGCGCCGAGTTTAAAGGCTCGATCAGCCTTCTGATTACCGGAGACGAGGAAGGCGCCGCGGTCAACGGCACGAAAAAGGTGCTCGAATGGCTGGAGGCGCGGGGCGAAGAACTCGACGCCTGCATCGTCGGCGAGCCGACCAGCGCGCGCGCCTTGGGCGACATGATCAAGATCGGCCGCCGCGGCAGCATGACCGGGCGGCTGACGGTCGAGGGAGTGCAGGGGCACACGGCCTATCCGCATCTCGCCGACAACGCGGCGCACCGCCTGGTGCAGATGCTCTCCGCCCTGACCGCGGCCGAACTCGACCAGGGCTCCCGGCATTTCGAGCCCTCGACCTTGCAGGTCTCGACGATCGACATCGGCAATCCCGCCTCGAACGTAATCCCGGCCCGCGCCCATGCGGTGTTCAATATCCGCTTTAACGATCTGTGGACGAGCGACAGGTTGAAGCGCTGGCTCGCCGAGCGGCTCGATGCGATCGGCGGCCGCTATGCGCTTGACGTGTCGGTCAGCGGCGAATCCTTCCTGACCCCGCCCGGCATCGTCAGCGACTGTCTCGGCGAGGCGATCCGCCGGATCACCGGCCGGGAGCCCGAACTCAGCACCACCGGCGGCACCTCGGACGCGCGCTTCATCCAGGCGCATTGCCCGGTTGCCGAATTCGGCCTCGTCGGATTGACGATGCACAAGGCCGACGAGCGGGTCGATCTCGCCGATCTTACAGCCTTGAGCGCGATCTACCGCGCGTTCCTTGGGCTGTTCTTTACCCGGTCCTGAACGGGCGGCGGAAT